>WHSR01000094.1 GCA_009379995.1 Streptosporangiales bacterium
AGCCCAGGCAGATACGGAAAACAGCGAACAAGCGTGTATCTAGGCCGAACAGCGATTCCCACCAGCTGCCAGCCCGCCGACCTGCATCTTCACCCTCGATCGCGGCCCAGCACCCCGATTAGCTGCGGAACCCCGGTGTATCGGGAAGGCGGTGAGGCGGTGGCCGCTCGGCGCCCGACCCGCGTGGACGTACCCCGGGACCTACCGCGGGTCCTCCTGGTCGGCGCGCACGGGCACGGCCGGACGCACCTGCGGAATCTCCGCCGGAGACGGGTCCGTCCGGTCCGGCTCGTCGGCGTCTGCGACCTGCGGCCGCTCGACGGTGAGCTGCGGGAGCTGGCGGGGCCGGTTCCGGCCTCGGACTCACTTCCCGAGCTGTTGGCGTCCACCGAACCCGACGTCACGATCGTCTGCACGCCCATCCACACGCACGTGGAGCTGGCCGCGACAGCGATGCGCGCGGGTTCGCACGTGCTGCTGGAGAAGCCGCCTGCGCCGACGCTCGCGGAGTACGAGCGGCTGCTCGACGAGGTACGCGCGACCGGCCGGGCATGCCAGATCGGTTTCCAGGACCTGGGGTCGCACGCGCTGTCCGCGGCCGGCCGCCTGCTCGCCGAGGGCGCCGTAGGTGACCTGCGGGGCATCGGCGTTGCCGGTGTCTGGGTACGCGACGCCTCGTACTACGCCCGCGCCCAATGGGCCGGACGCCGCCGGCTGGACGGCGCCCCGGTCGTCGACGGGGCTCTCACCAACCCGTTCGCACACGCGGTGGCGGCCGCCCTGCGCATCGACGGCTCGGAGGGGGCCGGTGACCTCGTCGGCATCGAGACCGACCTGTACCACGCCCGCCCGATCGAGGCCGACGACACCTCCAGCATCCGGCTCACCACCTCGCGCGGTACCACGATCACCGCGGCGGTCACCCTCTGCGGGGCGTCCCAGCGGCATCCCTACCTGCGCATCCACGGCACCCGCGGGGCCATCACCCTCTGGTACAAGCGGGACGAACTGCGCCTGGAGACCCCGGAGCGGGTGGAAACCCTGCCGTACGGGCGCACGGACCTGCTGGACAACCTCGTTGACCACCTCCGCGAACCGCGAACGCCCCTGCTGGTGCCGCCGGAGCGGACCCGCGCCTTCATGGACGTGGTGGAGGCGATCCGTACGGCTCCCGAGGTCACCCCAATCCCGGGCCGCTTCCAGCACATCAGCGGCGACGGCCCGGGCGAGCGGCGCATCGTCGACGGCGTCGGCGAAGCCATCACGACCTCGGCCGAGGCCCTGAGGCTGTTCTGCGAGCTCGGCCTGCCCTGGGCGCGGGCTGAGCCGACGGTCATGCGGCTCTAGCCGGCCGGTGCGGACGATGCGGCAAAGGACTTGGCCTCGTGGAGCAGGGCGCTCCAGCGCCGGTGATCGGGGTGCGGAATGACCACCCACTCGCGGAAGACCCGGCCGGCCGGCGCGAAGTGCTCGCCCTCGCCGTCCTGGATGATCTGCGCGACCCGAGGCCCCGGCAGCTTGACGAGCAACGCCTGCGTACGGCGGTCCAGCGAGGCGAAGAACCGTCCCTCGTAACGGAGGCAGGGCAGGCCCATCATGGTGGAGCGGCGCACCGCGGGGTCGCCGTACATCGGCTCCGCGAGCTCCCAGAACAGGTTTTCTCCGGTCATTTCATTTCTCTTCTCGTGGCCTGAAAAGCGCGACGAGCGGGCCCCCAGGATCGGCGAGGGTGACGGCGGTCCCGGCCGGACCGTCCGTTCGATCCTGGACGATGGCGGCGCCTAGCGCCACCGCCCGCCCGGTGGCGGCATCGATTCCATCATCCATCCCTAGCTGGGGGTGAGGTGCCACAGCGCGTCCAGGGGGACGACGCGAAGCCTTTCTCCGAACGGCAATGTCTGCTGACCGGTGTAGAGCACATAGCCGGCGACGAACCGGTCTCCCGCCTGTTGGGCGAGATTCCGCAATCCGGCGAGGTCGTCGGTTCGTACAGTTGCCCCTGCCTTTACCTCGATGCCAACTAGTCGTCCGTCTGGCGTCTCGATGACCGCGTCCACCTCGAGCTTGTCCTTGGTGCGGTAGTGGTACAGCCGGCCACGCTCCTGCGACCATGTCAGCTGTCGGGCCAACTCCATGAGCACGAAATTCTCCATCATGGGACCGGCGGCACCGTCCGGCTCGCTTAGCCGGTGAGCGTCCTGGCCGAGCAAGTGGCAAGCCACACCGGTATCCACGAAGGCAAGCTTGGGTGTACCGACGGCGCGACGAGTCTGACCGGACGACCAGGCCGGAACGCTCTTGATGAGGAAGACCGAGGACAGCAGCTCCAGGTATCGCACGAGCGTTGTCCTGGGAATGCTTGACTGGTGGGCCAGGGCGCCGGGGATCAGCAGCCCACCGACATGCGCGGCCAGCAAAGCGAGTAGTTTCAGCAGCTCGCCATGCCGCTCGATGGTGGTGAGTTCCAGCACGTCGCGCTCGATGAGAGTGGATAGATAGGAGTCGAAGAATGCGGCACGGCGTCGGGGTGCGCGTCGGACCGCCTCCGGAAAGCCGCCGGCGATCATCCGCTCCAGGTAGTCACGGCGACGCAGCTCAGATGAGTGGTCGATACTCGGCCCGTGCGCGAACGCCGCGTCCACAAAGCGGTCCGGGGCGCCCACGATCTCGCCTTGGGAGAACGGCCATAGTTCGATGATCTCCATTCGTCCGGGAAGCGCGTCGGGGAGCGTACGCAGAGCAAGAATGCGTGAGGATCCGGTAAGCAGGAATTGACCGGGAGCCGGGTTCAGGTCGACTGCCATCTTGATGGGTCGAAGCAAGTCCGGCGCAAGCTGGACCTCGTCGATGACCATCAGGCCATCGTGATCAACAAAATCGGTCGGGTCGTCCGTCGCTGCGCGCAGCGTCGCTGGATCATCCAGTAGGCGAATGACTGTCCCCGGCATCCGAGCCGCCGTCAACCTGGCGAGGGTGCTCTTGCCCGCTTGGCGGGCACCGTTGATCAAAACAACCCGGGTGTCGCCCAATGCCTCAGTCACCAGGTCCTCGGCGTGCCGGGTGATGAGATGCCGATCCTCAGTCACACGCTCAAGTATGCGCCATCACGGAGATCAACGGTCATCTGGCCGCCCGGTTCGTGGTCATCTGGCCGCCCGGTTCGTGGTCATCTGGCCGCTCCACTCGTGGTCATCTGGACGTCTGGCTCGAGGTCCGGTGATGGAACGGGGACGCGCTATGTACGACAATTGCTTAACGATTGTTGCACATGGTGCTAGCCTGGCGTCATGGCGGTAACGATCGGCTTCAGGCCAACGGAGGAGGACGAACGGATCATCAAGGCTGCGATGCGCGAGGGTGAACGTACGAGCGACGTGATTCGGCGCGCCCTGCGCCTGCTGGAGCGGGAGGTATGGATCAAGCAGGCCCGCGCCGATGCCGAACGGCTCCGCGATGAAGATCTCTCGACGGAGCGGGACGCCTGGTGATCCGAGGGGCCGTCTACCGGGTCGACTACGGCGACGCGAAGCGCGGGCATGAGCAGCGGGGACGGCGGTACGCCGTGGTGATGAGCCCGAGTTCCATGCCCTGGAACGTCATTACCGTCGTTCCTACCTCGACAAGTGCGCAGCCCGCCATCTTCCGTCCCGAATTGGAGATCATGGGAACGAAGACCCGGTTGCTTGTCGATCAGATCCGCACGGTTGACGTTACGTACGTCCACGGTGACCCGGTCGACTACCTGGACCGCGATGAGATGGCCGAGGTGGAGCATGCCGTTACCCGCTACCTAAGCCTGGGAGCATGACGCCCGCCTGGCCCCGCTAACCCGGGCCAGCTCGTCGGCCTCCTGTGTCTTGATGCTGAGCGCCACAAAGACATAGTCAGGTAGCCGGGTTGTGATCGACCAGGATCTCGGAGCACAACGCGAGACACCTGGTGCAGATCTGTACGCCGGGGCCGGCGACGATGTGGTCCACCGCCCCCGGACGTTTCCTGCAGAAGGAGCACCGGATTTCGATCTTTGGGCTGGGCGGGTCGAGTCGCATGTACGGCGGCTCGCTGTCCACCGATCCGCTCGCCAGGTCGTCGGCGAGGCCGGCGCAGCCGTCACATATGTAGACCCCCGGCCCGGCGATGAGCTTGGTGACCTCCTCCCGCGGCCGGCCACAGAACGAGCAGGAAAGCCGATCGTCGGGGCCGGACTGCGTGCCCTTCCATCGACGGCCGGTGCCGCCGGCCGTCTCGATGATCTGGTGCACCCGCTGATAGCTGATCTGCAGCGCGGATGCGATCTCGCGCAGCGAGGCGCCCGCAATGTGCAGCCGCCGTACGGCGTGGTGGTAATCGGCGGTCGCGAGCTCGACGTCGCGCTGCCGGTCCGCCAGTACGGTCGCGGCCTGGGTCGCCCTGCGCAGAAGGTCTTCGTCGATGGCCATCAGTCAAGCATGGCTAGACATGGCAAGCTTTGTCTAGAGATGCTTGACTGAATCGGAGGCTGGGTTGCGTTAGGGTCGCCGGTGTGGCCTCGCCCCCGCCGACGCCGCGGCTCGTCTTTCGCGAGATGAGGCCGGACGACCTCGACGACATGGCGGCGCTGCTGGGTGATCCCGAGGTGATGCGCTACTACCCGCGCCCCAAGAGCCGCGACGAGGCGCTCGCCTGGATCGCGTGGAACCAGCGGCTCTACCGCGAACGCGGCTTCGGGCTGTGGCTGCTCACCCTGCGCGAGGGCGGCGAGTTCGTCGGCGAGTGCGGCCTCACTCCGCAGCAGGTCGACGGGGTCACCGAGATCGAGGTCGGCTATCACGTCCGGGCCCGCCTCCAGGGCCGCGGGTATGCCACCGAGGCCGCGGCGGCCTGCCGTGACTACGCCCGCGACGTGCTCGGTGTCGACCGGCTGATCGCCATCATCCACCCGGGCAACCGGCCGTCCCAGCGGGTCGCCGAGAAGATCGGCCTGGCCGTCGAGCGAGAGACCGACAACCGGGGCCGGTTTGACGGAATGCAGCGCATCTACGCCGCATCGCTGAAGCGCGTCAGATGAGGTGGGCCTCGGCGCGGTACATGGCGCGTGCGGCTTTCACGGCGAACGGCAGCGTCTGCTGGCTCGCTGGCACCCGGGCGGGCCCACAGAGCTCGCATAGCCTTCACCCATGCATCCCTATGTCGTCGTCGACGTGTTCACCGACACCCCGCTGGAGGGCAACCAGCTCGCCGTGTTCACCGACGGGCGCGCCCTTTCCACGGAGCAGATGCAGCGGACCGCGCGAGAGCTGAATCTCTCCGAGACCGTGTTCGTCCTGCCGGCCGAGGCCGACGGCGACGTACGCATCCGGATCTTCACCCCGGCCAGTGAGCTCCCGTTCGCCGGCCACCCGGTCCTCGGTACCGCGTTCGCGGTCGGCGAGCTGGTGGAGACGCTGGCGGAGGCCAAGGCGGTGCGGCTGGAGACCGGTGTCGGCGTGGTGTCGATCGAGTTGGATCGCTCCGGATCGCGGATCGTGTTCGGCCGGATGGAGCAGCCGATACCCGACTGGGCGCCGTACGAGCGCGCCGACGAGCTGCTCCAGGCGCTGGGTGTCGAGCGCTCGGGCCTGCCGGTCGAGGTCTACCGCAACGGGCCGCGGCACGTCTACGTCGGGCTCGCCAGCGAGGACGCGGTCGCCGCGCTCAAGCCGAACCTGGGCGTGCTCGCCGAACTGCCCGCGATGGGCGTCAGCTGCTTCGCCGGCGCGGGGCGGCG
Source organism: Streptosporangiales bacterium (assembly GCA_009379995.1). Lineage (GTDB taxonomy): Bacteria > Actinomycetota > Actinomycetes > Streptosporangiales > WHSR01 > WHSR01. The sequence goes on from WHSR01000094.1 coordinate 5,747, forward strand.
TTGGAAGACCCGGATGTTCGCGCCCGCCATGGGGGTGCCCGAAGACCCGGCGACCGGCTCGGCCGCCGGCCCGCTCGCGGTCCACCTTGGCCGGCACGGCCGGGTCGGTTTCGGCGAGGACATCGAGATCCGGCAGGGCGCCGAGATCGGCCGTCCCTCCGTCCTGTACGCCCGCGCCGACGGCTCATCCGAGCGGATCGAGCGGGTGGTGGTGGGCGGGTCCGCGGTGCTCGTCGCCCGCGGCGAGTATCGGTTGGCCTGAGCCGGATCCGCGAAGAACTCTGAACGAAGCCCGCCCGCTGGGTAACGTTGAACCGCGCAGTAGGGTGGATTTCCACCGCGATGCAGGCAGGCTGCGGGGTGACCCGCAGGGGCCAGAACAGCCACGGTACCGTGGACCTTTCCTATGAAGACACTTCTGTTGCTCTATGGTCGCGTCCGGCACCTGGTGCGGGAGGCGCTTAAGTTCGGGACGGTCGGTGGGCTAGCGACCGTCGTCGACGTCGGCGTTTTCAACCTGTTCCGGCTCGGGATGGGCGTCGAGCCGCTCATCTCGACGGTCATCTCGATGATCGCTGCGACCACCGTCTCCTACGTCGGCAACCGTAACTGGACCTTCCGGCACCGTGGCGGCCGGGGCGTGACCCGTGAGTACGTGCTCTTCTTCTTCTTCAACGGCGTGGGTCTCGCGATCACGCTCGCCTGCGTCGGTATCAGCCACTACATGTTCGGCTTTACCAGTCCGCTTGCCGACAACATCGCGAAGAACGTGGTGGGTCTCGCGCTGGCTTCGCTGTTCCGTTTCTGCTCCTACCGGACCTGGGTGTTTCCGGCCAGGCCCAAGCAGCCGATGGAGGTCGCTTCGGGGTCCTAGGTTCGACCGACGCCCAGGAAGCCGAGCTGGCAGACTGGGGCCAACCCATCGAGCCAGCTCACTATGCAGCCAGCGGGCATGCCCACGATGTGCTAGTGGAGGGAACGCATCACTTCATGATGTCCCACGGCCAGCAGACCACAGTGGTCATTGGCGCGGGGCCGGCAGGTCTTACCGCGGCCTATAAGCTCAGCAAGGCGGATAAGCCGGTCGTCGTGTACGAGGCGTCCGACGTCGTCGGCGGCATCAGCCAGACCGTCGAACGCGACGGGTGGCGGTTCGATATCGGCGGCCACCGGTTCTTCACCAAGGTGTCCGAGGTCGAGGCGCTGTGGCACGAAATCCTCGACGACGACGAGTTCCTGCTCCGGCCGCGGATGAGCCGGATCCTCTACCAGGGAACGTTCTTCGACTACCCGCTCAAGCCCTTCAATGCTCTCAAAGGGCTCGGGTTGCTCGAGGCGGTGCGCTGTGTGGCCTCGTACTTCTGGGTGCGGGTACGGCCGCCGAAGGACCAGAGCACGTTCGAGGGATGGGTCGCGGCGCGCTTCGGCTGGCGCCTGTACGGGATGTTCTTCAAGACCTACACAGAGAAGCTGTGGGGCGTCCCGGGCACGGAGATCCAGGCCGACTGGGCGGCGCAGCGCATCAAGAACCTCTCGCTGGGTAACGCCATCGTCAACGCGCTCGCCCCGAAGCGGAACCAGAAGAAGATCACCACGCTGATCGACGAGTTCCAGTACCCGAAGTACGGCCCGGGGATGATGTGGGAGCGCGCCTACGAGCTGGTGGCCAAGAACAACGGCGAGGTAGTGCTGAACACGCCCGTCGAGACGATCTCCCGGGACGAGCGGGGCGCGGTGGCCGTGATGGCTCAGCAGAACGGTACCTCTGAGCGGCGCGAGTGCGACCATGTCATCTCGTCGATGCCCCTGTCGGAGCTGGTGCTGCTGATGGATCCGCCCGCGCCCGAGCACGTCCGGAAGGCGGCGGCGGACCTCGGCTACCGTGACTTCCTCACCATCGCGCTGGTGGTGCCCGATGAGGACGGCTTCCCCGACAACTGGATCTACGTGCACACCCCCGGCGTCCACGTGGGTCGGGTGCAGAACTTCGGCCAGTGGTCGCCGTACATGGTCAAGGAGGGCTTCACCTGCCTCGGCCTCGAGTACTTCGTCAACGAGGGCGACGAGCTGTGGAGCGCGCCCGACGACGAGCTCATCGAGTTGGCCAAACGTGAGCTCGAGATGACGGGTCTGGCGAAGGCCCACCGGGTGGAGGCCGGGTACGTGGTGCGGATGCCGAAGGCGTACCCGGTGTACGACGAGAACTACCGGCGCAACGTCGACACCATCCGCGAGTGGCTGGCCGCCGAGGCGCCCAACGTCCATCCGGTCGGCCGCAACGGGATGCACAAATACAACAACCAGGACCACTCGATGTTCACCGCGATGCTCACCGTGGAGAACATCCTCGCCGGGTCCAACGACCACGACGTGTGGTCCGTGAACGTCGAGGAGGAGTACCACGAAGAGGGTGAGGACTCTTCGGGCGACTCATCCTCCGACGAGGGCTCCGACCGCCCTTCGAGCGAGGGCGGCGGCCGCGACGCCCCGATCACACCTAAGCCGCGTCCCAGGTCGCGGGAGCAGATGAGTTCGCCACCCGACTCATGACCTCGAGGCTCCTTGCCCCTCCGCCGGCCGCGCGAACCGCTCAGGCGACGGCCACGGCGTCTTGGCGGCGGTGGTTCGCCCCGCTCGGCGTCGCCATCACTGCCCTGCTCGGCGGGCTGCACGTATTGGCGGTGTGGCCCACGTACGGCGTCGGGTCCTTCGACGACGACGGGGAGTACATCGCGCTGGCGCGGGCGGTCGCGGCGGGAAAAGGGTTCGTCGACACCTCGCTGCCCGGGGACCCGATTGACATGAACCGCGAGCCGGGCGCGGCGCTGTTCGCTCCGCTCGCGGCGCTGTCACCGGACTCGACGTTGCAGTTCCGGCTGTTCTGCCTGATGTGCTTCCTCGCCTGCTTCCCGCTGGCGTGGCACTGGATGCGGCTGCGCGGCCTCGACCCCGCGACGAGCCTCACGGCGCTCGCGCTGCTGGCCCTGAACCCGGTGGCCGCGACGTTCGGGTCCATGGTCATGTTGGAGATGCCGTTCCTGGTGTCGCTGCTGGCGATGCTCATCGCCATGCACCACTGGGATCGGCAGGATCGGGCCGTCACCCGGTGGGGCGTCGCGGCTGTGGTGCTCTCGGGAGGGCTGCTCGCCCTCAAGGCGGCGGCGCTGGCGTTCTTCCCGGGCCTGGTGGGCTATCTGCTGGTTCGGCGCTGGTTCCGCAAGGCGGCGCTGGCGGCCGTCGCGGGCCTTCTGGTGATCGTCCCGGTCGCGACCATCCGCATGCTGCACGGCGTGTCTCCGGCCGGGGAGCGCAACTCGGGATACCTGGACAAGTACGCGGACGGTCCGCTGCAGGTCTTGGCCGACCTGCTGCCCCAAAGCGCCGCCAAGTTCGTCACCTACGCGGTGCCCAACGCGACGGTTCCGGTACAGCACTTCACGTACCTGCCGGCGCCGTTGCCGGATCTGCTGTTCTCGCTGCGGTTCGTGGCCGTCGCGCTGATAGGTGTCGGCTTCGTCGCCTGGCACTGGCGGCACGGGCCGGACGCGACGCTCGTCATCGCCCCGGTGTACCTGGCGCAGTCCCTCGCGTATTTCCCGTTCATCAACGAACGCCGCATCATCCTCATGATGCCGCTCGTCCTGTTGTGGCTCGTCATGGGCGCGCTCGCGGTCGGGTACGGCGTCGCACGTCTGTGGCGGCGGCTTCGGCCCCGCCCGCTCATCCGCGGATACCCGGTCGCTACCCCGGTTTCCCTCGGGATGTGCGCCATCCTGACCGTTCCGCTGCTGGCCGCCCAGTTCGACCGTAACTACCTGCTTCCGCCCGGTGAGATGCACTCGCGGCCGCTGGGCTCGTCGTACGTCCAGGCGCTGCAGGCGATCACCGACCCGCGCGAGGACATCGCCTCCAGCTACCGCTGGACGATCGCGGCCTTCACCAACCGCGACACCCTGAACGACGTGCAGTTCTTCCCGTGTAACCCGAAGAATCCCGAGGGGAAGGGGCCGGAGAAGCTCGCGCTGCTCCGGCAGCACACGTACGGTGCGGTCCTCTTCGGCACCCTGAACCGGCCGTGGCGCTTCGACGACAGGTGCACGTTGCGGATCCTGGAGAGGAACCCGGCGTGGGCCGTGCGTATCCACCGCCAGCAGCGCGACAGGGCGATGGTGTACCAGCTGATCGGGCCCGGGACGGCCAACCCCGAGCTGTCCGACGTCACGGTCGGCCGGCCGGTCCGTTCCAGCGGCGCGACGCTCACCGCGGAGCCGGAGAAGCGCCTCGTCGATACCGAGCGCCCCGGCACCTACCATCTCCTGACGCCGGACGGCGACGGTAACCGGACTATCCTGACGGTGCCGTTCGGGCGTACGGCATCGGTCACCCAGGTCTCGCTGGGCGAGGCAGGGCAGCTTAGCGGCGCCGCCGAGTCCGTCGCCATCGAACTCCGCGGCACCGACGGTACGTGGTCCCGGGTGTGGGAGGTGCGCGGCGCCGACGTCCACCCGACCGAGCGGGGGCCGGATGTCGTCGTCCGGCGGCTCAGCGCGGCTCGTCCGGCCACGGCGATGCGCGTCGTCTTCACCGGCGACGGCCCGTTCGAGGTCCACGACCTGCACGCGCTCGCCCAAACCGGTCATCGCGGCGAGCCGGCGTTGACCCAAGCCACCGACAGGGCCACCAAGACGCCCATAGACAGCAGGGAGAACCGTGACGGTAGACCGCCAGGCACCCCCTGAGGCTCGTCGGCCGATCGACGAGGCCGCAGGGGGCTCGGGGGGCCCGGCGCCGGACGGCGGCGGGAGGCCGCGGGTGCCCGAGATCCTGCCCAACCTCCGCTCCGTAGTGATCGCGTTCGTCGTCGCCGTGCTCGTCGCGGGCATCGCGCTGCGGTCGTGGGCGGCGTCGCCGCTGTGGCTGGACGAGGCGCAGACCGTCGCGATCTCAAGTCTTCCGCTCGACCAGCTCTTCCAGGCACTGCGGGAGGACGGCTCCCCGCCGCTGTACTACCTGCTCCTGCACGCCTGGATGCTCGCCTTCGGCCACGGCGACCTCGCGGTCAGGGGGTTTTCCGCGATCTGGAGCGTCGCGACGCTCCCGCTGCTGTGGCTCCTGGTCCGCCGCCTGTCCGGCAGCCGGTCGGTCGGGTGGATAGCCGTCGTGTTGTTCGCCGCCTCCCCGTTCGCGGTTCGCTACGCGACCGAGGCGCGCATGTACTCGTTCATCGTGCTGCTCACCGTGCTCGGCGGGTTCGCGCTGGCCTCGCTGCGGCGACCGGGGCCGCTGCCGGTACTCGGGGTGGCGCTGGTCGCCGGCGCGCTCGCACTCAGCCACTACTGGACGCTGTTCCTCCTCATGATCCTCGGCGCGGGGATGCTCTGGCTGGCGCTGCGTCGGCGCGTCGGCAAGCTCGGTGGCAAGCGGGGCGACGAGCTGGGGCGGGCGGCCACCAAGGGATTGCTCGGCCTCGCCCTCGGCGCGGTCCCCTTCCTGCCGTGGCTGCCGAGCTTCATACACCAGCTCATCCACACGGGCGCCCCGTGGGCGAACGCCGCGTGGTTCACCAGCGTGGGTGGCACGGTGGACAGCTGGTCCGGTGGCGGTCTGCCCGGGCAGTTCCTCGGATTCCTGTATTGGGCGTTCGCCGCGATCGGCTTCGCCGGACGGGTGGAGGACGGGCGTCTCGTCCTCGGTCGTCCGACGGGTCGCGTCCAGGTCGCGCTGGTGGTCTTCGCGTTCGGTCCCATCACCCTCGGCGTCGCGGCGAGCCACGTCATGAGCAGCGCGTACGCCGACCGCTACTCGGCCATCGGGCTGGTGTCCTTCCTGATCCTGATCGCGTACGGGATCGCCGTGCTGCCCCGCGGACTCCAGTACCCGCTGGTGTGCCTCGTCGCGGTGTTCGGGCTGCTCGCCGGGGTCACCGAGATCTCCCGGGACCGTACCCAGGCCGGTCAGGTCGCCGAGGTGATCAACGAGCAGGGGCAGCCGGGCGACGTCGTAGTGGTCTGCCCCGACCAGCTCGGGCCGGGGGTGCGGCGTCTCCTGCCCGGCGACCGGTTCCGTCAGGTCGCGTACCCGACGTTCGCTGACCCCGCCCGGGTCGACTGGACCGACTACGAGGCGCGGAACGAGGCGGCCGACCCGGCGGCGTTCGCCGACCGGATGCGCCGCTTCGCCGGCGACCACACCGTGTGGTACGCGTACGCCGACGGTTACCGAACGCTGAAGCACGAGTGCTCGGAGCTGCGCAGCGAGCTGCAGGAGCAGTTCGGAAACTCCCGGACGTTCGTCCGCGAGAGGACCTCGGTACTCGAGTCGGAGACGCTCGTCCGGTTCAACGCTCGACGGTGATGGGATCACAGCTGGCCACCCCGAGGTCGGACGCCGCGGTGCGGGTCCGCCCGGCGGGCCGGTCCCGACCCGGGCGAGCGGACATCGGGTTCGGGCTCGGGGTCCTTGCCCAGCTCGTTGCGGTGCTCGTCTGGCCCCGGCCGGTCACCGTGGACGGCCCGGCGCATCTGTTGGGTGCGACCGTGCTGGCCCACTACGGCGACCCGCAGCACCCGATCTACCGGGCGCTGTACCGCATCGACCCGTTTCCGTCACCGAACCTGCTCACCGAGCCGGTGCTCGCGCTGCTCGTCCGGGTGGTCTCGCTTGGCGTCGCGGAGAAGATCATCATCGCGACGTACGCCGTGCTGTTGCCGGTCGCGCTCCGGTACGCGGCACGCGGCGTGCGGCGTGACTCCGGATGGCTGTGGGTAGCGGCGCTGCCGCTCACCTTCAACTACCTGTTCTTCTACGGATTCTTCAACTACTGCATCGGCCTTGCGCTCTGCCTGTTCGTGGCCGGGTACGCGCTGCGGCGTTCCGGGGCGTGGCGGCCCCTGTCGACGGTCTGGCTCGGCGTGCTGCTCGTGCTCGGCTATCTCGCTCACCTGGTGCCGTTCGCGCTCGCCCTGGTGTTCGTCGCCGCGGCGGCCGCGGTACGGGCCATCGAGGACGTCCGGGCCGGTGGCCCGGTGGCGCCGGCGCTGGTGCGGCGGCTCGGGCCGCCCGCGCTCGCGGCGGTGCCCGGACTTGCTCTCACCGCCGCGTTTCTGCTCCGCACCGACGAGGCGAGCGCGCCGAGCTGGAATTTCCCGCTGGGTCATCTCGGCGGCCTCCTGACGCTGATGATGCCGATCGTGACGTTCAACTACGCCGAGGCCGTCCCGGCGGTGCTGGCCGCGGCGGTGCTGCTCGGCCTGGCGGCTGTCGCCGCGCGCAGGTGGGGGCGGACGGCCGTCCGGCGGGGAGCCGGCCCGCTGCTGGCGACGGCGGTCGCGACCGTGCTGGTGCTCGCCGCGCCCAGTAAGTTCGGCATCGACTTCGGCTTCATCAACGAGCGCCTCAGCTACTTCCCGGTGCTGTTCGGCGTGCTGTGGCTCGCGGCGCAGCCGTGGGGCCGGCGGGCCCGCCGGTGGGCGACCGGGGGTTTGCTGGTCGCGGCCGTGCTGCTCGCGCTGGTCCGGGTTCCGGCGCTCGCGCACTACGACAGGCTGATCGCGGAGTACGAGACCGTCGCCGGCGTCATTCGGCCCGGTTCGACGCTGATCGCCGTGCGGTTCGACGAGCTCACGCCGCCGGGCGGTCCGGTGCGCAACAGCCACTGGGATCCCGTACGGCACGTGGAGAGCCGGCTGGCGGCGGAGACGTACGGCGTCGACATCGGGCACTACGAGGCGGTGCTCGACTACTTCCCGACCAGGTTTCGGGAATCGCGGGATCTCCGCCGGGCCATCGACCCGACGCTGAAGGGGTTCGAGGAGGCTCCCCCGCGCATCGACCTGTCCCGGGCGGTGCGGAAAGGTCGGCCGGGCATCGACTACGTCCTCGTGGTGGCCCCGGACGCCGGGCACCTCGGCGACCCGCGGGTCGCCGAGGTGCGACGGGATCTTCGGGGGTACTACCGCAAGGTGGCCGAGACCGAACCGTCCGGCCTCGTGGAGGTGTGGCAGGCCCGCGCTTTCCGATGAATGGGCCACTCAACCGGTAGGTCCGTATGAGTGGCCCATTCATCGGGTTGGGCGGTTTCAGTCGACGCCGAGCTTCTCCGCGGCCATCTTGGTTCCCTCGATGCGACTCGCGATCTTCTGGAACGCGACCTCGCGGGCGTAATCCGGCGAACCGTGGTTCGGCTTCTCGTCGATGCTGAACGGCGAGAACCCACAGTCGTCGGTCGAGCCGAGCTGCTCCTTGGGAATGAAGTTCGCCGCTCGCACCAGCTGGTCGCGGACCTCCTCGGGGCTCTCGATGCGAGGGTTACCCGGGTTGATCACGCCGACGTAGGCCATCTGCGTGACGCCGGCGGCGTCGTGCCGCAGATGCTGCGCGATCGACTGGTAGACGGGGTCCTTGTCACGCTCGCTCTTCAGCTGGATGAGGAAGTACCCGGCGTTCATCTGGAACATGCTCGGGAGCAGGTTGTTGTATGGGACGTCGGCGCTGTGCACCGAGTCACGGTCGCCGCCCGGGCAGGTGTGAACGCCGATGTTCTTCCGCTCCTCGGCCGTGAACCGGTCGAGCACCCGGTTGTTGAGCTCGATGAAGTGCGGCAGCAGGCCCGCACCGGTCCACGGGTTGCGTGGGTCGGCGCGGGTGGCCAGGCGACCCTCGGTGAAGTCGATCGAGACCCTGGCGGCACCCGCCTCGAAGGCCATCCGGATGTCCTTCTCGGTCTCGTTGATCAGGTCCTCCTCGAACTGCTCGCGGGGGTACTCGGGCACCTCGTCCTTCAGCGGGTAGAGCAGGGCGAGCATCGACGGCGCGATCACCGCCTGCTTCATCGGCTTGGTCGCCACGGCGAGTGACTTCGTCAGCGATTCGGCCGCGTAGTGGCTGTACCGGAACGGGCCCCGGACGATCTTCGGCAGCTGGCGGGGGTGGCCGTCAGCGAAGATCGCGAAGTACTGGCCGCCCGGCCCGAGCATCGGCGCGAGCCCGGTGCCGGCCAGGGTGTCGGTGATCGGGTAGGTGGCGAAGCTCGACCAGCGCTGCTCGCCGTCGGAGACGATCGGCGATCCCGTGGCCTCGTAACGCTGGATCGAGTCCCTCGCGGCCTCGTCCTGCAGCGCCTCCAGCTCCGCCTTGCTGACGGTGCCGGCGTCGTACCCGGCGTAGGCGTCCTGCAGTTTCTGCGGCCGGGGCAGGGATCCGACGGGTTCGGTGGGTATTCCGGTGGTTGTCCTCGGGTCGTACGGGCTCATGGCTCTGGCCTCTCTCCCTCATTGGCTGGGCACGCGGGAACGAGCACTCGTCCTCGTACTGGGGCGATAGGGGAGGAGACCGGTCTGTCTCGAGCCCTCCCGGGCGAACTATAGTCCTTGCACCATGTGTGGTCAACGTCACACAAAGGCGGTTTCGGGCGGCCGGCATGTCGGCCGTTGAGACGATCCTGGCGGTGGCCGGGGTGCATCTGGCCGCTGCGGTAACGCCCGGTCCGAACGTCGTGTTGGTCATTCGGACGGCGTCGGCGGGCTCTCGCCGTGCAGCGGTGCTGACCGCGTTCGGCGTGGTAGCGGCGGCCGCGGTGATGTCCGCGACGGCCTCGATCGGGCTGGGGCTGTTGCTGGCGAACGCTCGGTGGGTCGAACGAGGGCTCGCCCTGGTGTGCGGGGCGTACCTCGCCTACCTCGGCGTACAGATGTGGCGCCACTCCCGGCGGCCGATGGGGGCCGCCGGTCGGACGATCGACGGAGGGTGCTGGGCGCCGTTCTGCCGTGGACTGCTCACGAACCTGACCAATCCCAAGGCCCTGGTCTTCTACGGAAGCATCTTCACCGCAGTGCTACCGGGGACCGCGACGACGGCGCTGCGGATCGCCGCCGTGGTCGCCGTCGTGATCAGCAGCTCGTTCTGGCATCTGACGCTGGCACTGGCGTTCTCCGCCGGTCCGCTCCAGCGGGCGTACGCGCGGGCGAAGACGGCACTGGACAGGACCACGGGCTCGTTGCTGATCCTGCTCGGTATCCGTCTCGTCCTCGCCAGCTAAGGCCTGCCTCACTCAGAGTTACATCTGCCGAGGAAACGCCGAAGTAGGCTATAGCAAGCCCGATCTTCGGGTGGGCGAACCGCACCACACACAGAGGGCGTCAGGATGAGCAATCCAGCCACAGCGCAGGACAGTGGTCGCGAACGGATAAGACGTGCTGCGTACGAACTGTTCAGCCGCTCGGGCACTCGCGCGGTTGGCGTGGACGGCGTCATCGCCAGGGCCGGGGTGGCGAAGATGACCCTGTATCGGCACTTCCCGTCGAAGGACGACCTGATCATCGACTTCCTGGCCCGGCGCGAGCAGTTGTGGACCCGGGATTGGCTTCAGGGCGAGGTCATGCGCCGCGCTTCGACACCGCGAGAGCGGCTGCTGGCGATCTTCGACACCTTCTCCGACTGGTTCCAGCGCCAGGACTTCGAAGGCTGCTCCTTTCTCACCACGATGCTCGAGGTCACCGACCGGCAGCACCCGGTCCACCGGGCGACCGTGGAACACCTCGCCAACATCAGGCAGTTCATCCGCGAGTTGGCGGCCACCGCCGGCGTGCGGGACACGGACTCGTTCGCGCGGAAATGGCACATCCTGATGAAGGGGTCGATCATGGCCGCGCACGAGGGAGACACCGAGGCGGGGCGTCGCGCCCGGGAAATCGGCGAGGTTCTGCTGGACAGCGAGGGGATCCACGCCGGGTGAGGAGACCGCTCTAGGGTGTCCCCTAGTCCAGCGGGCGGACCGTGCGGCGAACCGGGTCGTGCTCGGTGACGGTGGCCGGAGCGTGGTGCCGGTAGCCCCTCGGGGCCGCAGTTCTCCAGATGGCAGCCGATCTCCATGAAGAACGGCACGATCACCCGGACCCGATCGCTCATCGGTCCCCAGCCTAGTTGTGGGCGGTGGAAGGATCGGCCCGGAGTGTCGTACCCGCACGGTACAACGGGACCGTTGGACTCGGTCCCCGGCGGCCCTCAGGGAGCGTCGGGGCCGCCGATATACGGGGAGGTGCTGCCATGGACAACGACGTCCCGGTGCTCGACCGGGTCCGCAAGCTGCTGGCCAAGGCCGAGGACCCATCCTGCCCGCCGGCCGAGGCCGAAGCGCTGACCGCCAAGGCGGCCGAGCTGATCGCCAAGTACGGCATCGATCGGGCGATGCTCGCCGCGTCCTCGGACGAGGCCGACGTGCTCGGCGACCGCGTCATAGTGGTGGATCCGCCGTACGCCCTGGACAAGACCCAGCTCCTGGGCGGGGTGGCGGAGGCGTTGCGCTGCCGGGCAGTGCGGCGCACCCACTACGCTCCGCCGGAGTTCCGCAAACAGCTGATGGTCCACCTGTTCGGCTTCGGTAGCGACCTGGAACGGACCGAGCTGCTGTACACGTCGCTGCTGATCCAGTCCGCGAACGCGCTCGCCTCCCGGCCGGTGCCGCCGTGGCAGCAGCCGGCGGCGTTTCGCCGGTCGTGGCTCGCCGGCTTCACCTCGGCCGTGGTGGCGCGCCTGCGGGAGGCGGAGCGGCGCGCCGAGCGGCAGGCCGAACGAGACCCGGGGGCCGGTTCCTCGGTGGCCCTGGTCCTCGCCGACCGGACCGCCCTGGTCGACCGGCGCATGGCCGAGGAGTACCCGCGCGTTCGCAACGCGCCGCCGCGGCGGCTTTCCGGCAGCGGCTTCCGCGACGGCCAGGATGCCGGGCGCCGGGCGGATCTCGGCGGCACCCGGGTGGGCCGCCGGTCCGCCGCGGCCATCCCGAGACGGAGGTGACGCCTTTTGGGTGATGGGCCGGGACAGTACGCTGGCTGCGGGTGAGCACAATGCGGACCGAAACCAGCCCCCGCTCGTCGTACCTCGACCGTCCCTCGTACCTCGGCCTCGGCGTCGCGGAGATCGCCCGGCGCGCCCGGGAGGCCCAGGGTCTGCTCGGCACCGACCGGTGCCGGGTGTGCCCGCGGGCCTGCAAGGTCGACCGGCTCGCTGATGTGAAGGGTCTCTGCCACATCGGCCGGCATGCGGTGGTGGCGTCGTACTTCCCGCACTTCGGCGAGGAGAACTGCCTGCGCGGCCGGAACGGCTCGGGGACGATCTTCTTCTCCGGCTGCAACCTCCGCTGCGTGTTCTGCCAGAACTACGACATCTCCTGGGAGGTTCGGGGAGAGCGGGTGACGCCCGAGCGTCTCGCCGAGATGGCGCTCGACCTGCAGGCCCGTGGCTGCCACAACATCAACTTCGTCACGCCCGAGCACGTCGTGCCGCAGATCCTGGAGGCCCTGCCGCACGCCATCGAGGGCGGACTCCGGCTGCCGATCGTCTACAACACCAGTGCCTACGACAGCCTGGACAGCCTCCGGCTGATGGACGGGATCGTCGACATCTACATGCCGGACCTCAAGGTCTGGACCCGGGAGCGGGCTCGGCGCTACCTGCGGATGCCCGACTACCCCGAGGCGGCCCGGGCGACCGTTAAGGAGATGAACCGTCAGGTGGGGCCGCTGGCCTTCGACCGGCGAGGGCTTGCGCGGCGCGGCCTGCTGATCCGACACCTGGTGATGCCGGGCATGCCGGAGGAGACCGCGGCGCTCCTGCGGTGGGTGGCCGAGGAGCTGGGGCCGGACACGTACGTGGACCTGATGGCGCAGTACTACCCGGCTGGTCTGGTCGGCCGGACCGACACCCGCGACCCGTACCAGGAGATCAACCGGCGCCTGGTGCGCGACGAGTACGTCCAGGCCGCGGAGCTGGCCGACGAGCTTGGGCTTCGACGGCTGGACCGGCGTAGCCTCTCCTCCGGCCTCGCGCTTGGCACTTGACGCCTTCACAGAGTCCGTGACCAAGACTGCGCCCGAAATGCCGGTTTCCATGGCAACCCGCTCTGTCAAGCCGGCCAGGAGTCTAGGGCTCGAAGCCGCCGTACAGGTCTCGGCGCGCGCGCAGCTCGTCGTAGCGCTGGAGGATCCGGCGCGCGGCGCCGACCGGGTCCTCGACCGGATGGGTGTCGAAGTCCTCGAACGCGAACCCGGCACGCCACAGAAACGCTCCGCCCGTGCACCAGACCGTGAGGTTGTACCAGACCGTGAGGTTGTACCAGACCGAGAGCACCGACATGCCCGGGAAGTCGGTCTGAAAGGTATGCGTGAAACCGTGACGCAGCAGGTCGTCGCGGAGCGTACGGATGGCCTCGGGCGGCTCTGTCCACACCGGGCGCTCGCGCGGCTCTCCCGACTCGTTCCGGCGTCTCGGCTCGCTCGGATCAGCCACGGGCGGCCCCCACGCCCACGCAGCGGTCTCCCCGCCGCCGACGCTCGTGGACCACGAGCCGATGTTAGGTCGGGGTTTGCCCGAAGTAACCCAAAGCTGCGGGAATCAACTCCCCCAGCGCGGATGCTGTACCCTCGGTACGTGCCCCGGTCATCTGGGGCGGGCCATCCGTCGCTGGCCCGACGAGCGGCTACACTCTCGTCACGAGCGCCCATAGCTCAACGGACAGAGCGTCTGACTACGGATCAGAAGGCTGGGGGTTCGAATCCTCCTGGGCGCGCCGATCCCGACATTGTGCGAACCTTCTGGTCTTCCGGACGGTACGGCAGTCGGAAGACGGGTTGCACGTGGTGTCGTCCCGTGACGTTGACTTCGTGGACCAGTTGGTGGATGAGTGCCTTCTTGGTTGGCATGCTGCCGTTGTGCAGGACGTCTCGGATGCGCCGCCTAACGGCGGCCAGTTCCTCGGCTGTCGGAGTCGAGGCCTGGTCGGCGTCGAGGAGTTCGCGTAGCTCGGCTTTGCGGTCGCGGAGTTTGGCGGCTCGGTCGGCCAACTCCCGGACGCGGGCGCCGCAGGTGTGTTCTGGCATGGTGCCGGCCTCGAAGGCGCGGAGGTAGCGTTCGATGGCCGCTTCGACCGTGGCGAGGTCGTGTTCGACGGCCTGGAGCTCACCGGTGTGGTTGTCGCGCAGGGCGTCGGTGCGCTGTTTGGCAGCCGCGACGGCCTTCTCGAACAGGCCGGTGTCCTGGTACGTGTGCAGCAGCGCGTCGAGGACCCCGGCGTCGAGCTGGTCAGCTGGCAGCCGTTCGGCGGGGCAGGTCTGGGCGCCGTAGCGGTGCCGGGAGAAGCAGATGTAGTAGCGGTAGGTGTAGCGGTTTCCGGTGGCGGTGACCCCGACGTAGCGCTTGCCGCACCGCGCGCATGTCACCTTGCCGGCCAGCAGGTAGTCGGAGCTGTTGGCGGCCCGCTTGCTGTGCTCGTCCCCTCGGGCGATGAGGATCTCTTGGGCCAGCATGAAGGTCTCCCGGTCGATCAGCGGGTTGTGCGGGCCGGGGTAGTAGTGGTCCCGGAAGTACACCTCGCCGAGGTAGACGCGGTTGCGGAGCACGGTTAGCGCTGCGTCGCGGCTCCACGGCCGGCCGTTCTTGGTGCGGTAGCCGCGCCGGTTGAGTTCGTTGGCCACCGCCTTGGCGCCGAGACGCTTGCGGGCATAGAGGCGGAAGATGATCCGCACTGCTGGTGCCTCGTCGTCGCGGACGACGAGGTGGCCTGTGTCGGGGTGGATGTCGTAGCCGTACGGGCGGGATCCGCCGCACCATTCGCCGCGGGCGGCCTTGCGTTCCATCCCGTTGATGACGCGGTCGATGATGGTGGCGCGTTCGAACTCGGCGAATACCGCGAGCATCTGCACCATCATCCGGCCGGCCGGGGTGGCGGTGTCGAACGGCTCGGTCGCCGACCGGAACGCCACACCGGCCTGGTCGAGTTCTTCCAGCAGCTGGGAGAGGCCGCGCACCGACCGGGCGAAACGGTCGACGCGATAAACCAGCAGCAGGTCGAAACGGCCGGCGCGGGCGGCGGCCAGCGCCTTCCGCAGTTCGGGCCGGTCGGTGCTGGCACCGGAAGCCTCGTCGGGGAAGACGGCCACGAGATGCCAGCCGTCTTGGCTGGCGATGTAGGCGCGCAGCTTGTGCTCTTGCGCTTCCAGGGAGTACGGCTGGTGGGATTCGTCGGTGGAGATCCGGATGTAGATGGCTACCCGCATGTCTGCCCCCTCGATCAGGTGCGGAAGCGGCCGGACGGGTGCCGGCGCGGAGGGTGATCGGCCTGACCTTGGCCGGTCTGTTGGCCTGGCTAGGGTTCGCCCGGGTCGCCGCCTGTCGCTGCCTCGGCGAGGAGCTCGGCCAAGGCAGCGACCGCGGCGGCCTCCCCGTCGTGGTCGAGGGGCACCACGGCAGGGGGATCCACGACGATGCGTGGAGTGCGGGAACCCCGGCCGCGGCACGCGGCCGAAGGTCCGGGCCTGCAAGGATACCCCGATTGTTCCGGTTTGTGAGGCCCTGAACAGGCCCCTTGCGGCGGCCGGGTCACCGTCGGCCCCCTCCGGCGGAGGCGGCTCGGAGGCGCGCGATGGCCAGGTCGCAATACGCCTGGCAGATGTCCACGCCGAGGAACGACCTGCCGAGTTGCCGGGCGGCGAGCGCGGTGGTGCCGGCTCCGCAAAACGGGTCCAAGACCTTGCCGCCCGGGCGGCAACCGGCGGCAATACATCGCAGCGGAACGTCGAGCGGAAACACCGCGAAGTGCGCCTGCCGGTACGGCCTGGTCGGAATGGGCCACACGTCCCCGGGGTTGCCGCCGTCGGCGTGCGCCGCGGTGTGCCGCCGCCCGGTAGGCAGCATGTTCGTCCCGGGCCGCCGCCGCAGGTGCGGCATGCCGGCCGCGTACTTCGCGCCGGTCACGTTCGGCTGGCTGCCGCGACGGCGTCGGGCGCTGCCACCGACGCAGCCCTGTCCGGCTTGCCGCCCGCCGACTGGCGGCCACGCGTCCTTACCGCGCCGGTGCGGCTCGCGGATGGCGTCGAGGTCGAACCAGTAGTGGCGTTGCTTGACCAACAGGAAGACGAACTCGTACCGGCACGACAGCCGATCGGTCACGCTCTCCGGCATCGCGTTCGGCTTGTGCCACACGATGGCGTTGCGCAAGATCCAGCCGTCGTCTTGCAGCACGAACGCCACCCGCCACGGCATGCCCACGAGGTTCTTCGGGGCCAGCGCGAGCCGTGCGGGCGGGCGGATCAGCGGCTGCCGCTCCCGGTAGCCGGCGCCGCGCCGGCAACCGTCGGAGTTGGCCGCATACCCGTCGCCGAGGTTCAACCACACCGTGCCGTCGTCGGCGAGAACGCGCCTGACCTCGGCGAACACCGCCCGCAGACGCTGCACGTAGGCATCGGGGGTCGGCTCCATGCCGTACTGCCCCGGCACGCCGTAGTCCCGCTGCCCCCAATACGGCGGGCTGGTCACGACGCAGTCCACGGCCCGATCCGGCAAGGTGGCGAGCACCTCGTAGGCGTCACCCACATACAACGTGGCCGCGTCGTCACGCCAATACGGCGTCACGGGCCATGCGCGGCCCGCCGCAGCGGCGGCCCCGGACGCTGCCTGCCGCGAGGAACCTGACACCAGCTCTATAGGCCTGATCGTCGCCGCGCCTCCGCGCACGACCATGGCAGGGGCCCTCGGGTGCCCCGCAGGCGAGGCCCGGCACCCGTCCGGCCTTCACCGGCGCGGGCCAGGCGCCGTTCAGGTACGCCATGGACCGGCGGGACCGTTCTGAGATCTGCCTGACCGGCGGGCTTGTCCTGGGGTGCGGCAAGACCGTCACGCACCAAACGGATGAACGCTGATGTCACGCGCAGAGCTCGACCGGAACGACGCAGGCGGCGCCTGGCGAGGAGGCCGCCACGCGCCAACCCCGTTGGATCTCGCCGAGACCGCCTTCACCCTGCTCGTTCAAGGCCCATCCCCGCTGGCGATAGACGGCCGGGCGATCGGACACGGGCTTCCTCGACGGCGGATTCCGCTGGACGAACTGCGAGGCATTCTGCTGCGCCCTGCGACCCGCCCGGCCGTCCTGGACCTGGTGTGGGCGGACCTGGTGCGCCGGGCCCGCACGGGCAGCGCCTCATGGAGGGTCGCCGTGGCCGGCATGGCTGTGCCCGGCCTGCGGCAGATCGCCGCGGAGACCCCCGCCGGCTCGAGGGGTGACGCCCGCGAGTTCGACACCGAAGTGCTCATCGGCTTCCTGGAAGCACTCCACACCATCGACCTGGAACGTCCGGGTATCTGCTCGCGATTGTTCCGGGCCGCCAACCTAGCAGGGCTGCGCGCGCGCCATGCCGCCGAGCTTCCCGCACCACGCACAAGCGGCACAGACCGGACCTGTACAGGTGCCGGGACATGTGACGACCCCCCGCGCGGAACCCCGATCGTCGACGCGCCTCGGCCAACCGTGTCGCCACTCGAACGAAAGGAGGTAGGGCCCTGGGGTTCCGCGCGGGGTTCACACCGCCGGTCGATGCCTACCTCGGCGCACCGTCTCCACGGAGGCGCGCCATGACACGCCCACCCCGGAACAGGTTCACCTCTTGGGCGGTGCTCATCGCCGTGGCCGCCGGAGCCGTCGTCGCCACGGCGACGGCGGCCAGCGCCGATGTCGGCGTCATCGCCGCTGCCGCGGATCTGAAGACGGTCATCAACCGGATCACCAACTGGCTGGTCGGCCTGCTGGTCGCGCTGTCCACCCTCCTGCTGACCATCGGCGGGGTGCGTTACCTGCTGGCCGGCGGCGACCCCGGTGAGATCAACAAGGCGAAGGACACCCTCAAATACGCCGCCCTCGGCTACGGGGTGGCCGCGCTCGCCCCCGTGTTGGTGCAGATCCTCGAGGGGTTCGTGTCATGACGCCCCGCCCGCGTCGCCGACGCCTCGGCATCCAGTTGGCCGCCCTGACAGCGTCCCTTATGGTGACGCTGAGCGGCGTCGTCGCAGCAGCGCCGCCAGCGGTCGCGACCCCGACCGTGGGTGCGCATCTGCCTGCCGACCCGCAGCCGAGCCCAGGATCGGCCTCCCCGACCGGCCTGGCACCCACGACCTCTCGGTCGACGTCGGCTCCGCCCCGGTCTCCTTCCGGGCAGCCGCCCCCGGCACCGCGCCCGGCATCGCCCGGCCCCGCCGACGGTGAGCAGGAGTGCGGGGTTTTCGACGTGGGCTGCCGGGCACGGGAGGCGATCAACGGCTGGTTCCGTGACCTGGTCACCTCGGCCATCAACCCGGTCTTCGGGCTGGTGGGCCGCAGCCTGCTGGCCACCCCGCAGCTAGACCGGATGCCGCGGGTCCAACAGATGTGGACCGGATCCATGATCATCGCCAACACCAGCTTCGTGCTGCTGGTGGTGGTCGGCGGACTGATCTTGATGGGGTACGAGACCCTGCAAACCTCGACGACGATCAAGGAGATCGCTCCCCGCCTGGTGGTGGGGTTCGTGCTCGCCAACCTCAGCCTCGTCCTGGTGGGCAAGGCGATCGAGCTGGCCAACGGCCTGTCCGCCGCGCTGCTGGCTCCTGGCGTCGACCCGGCCGCCGCGGCGAACACCCTCCGCGAGGCCGTCAGCACGACGGTGCTGGACGCCAGCATGTTCGTCATCCTCCTCGCCCTTGGCGCGGTCATCCTCGGCCTGATCCTGGCGGTGATCTTCATCGTCCGGGTGATGGTGACGATCCTGCTGATCTCCGCCGCGCCGCTGGCCCTCGCCTGCTACGCCCTGCCGCAGACCGATGGGGTCGCGCGGTTGTGGGGCCGCGCCTTTGCCGGGGTGCTGGCCATTCAGATTCTTCAGGCGTTGGTGTTCATCGCCGCGGCGCGGGTTTTCTTCTCCGCGCACGTGGCCACCTACTTCACCTTCCGCCGGCCGTCTGGCTACGTCGACCTGCTGATCGTGCTGTGCCTGCTATACGTGCTGGTCCGCATCCCTGCGTGGGTCGCCCGAATGGTGTGGCGCGGCGGCCTGCGTTCCAGCCCCATTGCCCGGATCGCGCGCACCGTCGCCGCCATCGTGATCTTCCGCCACCTGCTGCGCCGCCCCGCACCGGCCCGGCCGGCCCGGGCTCCCCGGCCCCGGCCAGTGCGGTCCGCCACGCGCGGCGGCGACGCCGCCATTCTCCCCTCCGCGATCGGCCGGAACGCACCACATGTGACCTGGCTGCCTCGCAACCGAATCCACCGCGCCGTGGTGAAGCCGTTCCGGCGCCCAGCGGTCAAAGGCGGGGAGGGCGCCGCAACCCCCGACAACATCATCACCCGCGCGCCGCGGGTCAGTTGGCCTCCTGCGCAGCGCCGCTATCCGCCCACCAAGAGCGGACGCCCCACCAACCGGGGTTCCGCAGCTGATGTAGTGGGATAGTCCGCGAGTTCGCGGGTTGACGTGCGGGAACGTGCCGTTGGCTGTTGTGACGGCGTGTATCTAGGGGTTGGGGTTCGCTTTGGTCAGTGGCTCGCTGGGCTGAGCTG
>WHSR01000165.1 GCA_009379995.1 Streptosporangiales bacterium
CGCCCGCCGCCGCGTCCGCCCCCGTACCGGGGGCCGCGTCCGTCGGATCGTGATCCGTGGACCTCGGTCCGACGGGTACGTCGACCGGGTCGGCCTGGGCGTCGCCGCCCGGGTCGGGACCATCCGGATCGGGACCGTCCGGGTCGAGATCGGAGCCGCCTTCGGCCGAGTCCTGCAGCGCCTCGTCGAGCTGCCGCTCGTCCACGCCGGGGGCGTCGAAGGGATCGCGCCGCCTGCGATGCGGCAGGGCGAGCAGGGCTGCCTGCCGCACGTCCTCGGTGCACACCTCGTCCCGGCCGTGCCAGGCCGCGAGGGCGACAGCGGCCCGAGCGGTCACCAGATCGGCACGCAGCCCGTCCACCTCGAAGGCGGAGCAGACAGCACAGATCTGCCGGAGCATCGGGTCGGGCAGCGCGACGGACGGTAGGCGGGCCCGAGCCTTGACGATGCGCTCCGCCAACGCGGATTCGGCATCCACCCATCGGCCGGCGAAGGACCCGGGATCGGCCTCGAACTCCAGGCCCCGCCGTACCACCTCGGCACGGTCGGCGGGCTCGCGGGTCCCGACGACCTCGACGGTGAGGCCGAACCGGTCGAGCAACTGCGGGCGCAGCTCCCCCTCCTCCGGATTCATGGTGCCGACGAGCAGGAACCGGGACGCGTGCCGTACCGAGACGCCCTCCCGCTCGACGTAGGAGGTGCCCAGCGCGGCCGCGTCCAAAAGCAGGTCAACCAGGTGATCGTGCAGCAGGTTGACCTCGTCCACGTACAGGACGCCGCGGTGCGCCGCGGCGAGGAGGCCGGGCTCGAACGCCTTGACGCCCTCGACCAGCGCCCGCTCGATGTCCAGCGAGCCGACGAGCCGATCCTCCGACGCGCCTACCGGGAGCTCCACCAACCGGGCGCGACGGGTGGCCGCGGCCGCACCGGACTCGTGTGGGCCGTCGGGGCACTGCGGGTCCGGTGCCTCCGGATCGCAGGAGAAGCGGCATCCCTCCACCACGGAGACGTCGGGAAGCAGCGCGGCCAGCGCACGGACGATGGTCGATTTCGCCGTCCCCTTCTCGCCGCGTACCAGCACGCCTCCGACGTTCGGCGACACCGCGTTGAGGAGAAGCGCGAGCTTGAGGTCGTCCATCCCGACGACCGCGGAGAATGGGAAGCGCGCCGGGACTACCTGCCGATCAGCCACGCGCGCTCAGACACGTTTCCATGCCGCCATGCGTCCTTTCCCTCGGGTGTCCTCGCCCGGATGGGTGGCCCACGGAACGGCCGGAGTCTCCTGGCTCCCGGATCAGCGCTCGCTCCCGGCCTTCCAACCGCGTGCGTTGCGGCCGTGGCCTCCCCGACGTGTGGGAGCTTGCTTCCCGGTCACAGTGGCGGGCCCGCGCCGGATTCTCGCCGGCTTCCTCCGCGTCCGTCCCGAAAGAGAGAATGCCACACCCACCGCGTCCGCCCCAAGGACGCCCGCCCGCGCATGTCAAGAGCGAGTTCGAATAACTCGCTGATCGTCGGTGACCGATGGCTCTACAGTTGCCCACACTTCTCGCAATCATCCGGTAACGAAGTGTGAGGAGAGGGAATGTCACATCCTCGCCGGATGGATCGTCGGGTCTTCCTTGCCAGCGTCGGTGTCCTCGGCGCCGCCGGTGCGGCCGGGATCCTTCCGCGCCTGGCCTTCGCCGGGCCCGGAGACGAGGCGCTAGGGCCTGTTCTCCGCACGTTGCGCCCAGTGCTCGACGAACTGTCCCGTGACACGATCAACGGGCTCGTGGTCTTCGCCGCGCCCGGGCCCGACCCGTACTCGAAGGCCCAGGGCACACCGCGTCCGGAGCCCGGCGGGATCGAGGCCCGCGGCCCGGACTTCGTCATCAACGCGCTGAACAACTACCTACCCGTACCCGACCAGTTAGTCCGTCCGGTGGTGGCAGCCCTCAAGACCGGCTTCGAAGACCTCGACCTGCCGCTGCCCAGCGGGCTGGCGGACCTACCGACGGATCAGATCGAATCGCTCGACGACGCGTTGAGCGTCCTGCTGGAGAACGACCAGGCGATCCCGCTGTCGCTGGTGGTCGCGCTCCTCCTCAACTTCCTTGCGGCCCGGGTGAACCCGGCCGCCGTGAACGGCGCCTTCGTCTCGCCCTTCGCCCGCCTGTCGTACCGGGAAAAGGCCAGGGTGTTCCAGCTCATCGAGGGTCCGGACTCCGACCTGGTGGAGATGCTCGACCGGGACATGCCCGAGCCCCTGCGCAACTCGGTTTCCGGCCTGCTCAAGTTCGTCGGCGGGGCACTCATCGAGTTCGCGACCTTCGGCAGCTACTGCGAGTGGGGCGCGCTCGACCAGAAGACCAAGATCCTGCAGAGCCGGCCGGTGGGTTACGAGCTGACCGGCTACATACCGAACGGCCACGTCGAGGGCTGGGACGACTTCCGGGGCTACTACCAGGGCCGCAGAAAGGTTGAGGGATAGGGCATGCGCGACGTCATCATCATCGGTGCGGGTGGCGGCGGTCCGGTGGTCGCCAAGGAACTGGCCAGCCGTGGCCTCGACGTACTGCTCCTCGAGGCGGGACCGTACTGGCGCCCCCGCGAGGACTGGACCCACTTCGAGGACGACGCCAACAACCCGCTGACCGGCTACTTCCGTTTCGGCCCCGAGGACCGGTCCAGGCCCGCGTGGTTTCGGGAGTGGGCGCAGAACTCCCTGCTGTGGCAGCTCTCCGGCGTCGGCGGCACCACCCAGCACTACTACGGCAACTGCCCACGCGCCTACCCGGGGGTCTTCGCCGACTACAACAGTCCGGATAGGGACGCCTACGACGTCGCCCATCGGTTCCCGTTCGGGTACGCCGAGCTCGTTCCGTACTACGAGTGGGTGGAGACGACGCTGCCGGTGCAGACCGCCGCCATGGGCACCAAGGAGGCGACGTTCCTCGGTGGCGCCGAGACCCTCGGCGTCCCGGTGCAGACGACCAAGGACACCACCGGCCACTCGTACCGCCCGCAGGAGAACGCGATCCTGCAGCCGGGCGGCAACGCGGCCCGCACCACCGACACCGACAGCCTGCGCTACCCCAAGGCCACCGGGTGCACGATGTGCGGGTACTGCTTCCAGGGCTGCATGGAGCCGGTGGGCGCCCCGCGCAACCTGGTCGCCAAGCGGTCGACCGACAACAGCTACGTCCCGATGGCGCTGACCGCCGACGTGTGGGCGCCGCAGGGCAAGGCTGTCACCCTGGTCACGGGCGCGTTTACCACGGAGATCCACACCGAGCGCCAAGGGGGCGAGCTTGTCGCGACCGGGGTGACCTGGCGGGACGTGGACACCGGCGAGTACAGCCGGGAGGACGCCCACATCGTGATCATGGCCGCGGGATGTACGGAGAGCCCGCGGCTGTGGGTCAACAGCGGGCTGCCCAACCCGAACGGCTGGGTGGGCCGCGGCTACACCGATCACCACTTCGACTGGCTGGTCGGGCTGTTCGACCGCGACACCGGTTCGTCCAAGGGGCCGGGCTCCGCCGCCCGCTGCGACTTTCCGGGTTACGGAGGCCTGGAGAACGTCGGTCTGCCGCCGGGCCTGCAGGCGTTCAGCATGACGTTCAGCGACAGCGGCATCCGCGGCCAGTACACCAACGGCCGCGGGATGACCGGGCCGTGGGACGGGCCCGCCGGAAGGCTGCTCGGTCCCGAGCTGAAGGACGCCCTGATGAACGGCGTCGACCGTCTCCTCAACGTCATACCGATCACCGACGACGACGTCGAGCCTGACAATCGGGTGACGCTCTCGGCGTTCCCGGCCGACGAGAACGGGCCGGTCGCCAAGGTGACCTTCCGGCACCGCCAGCGCAGCGCCCGCACCGAGCGCAACCGGGAGTTCCTGGTCGGCAAGGCCGTCGAACTGCTGCGCGGCGCGGGTGCGAGGAAGATCTACCGACTCGACTGGGGCGCACTCATCCTGCACGTACAGTCCTCGATGCGCATGGGGCAGTCCGCCGACGACTCGGTCCTCGACGCGAACGCGGAGACCCGGTGGGTACGGCGGCTTTTCATCGCGGACAACTCAGCGCTCGCCAACTCCCTCGGCGGGCCGAATCCGACACTCACCACGCAGGCGCTGGCGACGCGGACGGCCGAGAAGATCTTCCAGAAGTACTTCGGCGGGGACCCGTGGGTCGCCCACGAGTCCCCGGTGGTCGCCACCGACTCCCGCATCAGCAGGGCCATGATCGACCGCGGCCCGTAACCGGAGGACGCCGTTCCTCCGGTTCCTGCCGGCGGAACGGCGTCCTCAGCGTTTCCGGCCGACGCAGGCGAGCATCATGCACCATTCCGGGTGGTCGCACGCCTCGTCGGGTGAGCTGGGACGCCACTCCGGCAGATACACGAGCCCCGGCTCCACCAGCTCCCATCCTGCGAAGAGACCGAGGATCTGCTGCCGTGACCGTGGAGTCGCCGGGGCGGCGCGCCCGCAGACCTTCGCCGCCGCCTTCGCCGTCCCCGGGCGGTCCTCGTCGGTGCCGTGGGAGATGACCAGATAGCTTCCCGGCGGCACAGCGTCGCGCAGCCGAGCCACGATCGCGGGCGGGTTGTCTTCGTCGGTGATGAAGTGCAGCACCGACGTCAGGACGACGGCCACGGGCCTGTCGAAGTCGAGCAGGTTCCGTACGGTCGGATGGGCGAGGATCTCGCCGGGCCGCCGCAGATCCGCCCGGATCGCCGCGGCGAGGTAGTTGTCCGTCAGCATCGCCTTTGTGTGGGCGACGGCGACGGGATCGTTGTCGACGTACACGACCCGCGCCTCGGGGTTGGCCCTCTGGGCGACATCGTGGACGTTGTCCTCGCTCGGGATGCCCGAGCCGATGTCGAGGAACTGATCGATGCCCGCGTCCTCGGCCAGGAACCGTGCCGCACGGATCAGGTACGCCCTGTTCATCCGCGCGATCGTGGCCACGTGCGGCTCAACGGCCCTGATGGCCCGAGCCAGGTCGCGGTCGGCGGCGAAGTTGTGGGTGCCCCCTAACAAGGTGTCGTATACCCGAGCCACGTTCGAGCGCGTGGTATCAGCGCTTTCCGGCGCCCAATCCGGCTCGTTCACTGGCTATCCCTCGTCCCCGTCCGATCTTGCCCGCCGACTTCCCTTATCTGACCATCGCGCGGAGGCCAAGCGCTAGGTCCGAGTTACCCGACACAGGCCACTTCCACTCCTTCCCCTCACCTTGTGAGAGGCTCGCGAGCCGAGCCGTTGTGAGAGGCTCAAGGGAGCCGAGCCACGATCAGGGAGGTGCACATGCAGGTAGCGGGAAGCGTTGCGTTCGTCACCGGCGGAGCCTCCGGCCTCGGGAAGGCGACCGCCGAGGCGTTGGCGGCCGGCGGCGCGACGGTGGTGATCTGCGACCTGCCGACCGCCCCCGGCGCGGAGGTCGCCGAGCAGCTCGGCGGCAAGTCGACCTTTGCGCCCGCGGACGTCACCAGCGAGGACGACGTCGAGCGAGCGCTCGACACCGCCGTCGGGCTCGGCCCGCTGCGTGTGGTCGTCAACTGCGCGGGCATCGGGACTCCGGGGCGCATTCTCAGCAAAGGCCGGCCGCTCCCCCTCGACCAGTTTCGCAAGGTCATCGACGTCAATCTGATCGGTACCTTCAACGTCACGCGCCTGGCCGCGGCCCGGATGCTCGACGTCGACCTCGACGGCGAGGAGCGCGGAGTGATCATCTGCACCGCCTCGGTCGCGGCCTTCGAGGGGCAGATCGGGCAGGCCGCCTACGCCGCGTCCAAGGCCGGCGTGCACGGGCTCACCATCTGCCTGGCACGCGATCTCGCCGACAAGGCCATCCGGGTCGTCACCATCGCGCCGGGCGTGTTCAAGACGCCGATGGTTGCCGGCCTGTCGGAGCAGGTACAGGAGTCGCTGGGGCAGCAGGTGCCGCACCCCGCGCGGCTGGGCAGGCCGGAGGAGTACGCCAAGCTCGCCATGAGCATCGTCGACAACCCCATGCTCAACGGCGAAACGATCCGCCTCGACGGCGCCATCCGGATGGCCCCGCGCTAGTGTCCTGCGCCGGGGATCCGTTGAAGATATGAGGCGAGTCGTTCGAGGATCTCGTCGGCGGTCTTGGTCCAGGTGAAGGGCCTGGGGTTGTCGTTCCAGGTCGTGGTCCACTCACGGAGGTCCTGTTCCAGGGC
>WHSR01000062.1 GCA_009379995.1 Streptosporangiales bacterium
CGACTTCGCCCGGCGCGACCAGCGCAGCAGCGTCTCCCGCTCCTCCCCCGACAACACCAGCGGCTCTTTCGGGCGGCCACGTCCAGGCATGACAGAGACCGTACATTATCTCGTCGAACTTCAGGCGCAGGACACTAGGTGCCGGGCCGGTACGAGGTGGCCGCTCGGTAGCCTGCCCGCGTGCGACGCCTGTTTCCAGAGCCCGCCGCGGGCGTGGATCCGTTCGAGGTCTACGGGGACGTTCCGGCCATGTGGCTGCGGGTCGGCATGGTCGTCAGCGCCGACGGTTCGGCCACCGACGAGCAGGGCTGGACCGGCGGCCTCGGCGGCGAGGCCGACTTCCGCGTCTTCCGTGCCCTCCGCGCGCTCGCCGACGGGATCCTGGTCGGCGCGGCGACGATCAGGACCGGACGCGTCGGTCCGCACCGGCTGCGGGCGGAGCTTCGGGCCCGCCGGGAGGCCATCGGCAAGCCGGGACCCGCGCCCATCGTCGTCGTTACGGGATCCCTGGATCTCGACTGGGAGCTCCCATTGTTCACCTCGGCCGAGTCGCCCACGCTCGTGGTTACCTGTACGAACGCGCTGGACGGCGCCACGGTGCCGGATGCGGTACGACCTCACGTCTTCACCGCCGGCGCCGATTCGGTCGACCTCGATCTCGCGGTCAACGAGCTACACTACCGCTTTGGCCTCGGGCACCTCCTCTGCGAGGGCGGGCCGGACCTGGCCACCGGGCTGATCGGCGCCGGGCTCGTCGACGAGCTGTGCCTGAACATCGCCCCGACCTTTGTCGGAGCCCGTCATCACACGCCGCTGCTTACCGCCCTCCCGAGACGTGTCGAGTCGAGCCTAAGAGCCGTTTACGAAGACGAGGGTGTGGTCTTCCTGCGCTACGAACTAAGGTAGCGCGGGTGACCGCAGATTCCAGAATCCCCCACCAGGTTGGGGGCGTTGACCGTGCGCTCCAGCGGGAGGCATCGGTTCGACGAAGAGTCGAGATACTCGAAGCCGAATTGAGTCCGCAGGTCACGGTCGATTCGACCGAATGGATATTCCGGCTGACCGAAATCGCCGACCGCAACGATCTGGAACGGGACGTTGTCGTCGGCGTCGCCAGCGACCTCGCGTGGCGGGCACGGGAAGTAGGACAACGAATCCCGGGCGACAGCGAATGGTCGAGGTGCAACGACCCCGCGGAGTCACGAACGACACGCCGGATACTCGCCTATGTCCATGGCTTTCGACTTCGCTTCGACTTCAGGTTCGAGGAGCTGTCGGAATGGTCACGAGACTGGCTTCTGGATTTTCCTGATGACGTTCTCATCCTGGCGTTCGCCGCGTTCGCCGCGCTGGGGATGCACTCCGAGCGCGGCCAGCCGCTTGTCGACAGGGTCCTGCAGGCGCCGGATCTGGACGCCGTCGCGCGCGCGACCTGTCTGCACGGGCTGTGGTTCGGCTCGCATATGAAAGACCAAGCCGAGCGGATCATGAAATTGAGTGACGAGATGATCGCACGCGGCGAGGACAACTCCAACCTGTACTACTGGAGAGCATTCGCCCAGCGTAGGAGCGGTCGACTGAATGACGCGCTCGACTCGATCAACACCGCGATCAGGCTGCTGCCGGTCGGAATGAACGCCGTCCACCAAGACTACTTTCGGGAACGTGAGTTCATCGCTACCACCAGGCTACTCGACGAGCATGTGGAGAATCTGTCCACACAGCTGAGAGATAGCGTGAGGGACGAGTTCCTGGATTACCTGGAGACGGCCAAACAGGAGCTTGCCGACCAAACCAGAGTGGCTCAGGAGGTAGTTTCTCGAAGCCTCTTGAGCCTGGTCGAGGTGCTCGCTCTCTTCGTGACCCTCGCCGGATTCCTGCTCGGGTCGGGCGCGGTCGTGGTCCAAGCTTCCGGATTCGTCGAGAGCTTTGCTTCGATCGCTCTGTTGCTGGTCGGCTCGGTGGCCTTCTTCGTATTGCTGAGAGGGGTCATCCGAATCGATCGGATCGAACGTCCCATCGTGCTCCGAATCGCTGAATGGTTCGGCCGGCGGGTGTCCCGCGGTCGCGGTCGGGGAGCATAGCCCTACACCTCCCAGTCGGCGGGAATCCGAAGCCCCAGGCTGGTCTTGTCGGGGAAATCAGGGCTCGCCACCGAGGCGACGTACTCGCCGACCTGCTCTCCGGACAGCCAGCCTCGCTCGACGGGGTCGCCCGCCGGCCAGTGGCGGGTGACGATGGGAGTGAGGACGGCGACCTCGTGCAGCCGGACCGGAGCGTCCGCGAGCTCGACCTCGAGCGTGCGCAGCAGCATCGTTTGGGCAGCCCCGGTCACCGATATGGGGCCCGACCCGGCTATTGGCCGGATCGCCGCGATGCCGGCCAAGGCGACGTAGACGGTACCGGGCCGGTCCGCCAGCTCCGGCAGAAAGGTGCGCGCGACGAGGAAGTGCGCGGTCAGGTTGTCGTGCAGGACTCGCTGCCACGTGCCGAACGGCACCTCGGTGAGCACGTTGCCCTCCCACCACGCCCCGAGAGAGGCCACGACGCCGTCGATCGGGCCGAACTCGGCGCTCACCCGGTCACGTATCTCCTCGGCGTCCGTGGGGTTCCCCACGTCGCCGACCAGGGTGTGCAGGCGGGGAAGAAGCTCGGGCTCCACGCCGGACCGCAGCCGCTCGATCCGCTCCGAGGTGCGGGACGGCACCACCACCCTGGCGCCCCGGCGCAGCAAAGCCAGGGTCACGCACTCACCGGCCACCCCCGCGCCGCCCGCCACCACGAAGCCCTTGTCCGTCAACCCGTACACAGCGCCGTTGTAGCAGGTTGCGCGCCGCGCGGTGTCCCGGCCCGCGAACCCGGCCGCGGCCTGGCCCGGCCGACCCGATCAGGAAGAGCCAGTCGCAACACCAGCGAGCCAACGGCCAGCAGGAGAAACGACGCCGGGTAGGGGATAAGCGAGTACGCATGGCCGCGCATGACGGTGACGATTGCACCGACAAAGAACAGGACGAGGCCGACTGAGGCCGCAACCCCGATCAGGGGCACTCCTATACCCGCCAGCAGACCAAGCGCGCCCGCCACCTTGAGGGCACCCAGCGGGAACAGCCACGAATGTGGCACGCCCGTTTTGGTCATGTTGACGAGGAGCCACTCGGAGCGGATGAAGTCGACGGTGGCCGCGGACGTGTTGGCCGCCGTGGTCAGGACGGTGACGACGACGAAGGCGGTAAACATAAGGAAATACTCTCTTTGGACATAGATTATCGCGGAATTGGATAGCGGTGTGGAGCCTTCGGCGAGGCTCCACACCCGTCTTTGGTCGAGCTCGGTGCGACTATTGGAAGAGCTTGTATGATCCGACGACTTCTAGCTGCTCCGGTGCCGGCGGCTCTCCCACTACCCAGTTCTTGAGGTTCTGTTGGAATTCTCCGGCCGCGGCGATGCCAGGCAGCGGATTGTCCATCCCGTCCTCGAGCTCCAGGAAACCTACGAAGGTCACACCGTCGGGAAGCTTGCACAACGCGTAACGGGTGCCGGTCGGCTGCGCCTCCTGGATTGCGGCGACCATCACCTCGACCGCCGCCTCGATGTCGGCAACGTTCGCTTTGTTCGCGGTGAAGCGGAGCATCTGTACACTCATGGGTTGTCTCCTTATGCCCGTCGAACTCGTCAGGGACTGGTTTGTCTCCCCTTAGACGGACGCCGGACGGGAAAGGTGACCGATGAACGGACACGAGGGGTTGGCGGCGGGCTTCGAGGCCCACCGCGACCACCTGCGCGGAGTCGCCTATCGAATGCTCGGCTCCCTGGACGAGGCCGAGCGGCTCACTCCGGCCGAGCGAGTTGCCTTCGTGCTCCACGACCTGTCCGCCGTACCCTTCGACGAGATCGCGATTGTCCTGGGGCGTTCACAGGTGGCGAGCAAGAAGCTCGCCAGTCGCGCCCGGGACCGGGTTCGTGGAGTGGCGACGGCCGGCAAGCGGGTCGATCTCGCCCGGCACTACGCCGTTGTCGACGCCGTGGCCGACGAGACCCGGCTGTTCGCCCACCGGGCCCGGTCCGCCGAGGTAGCGCTCGTGGACGGGACGCCAGGAATCGTCGTCGCACCATACGGGCGACTGTTCGCCGTGCTGCGCCTGACCATCGAACACGGGCGGGTCACCGAGATCGAGGTAATCGCCAATCCGACCCGCCTCGACCAACTCCCGCTGGCAGTAGGTCGGCCCTGACGAACGACAGCCGGCCCGAACGGCACGTCCGAACCATGTCGCTACGCCTCGCCCTGCCAGGAAAGGATGGACGCCAGATCGTAGGAAACCGGCCGGTCGAGCTGGTCGTACGTGCAGGAGCCGGGGTCGCGATCGGGCCGCCAACGGCGGAACTGGGCGGTGTGCCGGAAGCGCCGACCCTCCAGGTGGTCGTATCCGACCTCGCACACCAGCGCCGGCCGCAGCGGCACCCAGGAAAGATCCTTCTTTGCGTTCCACCGGGTGATCGCGCCGGGCATGCGGTCAACGGTGGCCTCGTCCTGCTGGGCCCAGCCAGCCCAGGGGTGGTCGGCGAGGTCCTCCATCCGGTACGGGGCGAGCTCGTCGAGCAGCTCCTCGCGGCGCTGGGCGGAGAACGCGGCGGCGACGCCCACGTGCTGCAGTGCACCGTCGTCGTAGAGACCGAGCAACAGCGAGCCCACGACCGGCCCACTCTTGTGCCAACGAAAGCCGGCCACGACGCAGTCAGCGGTGCGCTCGTGTTTGATCTTGTACATGGGCCGCCGATCCGGCTCGTACAGGAGGTCGAACGGCTTGGCGATGATGCCGTCCAGGCCGGCCCCCTCGAACTCGTCGAACCAGCGCAGGGCACGCTTGTGGTCGGTGGTTCCCGGCGCGATGAAGATCGCCGGGCCAGCGCCGGCGAGGGCCGCCTCGAGCCTTTCCCGTCGCACCCGGAACGGGGTCTCCCAGAAGGATTCGTCGTCCAGGGCGAGCAGGTCGAACGCCACGAACGACGCCGGGGTCTGTTCGGCCAGCAGCCGTACCCGGGACTCGGCCGGATGGATGCGGTTGAGCAGCGCGTCGAAGTCGAGGTGGTCGCCCGCCGCGATCACTATCTCGCCGTCGACGACGCAGCGCTCCGGTAGCTCGCGGCGCGCCGCCTCGACGAGCTCCGGAAAGTAGCGGGTGAGCGGGCGCTCTCGCCGGCTGCCCAGCTCCACCTCGTCGCCGTCCCGGAAGATGATGCTGCGGAACCCGTCCCACTTGGCCTCGTAGAACATGTCCGGGGGGATCTTCGCGACGGAACGCGCCAGCATCGGCGCGACCGGCGGCATCACAGGAAGCTGCACACTCCCATCTTGCCTGGTAAGGCTCACTCACCAGGGAAGGACGACCCAACCGGGGACCGATGAGGATGACGAACGCGGACATCGTACGAGCGTGCTTCGAAAGCTACGTCAACCAGGACCGCGATACAGCCGAGTCGTTGATAGCCAGGAATTTTGTCTTCACGAGTCCGCAAGACGACCATATCGATAGGGCAGCATTCTTCGAGCGCTGCTTTCCTACCGCTGGACGCCTACGGACGCAGGAACTTCTTCATGTCGTCCCTACCGACGGCGACGACGTCTTCGTCCTGTATGAGTACGAGCTACACACCGGTGAGCGGCACCGTAATGTTGAAGTGCTTACTGTGCGTAACGGTAAGGTCGCAGAAACTCAGGTCTTCTTCGGCGGCCGCGTCTCGTACGCTTGAGCCTCGCGACCCGTTCGACCGCGCACTCAGACTCGGGTCGCCCACAGGTCTAACCATGTGACAGGAACCAACGACGGCACCGGCTCTCCGGAAAAGGACACGCCATGGCCGCGCACACCACTTCGGGCAGCGAAGAGGCCCAGATCCGCGCCCTCATCGAGAAACGGATTCCGGCACTCGCCGCCAAGGACGTCGCCGTCCTCACCTCCGACTACGCGAGGAACCTCGTCCTCTTCGACGCCGTGGGACCGCTGCGTCACATCGGCTCGGACGCGCAGGCCCAGCGTGCCGCGGAATGGCTGTCCCTCTATCCCGAGGGGATCGACTGCCAGATCCGCGACATAGAAGTTACAGCGGGCGAGGACGTGGCCTTCTGCCACTACCTTTACCGGGTGGGCGGCACCATGACGGACGGCACGCGGGTCGGCATGTGGCTACGCGCAACCGTCTGTCTCAGCAAAATTGACGGCGCGTGGGTGATCACGCACGAGCACGCCTCGGTGCCGTTCGACGGCAAGACGGGAGCCGCCTCGGTCGACCTGCAGCCTTGAGCGCCGTATCGTGCGGATGGATGGACGTCCGCAGTCAGTCGATGCGCGACTCGTCGCGGTACATCACCCGGGGGCGGTCCTTCTCGATCCACTCGTCGATCTGGGCGTCGGTACGGAACTTGGCGAGGTCGTAGCGATCCCAGCTCATGATCTCGTCGAGCTGCTTCTTCCAGCGCTTGTACGGCGGCTTCTTGGGTGGCCCGAAGCACATGATGTCGATCAGCGAGAGCTCGTCCGGGACGCCGAGAAGCGGCCGAAGGGCCCGCTGGGCCTCCTCCTGGCCGATGGCGGTCACCCACCACACCGCGTACCCGAGGGCGGCGGCGGCCAGGTGGGCGGCCATGGTGCTGGCCGCGACGCTCTGCAGCAGGATCCGCTCAGCGTTCTGCCGGTACATCAGGTCCAGCTCCGAACCGTCGCCGAGCACCGGGAACGCCTTGACGTACCGGAAATCCGCGACGATCACGATCAGGCCCGGCGCCGTCTTCATCCCGCGGTAGTTCGGCGAGGGGAAGTTCATGCCAAGCTCGATCCGCCGGTACCGCTCCCGGACGAAGTGCTCACCGAGCTGCTCCTTGACCGCCGGATCGGTGACCACG
Organism: Streptosporangiales bacterium; assembly: GCA_009379995.1. Classification (GTDB taxonomy): domain Bacteria; phylum Actinomycetota; class Actinomycetes; order Streptosporangiales; family WHSR01; genus WHSR01. Next base: position 6,902 of record WHSR01000062.1, read on the forward strand.
ATGTAGTGCCACGGCTGCGCGTCCGCGCCGGACGGGGCATGGCGAGCCGCCTCGACGATCATCTCGTGGTGCTCGCGGGGAACGACGTAGCTCGCGTCGAACTCGCGGCTGGTCATCCGGGCCCGGACGACCTCCATGAACCGCTCGTAGCGCTCAACCTCGTCAAACGGTTCGGCAGCCGCCGATACGCCGTCCACCATGTCATCATCCTCTCTGCAAGGGTCACGCCGCCGGCTGCAGCGGACTGCCGAGGCGGCCGCGCAGCTCCCGCAGGCGCTCCCGGTACAGCTCGACGTTCGTCAACTTCACCTGTTCGTAGCCGCGGACCAGGTCCGGCAGCTCGGCGATCTCGACCGCGAGCGCGTGGTTGTCGGGGCTGAGCCGCCGCACGAGCTCGTCGACGACCTCGCGGTACTCGCGGATCAGCTCGCGCTCGACCCTGCGGACCCGCGCGTACCCGAACGCGTCCAGGGGTGTGCCGCGCAGCCTCCGCAGGGCGCGCAGCACCCGGAAGACCGGGCCGAACCACGGCCCCAGGGTGATCTTCTTCTTCATGCCGAGGGCCCGCAGGATCGGCGGGTGCAGCTTCCACGCGTACCGAGCGTCTGACCCGAACCGGGCGGTGATCTCCGCCCTCAGCTCCGGGTCCAGGGAGAGCCGCGCGACCTCGTACTCGTCCTTGTACGCCATCAGCTTGTACAGGCCGCGGGCGACCGCCTCGGCGAGCGCGGTCGATCCCGGCGTCCGTTCGCCCTCCGCGGCCCGCACTCGCTCGATCACGCCGGCGTACGATTCCGCGTACCGCGGGTTCTGGTAGGCGACGAGGTCGGGTACCCGGATCGCCACCAGCCGGGCAAGCTCGGAGTCCGGCCCGGCACGCACCCGATCCGCGATCTCGCTCGCCCGGGGATCGGTCTCGGAAGCCGACGGCGAACGGCGGACGGCCGGCTGCGGGCGCGTCCCGTCCACCGCGGCACGCAGCGCGTCGGGGTCGCAGACCGCCTGCCGGCCGCGCCGGAACGCCTGCAGGTTCGCCTCCACCGCCGCCCCGTTCAGCCGGATCGCCTCCTCGATCGCGTCGGCCGGCAGCGGCAGGGCGCCGGCCTGGTAGGCGGTCCCGACAAGCAGGATGTTGGCGTACTGGTCGTCGCCGAAGAGATCCTCGGCGAGGCGCTGCGCGTCGACGTACGCGCCCTGACCGGCGCGGCTGGCACGGCCGATGCGGTCCAGGAGCCCGTCCGGGTCCGGGAAGGGGATGCTGGTGTCGGCCACCATGTGCCCGGTGGGCACCTTGGTCGTCGACACCACCGCGACCGTACGGTCCGGATCGGCGGCCTCCAGGTTCTTGGCGTCGGCGGCGACGAGAAGGTCGCATCCGAGGTAGAGATCGCACTCACCGGCGGCGAGCTTGTTGGCCGCGTCGATCGGCTCGGTCGTGATCTTTGCGTCCGAGACGACCGCGCCGCCCTTCTGCGACAGCCCCGTCTGGTCGAGGGCGCGCACCCGCTGGCCGGCGATGAGGGCGGCGGTGCCGAGAACCTGGGCGACCGTCACCACGCCCGTGCCGCCGATCCCGGTGATCCGCATGGCGAACCGGTCGGTCGGCACGCGCGGGCTCGGTTCGGGCAGGTCGGCGGCGTCCAGCGGGGGCGCGGTGCGGCGGCCGGCCGCCCGGTCCCGCCCCGCCGGCCGCCTTCCCGGCACCACCGTGAGGAACGAGGGGCAGTCGCCGTCCAGGCACGAGTAGTCCTTGTTGCAGGACGGCTGGTGGATCTGGGTCTTGCGGCCGAACTCGGTCTCCACCGGCTGCACGGACAGGCAGTTGGACTTGTGCCCGCAGTCGCCGCACCCCTCGCACACCCGCTCGTTGATGAACACCCGCGTCGGCGGGTCGGCGAGCCTGCCGCGCTTGCGGTGCCGCCGCTTCTCCGCCGCGCACTGCTGGTCGTGGATGAGCACGGTGACGCCGGGAACCTTGGCCAGCTCCTCCTGCGCCTCCAGCAGCCGGTCACGATGCCACACCTCGGCGCCGGCGGCGAGCCGCACCCCGCGGTAGCGCGCCGGGTCCTCGGCCGTCACGATGGTGCGCTTGACCCCCTCGCTGGCGAGCAGGTCGGTGAGCACCGGAACCGACATCGCGCCGACGGCTTGCTGGCCGCCGGTCATCGCGACCGCCGAGTTGTACAGCAGCTTGTAGGTGACGTTGACGCCCGCCGCGACCGCCGCCCTGACCGCCAGGCTGCCGGAATGCAGGAACGTCCCGTCCCCGATGTTCTGCACCAAGTGGTCGCGGTCGAGGAACGGCGCCATGCCGAGCCACTGCGCACCCTCCCCGCCCATCTGGGTGAGCCCCGCGACGTCCCCGACCTGCGCCGGGTCCATGAGCAGCACCATCGCGTGGCAGCCGATACCGGCGCCGACGAGCGAGTCGCCCGCCACCTTGGTGGAGCGGTTGTGCGGGCAGCCGGAGCAGAAGTACGGCGTCCGCGGCAGCACCGGGAGGGCGATGCTCTCCCGGGTACGGCGCCGGTCCAGCCAGGCCCGCACGGACGGGACCCCACCGGATACGTCGCCGTGGGCGTCCCGCGCCACGAGCCTGCGGGCCAGCGCGTCGGCGATGGGGTCGGGGTCCAGCTCCCCGGACGCCGGTAGCAGCCGGCTGCCGTCCACGTCCTGCTTGCCGACGACGGCCGGCGCGCCCGGCCGCCCGTACAGCACCTCCTTCACGGCCGCCTCGAGGAACGGCCGCTTCTCCTCGACCACGACGATCTCGTCGAGCCCCTCGGAGAACTCCGCCACGATGCGCGGCTCCAGCGGATGAATCAGCCCGATCTTGAGCAGCCGTACCCCGTGGGCGGCCAGCGCCGCTTCGTCGGCTGGATCGAGGCCGAGGGCGCGCAGCGCCTGGCACACGTCGAGGTAGGTCTTGCCGGCCGCGGCTATCCCGATCCGGTCGTTCCGGCCGCGGGCGACTATCCGGTTCAGTCCGTTCCGGTAGGCGTACTCGCAGGCGAGCGCCAGTCGGATATCCACCGCGCTGCGCTCCTGGTCGACGGGGACCGTGCCCACCATCTTCGCGGTCGGTGTGTGACGGTACGGCGCGCCGTCGACCTCCAGCTCGGGGAGCACCGGCACCACCCGCTCGGGATGGACCTGCGCGGTAGCGGATCCGTCGGCGACGTTGGTCGCCACCTTCACGCCGACCCACAGCCCGGAGGCCCGGGACAGCGCGATGCCGTGCAGGCCGAGGTCGAGGATGTCCTGCGGGTCGGCCGGGTAGATCGTCGGGAGCATCAGGTCGGCCATGCCCCGCTCGGACGCGCTCGGCACGGTGGACGACTTCGAGGTCGGGTCGTCGCCGACGAGCGCCAGCACCCCGCCGGCGCGATGCGTACCCATGAGGTTCCCGTGCCGGATCGCGTCGGTGGCGCGATCGAGGCCGGGCGCCTTGCCGTACCAGATACCGACCACGCCGTCGTGCCGCGCCCCGCCGACCACGGCGGTGAGCTGGCTGCCCTCCACCGCGGTGGCAGCGATCTCCTCGTTCAGCCCGGGCCGGTGCACGACCTGGTGCGCGTCGAGAAGCGCGCTGCGCCGCATCAGCTCAAGGTCGTAGCCGGCCAGCGGAGAGCCCTCGTAGCCGGAGATGAAGGTAGCGGTGTCGAGCCCGGCCCGGCGGTCGATGCGGTGCTGGTCCAGCGGCAGCCGGACCAGCGCCTGCAGTCCGGTGAGGTAGACAACGCCCTCCTCGAGGACGTACCGATCGTCCAGCGTCAGCGTGCTAGCGGTCGCCGTCACGCGAGACCTCCGTCCTGTCCGGATTCCGAGCATGCCCCGCGAGGTGGGCGCGACTCAAGGCGGGATGACACGAACCGGCAAAGAAGCAGCTCACCGGGCAAAAAAGAAAGAAGGGGACGACAGGGGGCTGACGTAACACGCCGGGAATGCTTCAATCGGCCCAAGATGAGCACCCCCTACGACGCTAGGCCGTGGCTGAAGTACTACTCTCCCGGCGTACCGCCCGAGGTGGACGTACCCGAGGTGCCGCTTACCCGTTTGCTGGACAACGTCGCACGTCAGCACCCCCGGCACACGGCGCTCATCTTCCTCGGCTCCAAGATCACCTACCGTGAGCTGCGCCAGTCCGTCGACCGCTTCGCCCTGGGGCTCCGCAAGCTCGGCGTGGACAAGGGCGACCGGGTAGCGGTGATCCTGCCGAACTGCCCGCAGGAGGTCATCGCGTTCTTTGCCATCCTGCGGCTCGGCGCGATAGTTGTCCTGCACAACCCCCTCTACACCGTGTCCGAGCTCCACCACCAGCTCGTTGACTGTGGGGCCAAGGTAGCGATCACCTTCGACCGGGTCTACGAGAAGCTCACGGCCGCCCGGCGCGGCAGCCGGCTCGAGCACGTCATCGTCACGTCGCTGATCGACTACCTGCCCGCGACGAAGCGGCTCGCCCTGCGGCTTCCCCTGGAAAAGGCGCGCGAGCTGCGCGGGGAACTGACGGTCGAGCTGCCGCACGACGCGGAGGTGCACTGGTTCGACGACCTGCTCACGACGAAGCGCCGCAGGGTACGACAGGCCCACGTCAACCCCGATCGCGACCTGGCGCTGCTCCAGTACACGGGCGGCACGACGGGACGGCCGAAGGGCGCGATGCTCACCCACCGCAACCTGGTGGCCAACGCGTACCAAACCAGGGCGTGGGACCCGAGGGCCGAGGAGGTCAAAGAGGTCAGCCTCGCGGTGCTGCCGCTGTTCCACGTCTTCGGCCTTACCACCTGCCTGCTCACGGGGGTGCTGTTGGGCGGCACCCTGGTGCTGCTACCGAAGTACGACCTCGAGATGACGCTGAAGGCCATCAAGAAGTGGAAGCCGACGCTGTTCTTCGGCGTACCCCCCATATACACGCAGATCATCGAATCGCCGGATCTCCGGAAGTACAACCTGAGGTCCATCCGCACCTGCATATCCGGCGCGATGCGGCTGCCCAGGGAGACGGTCGAGCGCTTCCAGGAGGCCGCCGGGGGGCATCTCGTCCAGGGATACGGGCTCACCGAAACGTCCCCGGTCGCGATTGCCAACCCGCTCGCGGGCAACGCACGGCACGTTACGGTGGGCATCCCGATGTCCTCGACGGAGGCCCGGATCGTGGACGAGAACGACGCGAACCTGATCAAGCCGGTCGGCGAGGCCGGCGAGCTGCTCATTCGCGGCCCTCAGGTTTTCCGCGGGTACTGGAACCAGCCGGAGGAGACCGCAGACGTCCTGCACTTCGGCTGGATACGTACCGGCGACGTCGCGATGATGAGCCCGGACGGCTACTTCACGCTCATCGATCGCAAGCGAGACGTGATCATGGTTAGCGGGTTCAGCGTGTTCCCCTCCGAGATCGAGGACGTCATCCTGGAACATCCCGCGGTGAAGGACTGCGCGGTGATCGGCGTCCCGGACCAGTACCGCGGCGAGAACGTCAAGGCGTACGTGATCCTCAGCCCCGGCCACGACCTGACCACCGAGGAACTCAAGGAGCACTGCGCCCGGTATCTGGTCGCCTACAAGGTCCCCCGGCTGGTAGAAGTGCGCGAGGACCTGCCCAGGAACATGCTCGGAAAGGTGCTGCGCCGTGTCCTGCGCGAGGAACACGGCGCCCACTCGCTGTCCACCCTGGGCTGACCGCATGGGTAGCGAGGACCCCGCCCGCACGTACAGATCTCGCTCCTCGCGCCTGTCGTCGGCGGACGCCGGCTGGGGATGCACAGCAAAGGGAAGCTTCATCGACCTGCTCCCGGCGAAGGCGCCGAGGTTTTCCTGGCTGCGGCCGTCTGTCCTGTGGCGTTCCCGCAACGATGTACTGGCCCGGTTGTTCGACGACCCGACCGACGACGCACGCCGTCGCTGGGTAGCGGCACAGCAGGCGGGCGGCGTCGGCCGGGACGCCCTGGTCGACCGCACCGACCTCGACGCGTTCTCGTTCCTGCTGCTCGGCGACACCGGCGAGGGGGACAAATCGCAGTTCGCGGCGGTACCGGGGCTGCTGCGGGCCGGTGCGGACACCGCGTTCATGGTGATCTGCAGCGACGTGATCTACCCCACCGGCAGTGTGAACGACTACCCGGAAAGGTTCTTCCTCCCCTACCGCGAATATCCCGGACCCATCTACGCCCTGCCGGGGAACCACGACTGGTACGACGGGCTAACCGGATTCATGAGGGTGTTCTGCGAGGCACCGCCGCTGCCCAGGCCGGAACCGAGGCCGCGTCCGTTCAGCCGAGCCTGGCTGCGGGACCTGCTGTGGGCGAAGCCGGACCCGGCCGACGAGGCCGAGCTGGCGGCGGCGCGGGAACTGCGCGGGGCGCCGGAGCAACGGGCACTCCAGCCGGGACCCTACTGGGTACTGGACACCGGCCCGCTGCGAATCATCGGCATCGACACCGGCATCACCGGCCACATCGACAGTGGGCAGGCGGCCTGGCTGCGGCGCGTCTCGGCCGGCCGGAAGCCCAAGCTGCTGTTGACCGGGCAACCGATCTACGTGGACAACGAATACAGGCCGTGCTCCATCGAGGGCGGCGGCACCGTCGACGAGATCGTCCGGGATCCGGAACACGGCTACGTCGCGGTGATCGGCGGCAACATCCACAACTACCAGCGCTACCCGGTACGGGTCGGAGAGCGGGAGATCCAGTACGTCGTCGCCGGCGGCGGAGGCGCGTTCATGAGCGCCACCCACCTGATCGGCCGGGTCAACGTTGCCGGGGTCGACGAAGACGACTTCCGCTGCTATCCCCTCCGCGGCGACTCGCTGTCCTTCTACAGCCACCTCTACGACCGGCGGCTACGGACCCGAGGACTGCTGGCCATCTCGCCCGAGCAGGCGTCCGCCCTGCTGGCGGAGTGGCTGGGCACCCGCCCGACACGGGAGGAGGCCCGCCGTACGGCGGTCGCCCGGCGCACCCGGCGGGTCGCGGCGATCCTGTGGCGGCTTCCGACGCGGCGGTTCTTCCACCGCTGGTTCTCCGAGTTCTCCGACTGGGACGAGCCGCCGTTCTTCAAGAGCTTCCTGCGGCTCGACGTCGATTCCGCGGCGCTGCGGATCCGCTGCTTCGCGGCGACCGGCTGCGGCGAGCACGAACTCGACCCGCCGCTCGAGGACGAGGTCACCATCCCGCTCCTCCGTTGGTCGTGATCTTGCAGAAATTTCAAGATCTATCTTGAAATTTCTGCAAGATCACGACCAACGGAGGGTCAAGGGAGTGCGTTGTCTTGCCAGGGTCCCGCCCCGGCCATATATTCCGCCCAAACTCAAGTTTCGTTCGTCAGGAAGTTTGTCAAATGAACTTTAGGGATAGTTGGGCGGGTAAGCCGGGGGCGGTTGGCGATCCTTGCGTTCGCCACGGCCGTTGTCACTGTCGCCGGTTGCAGCGGGGGCGGCGGTTCGAGCGGCTCGGGTGGCGAGGGCGCCGAAGCCGGCTCGGGGAACCGGGCCCCCGCGGGGACCTCGGCCGAGGGCAAAGCCATCACGGATTACCTCGACTACGTGGGTGGGAAGGCCGGCAAGGCAGACCCAAACATGTCGCCGATCACGGTCGGCTGGGTCAACTCGCAGGGCGGGCAACAGGAGTTCCCGTCGGCGACGTCCGCAGCTCAGGCCGCCGTGGACTACGTCAACGCCGAACTCGGCGGCATCGATGGCCACCCGCTTCAGCTGCGCACCTGCTTCATCGCACAGGCCGAGGAGGAGGGCCAGAAGTGCGGTCAGCAGCTCGTCAACGACGAGGAAGTGTCGGTCATCGCGTACGGAGCCGTCGTCACCGGAAACCAGTCGCTGGCGGCGACCGTCGACGGGCAGAAGCCGATAGTCGTCGGGGTCTCCGCGGCACCCGCCGACTCGACGGCGGAGAACACCTACATCCTCTACGGCGACCAGACGCACGTCCTCGCGCCGTGGGGCACCTACGCCCGCGACGTCGCGCACGCGAAGACCGCCGCCATCGTCTTCCCCAGCCAGGCGGGCTCGAACAGCGCGGCGGCCGCCACCAAGAGAGGGTTGGAGAAGGCCGGCGTCCAGGTCAAGTCGGTGGGCTACGACCCGCAGGCGACCGACCTGCTCGGACCGCTCACCGCTGCCGGCGGCCAGACGGCCGACGTCATCATCCCGATGACCGACGCCCCGGGCTGCGTGAACCTCGCGAAGGCGCTGAAGCAGATCGGCAACACCAAGCCTGTCGTCTCCAACCCGCTCTGCCTCTCCCCGCAGGTTGCCGAGGGGCTGGGAGACCTTCCGGTCGGCTGGGTGTACGGGATCGCGCAGGTCCTGCCCACCGACACGGCCGCGCCGGACACGCGCGTGTTCGCCTCCACGGCGACGAAGTACGGGGTCGCGAAGCCGGACATCTCCAACCCCTACACCGCGCTCGGATGGGACGAGATCCTCATCATCGCGAAGCTGATGAACGAGATCGGCGGCGACAAGATCAGCCCGGAGGCGATGGGCGAACAGCTGGCGAAGTTCACCGGACCGCTCATCATGGGCGCGCCGACGGTTCAGTGCGGCAAGTACCCGGACGCCCCCGCGGTCTGCAACGACCAGACGAAGTTCTACAAGTACAACGGAAAGGGCCAGTTCCAGGCCGTCTCGGGCTGGCTCCGACCACCTGCGTAGCACGGGACACGTAGCACCGGACCACGTAGCACCGGAGTCATCGGGGACGGAGACCGCATGAAACTGGTTCTGCTCTTCGCGCTGCTGGGGCTGGGGACGGGCGCCCTGATCGCCGGCATCGCCCTCGGCGTCGTGTTGACCTACCGGGGGTCGGGGATCATCAACCTGGCCACGGGTGCCGTCGCGATGGTGGCAGGCTACGCCTTCTGGTCGTTGAAGACGGGCTTCTTCGGGTTCCAGCTCGGTACTCTGCCGGCCCTCGCGATCACGCTTGTCGTCGCAACGGGTGTGGGCGCCCTGATGGAGGTTGGTGCCTTCCGGCCGCTCAGGACGGCGTCGCCGCTCGCGAAGCTCGCCGCCTCGCTTGGCATCCTGCTGACCGCCCAGGCGGCCATGCTGCTCGGCTTCGGCACGACGGTGAAGGCGGCGCCGCCGATCCTGCCGAGCAGCGCCGTCGCCGTGGTCGGCCTCACCGTGCCGGTGGACAGGTTCATCCTTGCCGGAGCGGTGATCGTCATCGCGGTCGGGTTGGCGGCCCTGTACCGCTGGAGCCGGTTCGGCCTGGCGACCAGGGCCGCCTCGGAGAACGAGGTGGCGGCGATGCTGGTGGGCCTTTCACCCAACCAGCTGTCGATGGTCAACACGCTGTTGGCCAGCCTGGTGGCCGGCCTGATGGGGGTGCTGGCCGCGTCGTTGGTCCAGCTCAACTCGACAACGCTGCCCCTGCAGATCGTGCCCGCGCTGGCGGCCGCGCTGTTCGCACGGTTCACCTCGTTCGGGATCGCCTGCGCCGCTGGCCTGCTCATCGGGATCGCGCAGTCGCTGATGTACTACGCGTCCACGCAGAGCTGGTTCCCGACCGACCAGGGCAACCCGCTGCCGGGGATCCAGCAGCTCCTGGTCTTCCTGATCATCATCATCGCGATGTTCTGGCGGGGCGCCAGCCTGCCCGGCCGGGGCGAGCTGGTGGAAAGGCGGTTGCCCTCGGTGCCGCTGCCCGAGCGGTTGCTGCGGTCCGCCGTGATCGCGGGGGTGGTATGCGTGGTCGCGTTGATCGTGTTCCCGTACGACTTCCGGCAGGCGCTGATCACCTCGCTCATCGGCGCGATCATCGTCATGTCGTTCGTGGTGATCACGGGCTACGTCGGCCAGATCTCCGTGGTGCAGCTGGCCCTGTCCGGCGTGGCGGGATTCACGCTCTCCCATCTCGTCACCGACGCCGGCATCGGGTTTCCGCTCGGCCCTATCATCGCGGTGGCGGTCACCACGCTCCTCGGCGTGCTCGTCGCGGTCTCGGCGCTTCGGGTCCGTGGCGTCAGCCTCGCCGTCGTGACGCTGGCCGCCGCGCTCGCCATGGAGCAGTTCATCTTCGTGAACTCCACCTGGGGCGGCGGCTCCGGCGGCTCGCCCGCCCCGTCGCCGCACCTGTTCGGGGTGAACCTGGGGCCGACGGCGTCGTTCCGGGGCCTCGACGGTGACCAGCCGAGCGCCGTCTTCGGCTTCCTCGTCCTCGCGGTCACCCTCGCGCTAGGCGTCTACGTGGCCAACTTGCGGCGGACCAGCCTCGGGCGGCGCATGATCGCGGTACGTGCCAACGAGCGGGCCGCGGCGGCCGCCGGCGTCCACGTCCGCAACGTCAAGCTCATCGCGTTCGGGCTCAGCTCGTTCGTCGCCGGGGTCGCGGGGACGCTGTACGCGTACAACTTCGGCTCGATCAGCGCCACCCGCTTCAGCGCGCTGACCGCGCTGGGACTGATCGCGTTCGCCTACATCGGCGGCATCACCATGGTCTCCGGCGCCGTCCTCGCCGGGCTGATCTCGACCGAGGCGCTGTTCCCACACGCGTTCGACAAGTGGTTCGGGATCTCCGGCAACTGGGCGCTGCTCGTCGGAGGGCTCGCGTTGATCATCACGCTTCGCGTGCACCCGGAGGGGATCGCCGGGGCGAACTACCAGAGGAAGCAGCGCCGGCGCGCGGCCGGCCGGGGAAGCCGGCTCAAGGCCTGGTCGTCCCGTTGGCGTGCCGAGGAACCGACTGCTACCTCGGAGGTCAAGCCATGACCGGTGGTGAGCGCAGGATCCTGCACACCGACGGCGTATCGGTCAGCTTCGGCGGCGTGCGGGCGCTGGTCGACGTCGACCTCGACGTCCACGAGAGCCAGCTGGTCGGGTTGATCGGACCCAACGGGGCGGGGAAGACGACGTTCATCGATGCGATCACCGGGTTCGTGCGGTGCCGTGGGCACATCGAGCTCGACGGCCACGACCTGTCGTCGTTGCCTCCACACGCGCGAGCCCAGCTCGGCCTCGCCCGTACCTGGCAGAGCATCGAACTCTTCGACGACCTCACCGTACGGGAGAACCTGGCGGTCGCCTCCCACCGCCAGTCGGTGTGGGCCGCCGTGAGGGAGACCGTGTCGAGGCCGCTGGCCAGCACGACGGCGATGGACGAGACGCTGGCCCTGCTCGGCCTGGAACCGCTGGCGGAGGTCCTGGCCATCGAACTGTCCCAGGCCAACCGCAAGCTCGTCGGCGTGGCGCGGGCGCTCGCCGCGGGCCCGCGGCTGCTTTGCCTGGACGAGCCGGCCGCCGGCCTCGACTCGAGGGAGAGGGCGGAGTTGGGGCGGCGCCTGCGCTCCGTCGTCGACGCCGGCACGCCGACCCTCTTGGTCGACCACGACATGGGTCTCGTCCTGTCCGTATGCGACCACGTGGTGGTGCTCGACTTCGGGAAGGTCATTGCCCATGGCCCGCCCTCCGCCGTACGCCGGGACTCAAAGGTGATAACCGCCTACCTGGGCAGCGCCGCCGCCGAACTCACCGACCCGTCACTGGAATCGGCCGACGAGGAATCGCGGGCCGGAGCCTCGGAGGAGCCGTGAAGGACATCTTGCGGATCGACGGGCTGACCGCCGGCTACGACGGAGCGGCGGTCGTACGCGACCTCGACCTGACCGTCGACGCGGGTGAGGTGGTCGCCCTGCTGGGCCCGAACGGCGCCGGGAAGACGACCACGCTGCGGGCGATCTCCGGGATCGTGCGCCCCATGGGCGGACGGCTCACGTTCGACGGCGCCGACCTGACGACCGTCTCGCCCAGCGAGCGGGCCCGCAGGGGGATCGCCCACGTACCGGAGGATCGCGGGATCTTCTTCGGCCTCACCGTTGCCGAGCACTTCCGGCTCTGCCACCGCGGCGAACGGCTGGACGAACGGACGGCGTACGAGTACTTCCCCCTGCTCCGTGAGCTCCGTACCAGGCGGGTCGGGCTGCTCTCTGGCGGCGAACAGCAGATGCTCGCCGTCGGCCGCGCGCTGGCCCGCCGACCTCGGCTCCTGCTCCTCGACGAGCTCACCCTCGGTCTGGCTCCGGTGATCGTGGAGCGCCTGCTGCCGGTGGTACGTCGCTACGCACTCGACTCCGGCTGCGGCGTGCTGCTGGTCGAGCAGCAGATTCAGCTTGCCCTCGAGGTCGTCGACCGCGGCTACGTCCTGTCCCGCGGCGAGATCGTCCTGCACCGGCCGATCGAGGAGTTGCGCGCGGACCGCCGCCTGCTCATCGCCAGCTACCTGGGAGAGACACGTACCCGCGAGGCCGAGGACGACGCGGCGGCGAGCGGCTGACCCCGATGACGAGGAGAGGGATGGAGATCGCCAGGAATACGCGGATGGCGCGGACCTGCGTCGCTGCGGTCGTGCTTGCGCTGGCAGCGGCGGGGGTCGCCGGATGCGGCGGCGACGGGACCCCGCAGGAGGGCGGCAAGCGCGACGTCGTACGGGTCGGCGTCATACCCACCGGCGGGATCGCACCGCTCCACCTCGGCATCAAGAAGGGCTTCTTCGAAAAGCGCGGAATCGAGGTCAAGACGCAACTCGCCGAGGGGGGCGCGGCGATCGTCCCCGGCGTGGTCAACGGCGACCTGCACGTCGGCTACGGGGCCACCGTCTCCTCGGCCATCGCCCGGGGCAAGGGGCTGCCCGTAAAGATCATCGCCGGAGGCACCCTCGGTGGGCGAACGGCGGAAGAGTCGATCAACAAGGTGGTGGTGCTCGGGTCGAGTGAGATCCGCTCACCCCAGGACCTCGAGGGTAAGACCGTCGCGGTCAACACGCTCGGCAGCGTCGCGGAGCTCCTCATCAAGGCGGTGCTGGAGAAGTCCGGAGTGGATATATCGAAGGTACGCTTCGTCGAGATCCCGCTGCCGGAGATGCTTCCGTCGCTGGAGTCGGGCAACGCGGACGCGGTCTGGGCGACGGAGCCGTTCCTGTCGCAGGCCGAGGATCAGGGGCACCGCGCGCTGTTCTCGATGGACGCCGAGTTCGCTCCGTACACGAACCTCGCCTCGTATTTCACCAGCGAGCAGTTCATCGCGGAGAACCCCGACCTGGTCGGCCGGTTCATCGAGGCTGCGAACGAGTCGCTCAGCTATGCTCGCGAGCACCCGGACGAGGCCCGCGACGTCATGGGTAGCTACCTGGAGACTCCGGAGAAGGCGATCCAGTCGATGACGCTCCCCCTGTGGGACCCGGATCTGCAGGTGGACACGATCGAGCTCCAGGCGCGCTACGCCGCCAAGTACGGCCTGATGGATCGGCAGCCCGCGACGAGCGAACTGATCTACGAACACGCGGGGTAGCCCCGAGGAGTTGCCCGTGATCTTGGGCAAGAGGGGCGCGGCTTAGCTACGGGCGTGCGTTCGCCGTGTGGGGCGGCATGGAACGGGACCGCCAGGTGCTGCGGGTGATGATGCGTGACCTCGACGAGTTCCCGGACCTGCTGGACGAGATCTGGCGGGAGGTACGCACCAACGTCTACGACGAACTCGCCAACTGGCTGCTCGCTCAGCAAGAACGCGGCATCGTGCGGGTCGCCGATCTCGTCCTCGTCCCACCGATGTCCGTGCTCGCGGAGCCAACGTGTGATGGTCCGTGCGGCTTCGACGATGTCAGCAAGGTAAAGCGAGTCGCGTCGGGGATCACGCGGCATATAGGACCTCAGCGTCGCTCAGCACGCGCTCCCGTATCACCCAATGCAGCCCGTCCTTAGGGACGAGGTCGACCTTGGTCCCGAGCAACGCCTCCAGATCTTCCTGAAGTCCGAAGAAGGCCAGCCCTCGGGCCGCATTGGGCCCCCGCCCATAAAGAAGATCGACGTCGCTGCCGGAGGTGGCTTCACCTCGGGCTGCCGATCCGAACACCCAGAGCTCGGCCACACCGTACTTGGCGCACAGCGCGGCGATCGCAGGGCGCAACCTCTCCAGCTCTTCCAAGGTCACGAACTCATTCTGTCAAACAGCAGAGTTGGAGAGGATGTCAGACGGCGCGTGTAGAGGCGGGCCGGGGTCAGACGGCCGCACGGAATTCGGCCGCGATGCGCTCCGCCTCGGTGTCCCCCTCCGGGTACAGGACCGCGGGCTGGCCGAGCGGCGCGGGCACCCGGACCGAGACGGCTCGGTACGGATCGCCGTACCCTCGGCCGCTCCACACGTGGGTCCAACGACCCGCCGGCAGGTGGACACGCACGGAGCGGGCGCCGCGCTTCAGCACCGGCGCCACGAGCAGGGACGGCCCGAAGAAGAACTGCCGGTCGGCCCGGGCCGCCGGGCTGTCCGGATGGACCAGCCAGGTGTGCCGGATCGCCGGCATCCCGGTATGCGCCGCCTCGGCGACCACCGCCCGCCGGTACGGCGCCAGAGCCGCGTACATCCGGGTCATCCGGGCGAAGAACTCGACCTCTCCCAGGTCGTAGACCTGGACGTTGCGCCACGGCCGGTTGCCCTCGTGGGTTCGGAGGAACACCCCGAAGACGGACAGCTCGGTCCAGCGGCGCAGCAGCTCGGAGGAGCGATGGTAATTCCGCAGGGGTATGTCCAGGGTGGTGTAGCCGCCAGCGTCGCCGTGGATGAGGGTCATGCCCGAGACCCCCGCCGAAAGCATCCCGGCGAGCGCGGACGGCAGCCCGTCCTGCTCGTTCCAGTCGACGAGCTGGTCACCGGCCCAGAACAGGCGCGCGTGCCGAGGGCTGCCCCGGCCCGCGCTACGGAAGAACGTCACGCAGTCCGGGATGCCCGCCGCACGGCATGCCTCCTCGTTGACCTCCGCCCAGGCCGCCGGCCATCGGTTGTGCCACGTCGCCGCCTCCCCCTCGGCGAGCACCGCGTCGTACGGCAGCGTCTCCCCGAAGTCGGCCATCCACCCCGACACGCCGGCGGCCGCGACCTGCTTGGCGAGCACGTCCACGTACCACGCCCGCGCCTCGGAGTTGGTGAGGTCGACCGGTGCCGCGAGGAAACCGTCCTGGTCGATCAGGTACGGGCCGCCCGTCGGGTCCCGGACCAGGTAGCCGCGGTCCCGGGCCTCGGCCAGGAGGTCACGGCGGACGCCGGGCAGCCCCGCGACGTCGGCGAGGAAGGAGTTGGTGTAGGTCAGCACGCGCACGCCGCGCTCACCGAGGTCCGCGACCAGCCGCTCCCAGTCGGGATAGAGGTCGGGGTCGACCTCCCAGTTCCAGCGCAGCCGCTGGCCGAACGAGGTGAACCGATGCCCGCACCAGTCTTGGATCCACACGGCCGCGATCTGGGCGCCGGCGTCGAGCAGCCGGTCGACGATGCCACGTACCCGCGCTGACCCGCCCTGGACGCCCACGACCGCGCCCTCGCCGGTCCAGGCCGGCAGCGCCCGCATCCGTCCGGTCGCCGCGGTGTGGTCGCGCAGCAGCTCGGCCGGGGTGTCGCCGACGAGCAGCCGCGCCCGCAACGAGGTCGCGTGGCAGACGATCGTGACACCCCGTCGGGAGAGATCGAAGACGGAGTAGACGTCGGCCGTCGGCCCGTCCAAGAACAGCCCGCGCAGCTCGCTGGTCACGTAGAAGGGCATCGCCGCGTACGTCCAGTCCCAGGCGCCGCCCGCGCCGTCGGCGAACCGGTTGGCCAGCGCGGTGACCGGCTGCGCGCCGCGTCCCACGCCCTGCTCCCGGACGACGATAGGGACCCGCCTGCCGGCGAGGTCGAAGGGCGCGTACTGCTCACCGAAGCCGTGGAAGCGCTCGTACGACGCTCGGTCGCCGTGCAACACGAGGGTGGTGAGCGGACCGCGTCCGTCGTCGGGTTCGCCGACGTCGGCGTCGATGGTGACCAGGCCCGGCCCCGCAGTGGAGAAGACCACACGGTACGGCGCGCTCCCTCCGCCGCCGTGCAGGGTGCCGGTGAGGATCACGGCGTCGCCGGTGACCTCACGATGCGCGATGACCTGGTTGGGCAGGATCTCGCCCCACCCGGTACGGGTCCGAAACGCGCCCTTGCGGTGCGTCCAGGTGACCTGGGCCCGGGCACCGGCCACGAACGAGCGCCCGGGCTCGCTCGCCCACACCACCCGACCGCCGTGCGCCCGCGAAGCGACGGTCAGCTGCGGCCCTTCCCCGGTGTCGACCAGCCGGACGACGGCAGCGCCCAACTCCACGGTGCCCACGACTTCGCGCGCCGCCCGTACGGACCCGACCAGATCAGGGGCGCGCGTCACCCTCGCGGCCGAACTCCTCGCAGCCGAGCGCATCGATCACAGAGCGGCGAAGCCGAACCTCGGCCGAGCGCCCGAACGCCCGACGGAATTCGTACCGGCGTTCGCGAGCTGCTCGCCCTCGTAAAGACGCGATACGAGACAGGCCAGCGAAAGCTGCATCAGATGGTGGGGGTTCTTGAGGTTCAATCCGGACAGCTCCTCTGCCTTCCGCAACCGGTACTTGACGGTGTTCGGGTGTACCGCCAGCGCGTCCGCCGTTGCCCGCAGATCGCAGTCCCGGTCGAGGTAGGTTTCGAGCGTGCCGTGGACGTCGGTGCCCTTGCGCTTGTCGTGGCGGGCGACGTTCTCCAGGATCTCTCGCGCGAACCGCAGAAGTTCCGCCGGTTCCTTGGAGTCGAGCAGCAACCGGAAGATGCCTATGTCGTCGGCCTTCAGCGTGGCGCCCCGCCGCGCCAGCTGCCGCAGAATGCGCAGGCACGTCGCCGCCTCGTCGTGTGACGCGACGAAGTCGTCGGCCGACCGCGTCTTGGTACCTACTCCGGCGGAGATGGTCAGGCCGCCGGCGACCGCCGCCACACGTCGCCGCACCTCGTCGAGCGCCAGGTTCACCGGGTCACGCTCGTCCGCGACCTCCGGCGCGGGGCAGACGGCCGTCACCCTGTCGCTGACGGTCGTGAGCACAGCGCCGGGGACACGCGCGCGAAAGCCCCGCGCGACGGCCTCCACCACCGCCTCCCGCATCCGGGTCGCCTGGGTTTCGGTGAGGAAGGCGCAGGCCGCGTAGCCGCCCCAGTCGTCGACGTCCATGACGACGACGCGATGGGGCGCGGCGAGGTCGAGCCCGTAGTGGCGAGCTCGATCGGTAATCCGCTCCCCGCTGTCGTACCTGCCCTGCAGGAGGTCGAACAGGAAGTCCCGGTGAAGGCGCTCCTCGGTCTTTCGTTCGACGCGCACCTTGACGAACTCGAGGGCGAACGCGATGGCCGCCCACTTCACCGCCTTCAGGTCGATCTCCTCGACGGCCGTGTTGCGCTCTTCGATGGCCACGTAGCCGAGCGCCTCGTCTCCGATGAGGATCGGCGCGACGACAGCGCTGGCCCTCCCCCGCGATGCCGGCACACTGACCGCCCGCTCACGATTCGGCCACGCCCTCAGCAACCGCTTGAGCGCGGGGTTCGCCACGAGCCGGCCCGGGGAGTCCCCGTTGTTCCTCGCCCCCGCGGTGCAGATGACTGAGCCGTCACCGTCCCATACGGCCACCGGGTTGCCGACGAGCCCGCTGAGGGCCTGTGCCACGCGCTCGATGCCTCCGCCGACGATGACGGCCTCGGTGAGGCGGTAGTGGATGTCCTGGGTGCGCTCGAGGATCCAGCGCTCTCGTTCCAGAGTTTCGTTGAGGTCGGCGAGCCTTTGGATGGTTTCCTTCTGGTCCTCGACGAGCGTGGCGAGCTTCACGGCGATCGCCGCCTGACCGGCAAGCGCACGCACGGTACGGATCTCGTGGTCGGCCCACACCCGCGTGCGCCCCGAATATCCGTTCAGGATGCCCACTACCTCGTCGTCGACGATCAGCGGAACGCACAGCAGAGCACGGTAGCCGTACTGGGCCGCCAGGTCCCTCCACGGACCGAACGAGTCGTCCCGGAACACGTCGCCCACGGCAACCGGCGTGCGGGACAGGAACGCCCTCGAGGTGGGTGCGAGTTCGGAGCCCTGCAGCCGTATGGGCCGCAGGGCGTTGATCGCCCGGGCGTAATCGTTGGGAAAACCATGGGAGCCGGCCAGCCGGAGACGCTCGCCGGCGGCATCGGGCAGCATCACCCCACAGAACTTGAAATCGGCGAGCTGCGTGACGCGCTCGGCGATGAGCCTCAGCGTCTCCCTGAGGGGACGGCCCCCGACGAGGTGCCGGTGCACCTCTTCGAAGGCCTCGCCGAGCTTCGTCCCCTTGCCGTACGAGACCCAGTCGGCGGCGACGGTACCCATGAGCCCCCCCCCCGGTCCCAAGTCTGGCGGCAGCACGTTGTCCAGTAAGCCAACGAACAGCCTGATTTTCCGTCGAGCCTAACATTGCCCAGCTTCTTCGCCGCTTGACACAGTCGTGCTCACAAGGCTGGGCGCCCTGACCGTAGACCCGCGCGACAAGGCCGAGGATGGCAGCAACGGGCAAGGAGGATGGGGCCGTGAAACCACCGCCGTTTGCCTATTTCGATCCCACCACTTTGGAGGAGGCTCTCGGCCTCAAGGCGCAGCACGGCTTGGATGCCTCGGTGCTGGCCGGTGGGCAAAGTCTCGTTCCACTCCTGAACATGCGCCTGGCGAGTCCCGAGGTGCTCGTCGACACGAATCGAGTCGACGGACTTGGGGGACTCCGGCGGAGCAACGGGACCCTCGAGCTCGGCAGCATGGTGCGACAGTACGTACTCGAGGACGACGAGGTAGTCGCACAGGCCGTTCCGCTGCTCGCCGCCGCCGCACGGCACGTCGGCCACCGGGAGAACCGCCACCGAGGAACCGTGGGAGGGAGCCTCGCGCACGCGGATCCAGCCGCCGAACTGCCCTGCCTTGCGCTGGTGCTTTCCGCGGAGCTCGTGGCGCGCTCGAACCGCGGGGAGCGGGTGATCCCCGCGTCCGACTTCTTCGACGGCTTCATGTCGACCGTGCTGCAGCCGGACGAGATCCTCACGGCGGTGCGCATACCCGTCCCGGCCGGGAACGTGGGTTGGGGCTTCGAGGAGGTGGCCCGCCGGTTCGGTGACTTCGCCCTCGCCGCGGCCGCGGCGCTGGTCACGCTGGGCGACGACGGATCGGTCGCTAGCGCGTCGGTAGCCCTCGCCGGGGTCAGCGACACCCCGGTGCGCGCCACCGAGTACGAGCAGGCACTTGTCGGCACCGACCCGACCCCCGACAACGTGGCATCCGCGGCGCGGATCATCGAGAGGCTCGTCACGACGTCCGACGACATCCACGCGACGCAGGTGTATCGGAGGAAGGTCGCGGCCGTGACCGCGAGCCGTGCCGTCACGGCAGCCGTCAACCGGGCACGGGGAGGCGAATGAGATGGCTGGCGACATGCGAAGCATCACCTTGACGATCAACGGCCGACAGCTCAGCAGGGACGTCGAGACCAGACTTACGCTGGCCGACTTCCTCCGGGATCACCTCGATCTGACCGGCGTGCATCTCGGCTGTGAGCACGGCGTCTGCGGATGCTGCACGGTCCTTCTGGACGGACGGTCGGTGCGCTCGTGCCTGATGTTCGCGGTGCAGGCGGATGGCCACGAAATAGAGACGGTGGAGGGTCTGTCGACCGACATCGACAAGCTCCACCCCATCCAGGAAGCATTCTCCGAAGAGCACGCGCTCCAGTGCGGCTTCTGCACGCCCGCGATGATCCTCCGCACCAAGGAGCTGATCACGAACGACGGTGAGCTGTCGCGGGAGGAGATCCGCGAGCAGCTCTCCGGAATCCTGTGCCGCTGCACCGGATACCAGAACATCGTGAACGCCGTCGTCTCAGCGCGCGAGAAGATGCACGACCCGCAGGTAGCAGGCCGATAAGTGGGGCCGGTGGAGGACCAGATGGCGACCAGCATCGAGGAAAAGCCAGACTTCAAGTGGATCGGCAAGAGCATCAGGCGGGTCGAGGACCCGAGATACCTCGTGGGGCGGGGCGGCTACATCGGGGACATCAAGCTACCCGGCATGCTCTACACGGCGGTTCTCCGCAGCCCGTTCGCCCACGCTCGGATCGGGTCGATCGACACCGGCGAGGCTCTCGAGGTGCCCGGCGTCGTGGCGGTGTTCACCGGCCAGGACTGCAAGGAGAAGATGAACCCCTGCGCCAACTTCGGCCCGCCCACGATCACGCAGTACCCGCTGGCGGTCGACAAGGTCCGCTACTGCGGTGAGGCGGTCGTCGCGGTGGTGGCCGAGTCGCGCTACGCGGCCGAGGACGGTGTCGAGGCGGTGGAGGTCGACTTCGAGCCGCTCGATCCCGTCGTCGATCCAATCGCGGCGATCGGGCCGGGTGCGCCGGTGCTCCACGAGGAGCACGGCAACAACCTCGCGTACGAGAGAATCTTCGAGTTCGGCGAGGTCGACGATGCCTTCAGGGAGGCCGACGTCGTCGTCGAGGACAAGCTGCACTGGGGTCGTTCGTCCGGCATGCCGCTGGACACCTGTGGAGCCGTCGCCCGGCCCGCCCTCAACGGAAGTCTCGAGGTTTACTGCAACTCGCTGAACTTCAACTTTTTCATCTGGCTGGTCGCCGCGGCTTTGAAGCTGCCGTCCAACAAGTTCACAGTCATTCCGGTACCGGCGGGGGGAAGCTTCGGCAGCAAGTTCTTCGCCCACAAGGTACCCACCCTCGCCGGGTTCCTGGCGCTGCAGACCGGGCGGCCGGTCGCCTACATCGAGGACCGGCTGGACCACATAACGAACTCGGACCACCACGGCTCCGATCGTTATTACGACGTCCGGATGGGGCTGAAGAGCGACGGGACGATCACCGCCCTGGATGTGGACGTGGTCGACGACTACGGCGCGTACCTGCAGTTCGGCGTCGGCACGCACGGCAACTCGCTGTCGCAGGCGGTCGGCCCCTACCGGCTGAAGAACCTTCGCTACCGGCTGCGGGCGGCGCTGACCAACAAATGCCAGCAAGGCGCCTACCGAGGCTTCGGCTCGGAGGTGCAGAACTGGGTGCTCGAGCGCATGGTGGACAAGGCGGCGCGACAGCTCGGCATGGGACCGGAGGAAATACGCCGTCACAACTTCATCCAGCCGGACGAGTTCCCGTACAAGATTCCCACTGGCAACATCTACGACAGCGGGAACTATCCAGCGGTACTCCAGCGCGCCATCGAGATGCTCGACCTCGACAAATGGCGCACGGAGCAGGAGCGGGCCCGCAAGGAAGGGCGCCACATCGGGATCGGGGTCGTCACCACCCAGGAGCGCAGCGTCTTCAGCTCGACCGAGTTCTGGTTCTGGTTCGACAAGCCCGCGTTCCCCCTTACCTCGAGTCCAGAAAGTGTCACGCTCACCATCGATCCCACCGGCGAGTTCCAGGTGCAAATGCACTCGCAGGCCATGTGGGGCAACAGCCCGGAGACGGTGGCCGCGATGCTCGTGGCGGAGGAATTCGGCGTCGACCCCTACAAGGTCAACGTGAGCTACGCGGACTCCGCCCACTCCCTGCCGGGCACCGGTCCCGGCGGCAGCCGTTTCACAGTCATGATCGCCGGAGCGGTCCGCGGAGCGTCCAAGCGGCTTCGCGCCAAGCTGTTCAAGATCGCCGCCCACGAACTGGAGGCGTCCGAAGACGACCTCGAAATCGTCGAGGGCGTCGTGCGGGTCAAGGGTGTCCCGGACAAGAGCCGGAGTCTCGCGGAGCTCGCCTCCACCGCGTACTTCTTCGCTCTCAACCTCCCCGAGGGCGTCGAGAGCGGCCTCGAGGAAAGCTGCACCTACGACCACCCCTACACGACCCTGCCCTCGGACGACCGCAAGGATCTCGGCGTCTTCTACCCGTTCATGGGCCACGCCTGCCACATCGCGGTGATCGAGATCGACGCGGAGACCGGCACCCACAAGTTCCTGGACTACGTGGCGGTCCACGACGCCGGGACCGTCGTCAACCCGAAGACGCTGGCCGGCCACGTCACCGGCGGCGCGGCTCAGGGCATCGGCAGCGCGATGTACGAGGAGCTCGTCTACGACGAAGACGGCCAGTTCAAGTGTTCGACGTTCATGGACTACCTCATCCCCACCGCGATGGAGGTCCCGGAATTTAAGCTTGGACACGTGGAGACCCCGTCCCCGTACACCGAGTTCGGCATCAAGGGCGGGGGCGAGGGTGGGCGCATGGTGGCGCCTGCGGCGATATCGGCGGCCATCGACGACGCGCTCAGCGACTACGGCGTCCGGATCACCCAGCTGCCCATCAAACCCTCGGAGATCCTCCGGCAGATCGAGACGGGAACGCAGAGCTGACGACGGGGTGATGGATAAGTGACCGCGACAGGCTTCAACCATGTAAGCGTGCACGCCACGAACCTCGACGAGTCCGTGCGGTTCTACGAGGACCTTTTCGGCATGGAGAGGATACCCACCTACGATTTCGGTTTCCCGGTCCAGTACCTCCGACTGGGCGAACTCCAACTCCACATATTCGTGCGTGAGACCTCGGCTCCCGCATACCATCACTTCGGCATCAACGTCGACAACTTCGAACAGGTCTATCTGCGCGCCAAGCAGATGGGCATCCACGAGAGCAAGACGTTCGGCCACCACATCTACGAGCTGCCCGATGGGACCGTACAGATGTACGTGCGCGACCCGGCCGGCAACATCGTCGAGGTCGACCATCCGGACGTCTCGACGCTCGACCTCGACGTGATCTCCGACCTGAAGAAGCTGGACGACCGGGTCCCGCAGACCGGCCAGGCGCTGAGGTCCTCGCTGTACAACTGGAGGCTGCCCGAGCTGGCCGGGAGGGGCTGACGCTCCCCGGCCCCAGGGGCGCGAAGGCTCGTCGACAACCCGAAGACGTGAGGTAGCCGGTGTCCGCGGGCGGGCAGGTGCATGCGATCGTCGTGGGCGGCTCGATGGGCGGCCTGATCGCGGGGCTCGTGCTGCGCGACGTCGGCTGCGACGTCACGGTCCTGGAGCGGTCCAGGGTGACCCTCGAAGGGCGCGGCGCGGGAATCGTCCTCCACCCGTCGACCATCCGGTACCTCACGCACGAGGGTCTCTACGCTCCCCAGCAGATCGGCGCCCCCGCGCGCAAGCTCCGCTACCTGCGTCGGGACGGGAGCGTGGCCTCCGAGCAGCCCTGCAGCTACCGGTTCATCTCCTACTTCTGGCTGTACGAGGCGCTGCTGACCCAATTCGGTCGCGACAGGTACCACCTCGGGCACGAGCTCGCGGGGTTCGAGCAGGACGCCGACGGTGTCACCGTGCACCTCACCGAAGGAGGGTCGCGGCGTTGCGATCTCCTCGTCTGCGCCGACGGCATCCACTCCACCGCACGAGGGCTGCTGCTCCCGCAGGTCTCCCCGAGCTACGCCGGGTACGTGGGCTGGCGGGGCACGGTGAGCGAGGCCCAGCTCACCGGCGCGAGCTTCGGGGCGCTGCACGAGGCGATCACCTACCACCTGCTGCGGCGCGGACACATCCTCGCCTACCCGATCCCCGACTTCGACGGCTCCGTTTCCCCCGCCCGATGGCGCCGCACCCGGCACCCCACCCTGGAGCCCGGGCATCGCCTTACCAACTGGGTGTGGTACCGCAACGTCACCGAGGGCCCCGAGCTCGACGACCTGCTGACCGACAGCAGCGGAGTGCGCCGGTCCGTCTCCGTGGCCCCGGGCGCCATGCAGGAGCACCACGTCAAGGAGCTACGCGAGGTTGCCGCGCGCGACCTGCCGCCGTCGCTCGCCGAGATGCTGACCAAGACCGCCGAGCCGTTCGTGCAGGTCGTCTTCGATATCGAGGTCCCGCGGATGGCCTTCGGCCGCGTCTGTCTGATCGGCGACGCCGCGTTCGCCCTGCGTCCGCACGCGGCGGCCGGCACCGCCAAGGCGGCCGAGGACGCCTGGAAGCTCGCCGAGGCGCTCGAGGCATGCTCGCTGGACGTCGAACGGGCACTGATGCGGTGGGAGCCGGGCCAGCTGGCCCTTGGGCGCAGCGCGCTCGGGCGAACCCGGGACGCGGGCAACCGGGTGCAGATGGAGGGGACGTGGCGGGACGGGGAGCCTCTCCCCTTCGGCCTCTACGAGACCGGGGACAGCGCCCTGCTCACGCCCTACTCGAGGTAGAACGTGGCGTCCGCGCGGGCGGCCGGGGTCTCGGCGGGCTGGACGTAGAGAAGATGCGCGGAGTGCCCGACGTGCCGGCCGGGCCGGTTGTACGACTCCAGTGAGACGCCGGCCGGGCCGGCCAGGCCGGAACGCCTGTGGAAGGTGGCGTCCCGGGAGAACCTCGTGGAGCCGTCGTCCCGGTCCAGCCACACCTCGTGGTCCCGGTGCCGTAGGTAATAGCCGGGATGGTTGGCCGACTCGAGGGAGACGGTCCCGCTCCCGGCCAGGCCCGGCACCATCCGGAACTGCGAGTCGGCCAGGTTGGTGACGTTCCGATCGAGCCTCGCGCGGAAGTCCCGGTGCCGGATGAAGCGGTCGGGATGGTTGTAGGAGGAGAACCGGTACGGCGTGACCCCGTCGCTCACCGGAATCCCGAAGTTCGGCGTGCCATCCGCGTTCCAGTACAGCTTCTGCACGCGGGTGCGGCGGTTCGGGTCGTCCAGCGGATCACCGTCGATTTCCTCGTAGTTACGGTCGTGGTAGACGAGGATGTCGCTGCGTCCGTCCTCGGAGGTGGTGAAGGAGTTGTGGCCCGGTCCGTACTGGCCCGTGGCGTCGTTGCTGGTGAACACCGGAGTGCGGGTCTTGGACCAGGACGCGGGGTCCAGTAGGTCGGCCGAGGCGGACGCGGTCAGCAGGCCCATGCAGTAGTTGGCGTCCGTCGCGCTGGCCGAGTAGGTCATGAAGAGACGGCCGTTCCTCCGGATCACCGCCGGCCCCTCGTTGACCTTGAAGCCGACCGTCTCCCACCCGTACGTCGGCGTGGACAGCAGCGTCGGCGTACCGGAGATCGTCCACGGGTTGCGCATCCGGGCGATGTAGATGCCGGAGTTCACATCGACGCCCGGCGGCTGCTGCGCCCAGATCAAGTACCGGACGCCGTCTTTCCCGCCCCCCTGCCCTTCGGGCCCTCCCCCCGTGTCGTGGACGAAGGTCGAGGCGTCCAGCGAGAACGTGTCCCATGGGGTGACCAGTTGACCCTTCTCGGCCCAGGTCGAGGCGAAGGGATCGGCGCCGGAGCTCTCCAGGACGTACATGCGGATGCGCCACACGTCGTCCGAGCTCCCGGCGGCGAAGTAGACGTACCAGCGACCGTCGATGAAGTGGATCTCCGGCGCCCAGATGTGCGCCGCCATCTCGCCGGTCCGGTGCTTGGTCCAGATCACCTGCTCCCGTGCGGTGGACAGCCCCTGCAGGGTCTTGGACCGGCGCAGGATGATGCGGTCGTATTCCGGGACCGTCGCCGTGTAGTAGTAGTAACCGTCGGCGTGTTTGAAGATGTGCGGGTCGGCCCGCTGCTCCACCAGCGGGTTGGTGTATCGCACGCCAGGTGACGCCGGTGGTCCCGCCGGTGCCGGCGCGGCGCCGACGACCAACCCCATCAGCAAGGCGAATAACGCGGTCACCATGATGGGTCCCGCCTGGCTCCAGGAGCGCCCGGTGCGAACCTGCCTCGTCATGGGGCCTCCCTCGACCGGGGCGGGCGTCCAGTAGTTCGAACGGTGCTCGGGAAACCGTCCGCCGTGAAGCTAAAATCCCCGCGGCACTCCGGTCAATAGGTGCACAGCACCGTCACGGGCAACCGCTCAAGCGTCGCGGTGAGGTGCATGATCACCATGCCGACCTGGTCCGGCAGGTACTGCGTGACGGTCTTCACCCTTGGGATATTGCCGAGACCCTGCGAGCCGAGGAAGAGCAGCGGGAGCAGGATCGCGAGCGACCACATCGAGCTGCGCGGCCGTGGACAAGGTGATCAGGCACCGAGCGGACGTGGCGCTGATCGACATCAAGATGCCGGTCCTGAACGGGCTGAGCGCCGTCGAAGAGCTGCGCCGCCAGATGCCCGCGCTGCGGACAGTTGTGCTGACGTCGTTCGGCGCGGAGCCGAACGTGCTACGCGCCCTGCAGAACGGAGCGGCAGGGTTCGTACTCAAGAACGGCACGCCCGACGAGCTGATCCGTGCGGTTCGGGCGGCGTACGGCGGCGACGCCTACCTGTCCCCCGCGGTGACCCGGATGGTGCTGGGCATGGTCACGCCCGCGGAGGCCGGACGCCGGCGGGAGGCGGCCGAACGGCTGGCGGCGCTGACGCCCCGGGAGTCGGAGGTCCTGTACCCGGCCTCGACGACGAGACCACCGCGCGGTTCTACCTGATCTTTGTCGACATCGTGCTCGGACGAGCCCACCGCGAGATCCACGGTGATCCCGCCAGCCCTCAACGCAACGCCGCGCTCTTCGCCGCTGCCGAGGCGCGTTCCGATGTTCCCCGCCTCCAGGCGCTGGCACCGTATCTACGGGCCGCGAGGCCGGAACGGATATTCGACGCCGAGCTCGACATGCTCGTCGCCGCCATCCGGGCCGCAACGCGGCAGTGACGTTCCGGCATCCCGGGACGCTCCCGATGCGGGCGGGGGCGCGCGAGTTCCATCATGGTGTGGTGAAGGTTCGCATCGGAGTTGGGCTTGCCCCGGGATCCGAGCCGGCGGGATTCCCCGAGGCCGTCGACCACATGGAGCGGCTGGACATCGACTCGCTGTGGCTGTCCGAGGTGGTGTTCTCGCCGCAGGTCGATCCGCTCGTGGGCATGGCGCACGCACTGTCCCGCACGACACGGCTGAAGGTCGGTACGGGGGTGGCGGTGCTGCCCGGACGGCATCCCGTGCTGGTGGCCAAGCAGCTGGTTTCGCTGGCCGCGCTCGCGCCCGGGCGGGTGCTGCCCGCCTTCGGCCTGCAGGCGGCGCGTCGGCCGGAACGGCAGCTGTTCGAGGTGCCCGCCGGTCGGAGGGCCGCGGCGTTCGACGAGACCATGCACGTCCTGCGCATGCTGCTGGAGCAGGACGAGGTGACCTACCACGGCGAGTTCTGCACCATCGACGGCGCGAGCGTCGGCCCCAAGCCGTACAAACCGCTCGATATCTGGCTCGGCGGCAGCGCGCCGTCGGCGATGCGGCGGGTCGGGCGGTTCGCGGACGGCTGGCTGGCCAGCTTCTTGACTCCCGAGCAGACGCGGCGCGGGCGCGAGGCCATCCAGGCCGCGGCGGCCGAGGCTGGACGGGAGATCGAGCCCGACCACTACGGCATCAGCCTGGCCGTCGCCACCGACGGGATGCCGCCGGAACTGCTCGCCAGGGCTCGGGAGCGCCAGCCGGACACCGACCCGCGCGAGCTGATCGCGAACGGCTGGCACCATGCCCGGGAGCTGGTGGACCGCTATGTCGACGCGGGCATCACCAAATTCGTCATCCGACCGGCGGGCGACGTCGCGTCCTACGCCTCGTTCCTGGACAGCTTCGCCGCCGAACTCATGCCGCTGCAGACCTGACGTGCCCGGCCCAAAGATAATAGGGAACGTGTTCGAACACACCTTTCGATTCATGGACCCAGTGTTACCCCTGCTCGAACACCTTCCCGCTGCTCGAAGGCCCGGACATCGCTGTCGCGCCTGCTGGCGTGCGCATCCTGAGTGACGTTGGGACCTACAGCGACGAACAGCCGCGAGGAAAGCTGAGCTTCCCAGCCCGGGCGTGTGACTCAAGGTCGGACGAGTCGTGGACGATACTTCCCACAATGCGAACCGCTCGGTCCTGGTCACGGCCGCTAAGATCGCCCTTTTCACGGTCAGTACCCGGCGCGTTCTGGAGGCCGGTGATGTCCGATGAGCGCGGACGGAAGCCGGCCGAAGTCGAGATCGTGAGTTGTGGGTGTAGCGCGCATGGCTGGCCTTCCTGTTCGGTGCGGCGCTGTCGCTGTGCGCGGCCGCGAGACCACTGGGACAGCAACCGAGACACCAGGAGACCCCGCACTCATCTTCGACCCAAGAAGGGGCTGACGTGGAGAACCCAGTTGAGGAATCGTGCTGCGCTACGGCGCGTTCTACGGGCCAGGCACACAATGGCGCCTGGCGGGGAGCTGTCCGAGATGATCCGCAAGCGCAGGCTCCCGCTGGTCGGCGACGGTGGCGGCGGTCGAGCACGGCGCCCGCGGTGTCTACAACGTGGTCGACGATGACCCGCCCGGTCGCCGAGTGCGTCCAGGCGTATGCGATCGACCACAGCAGCAGCTTCAAGTCTCCCTAGCGTCTCGGCTTTTCGGAAGTTGTGAACCCGTGGTGTCCCTTGCGCCGCTGCCTGTTCGTCGTGAAGGTGAGAGCCCACTGACTCCGGAGGTTGTGATGCAGTACGCCCTGATGATCTACGCCGAGCCTGGCTACGACGAGGCGCTGCCGGATGCGGAACGTGCGGCGGCGTACGCCGAGTATTTGGCGTTGGCCGATGACGCCCGCTGTGTCGTCGGTGCGCAGCTGCAGCCTGCTGAGACGGCGACCAGCGTGCGCGTGGTCGGTGGCCGGACGCTGATGACCGACGGCCCGTTCGCGGACACCAAGGAGGTGCTCGGCGGCTTCTGCCTGGTCGAGGCGGCCGATCTGGACGAGGTGCTCGAGCTGGCGGCGCGTATCCCGGCTGCCCGGCTCGGCGGCGCTGTGGAGGTCAGGCCGGTGGTGCAGCGCTGACTGTGCTGGAGGAGGTCTTCCGGGATGAGTGGGGCCGGGTGCTGGCTTCGCTGGTCGGGTTCCTCGGTGACTTCGACAAGGCCGAGGACGCTGCGCAGGAGGCGTTCGTGATCGCGGCGCAGCGCTGGCCCGCGTCGGGCGTGCCGGCCAACCCGGGTGCGTGGCTGGTGACGACGGCCCGCAACCGGGCGATTGACCGGATCCGCCGGGAGCGCACGCTGGCCGAGAAGATCTACCTGCTGCCGGTGCCGGAGGTTGTCATGGACGAGTTCGACGACACCGTGATCAAGGACGAACGGCTCGAGCTGATCTTCACCTGCTGCCACCCGGCGCTGCCGCTGGAAGGGCAGGTGGCGCTCAC
>WHSR01000127.1 GCA_009379995.1 Streptosporangiales bacterium
CCAGCCAGCCGGCGGGTGGCAACCGCACCGGCGGGCCAGCACAGCCGGTCCCGCCAAAGGCCCGGCCGGCCGGACACCACCGGACAGCAGCCCCACCTGCTATCGCCCCGGGAACCGGCCCAATTCAGCAGGCTCCTAGCCCCGATGCGCCTTACGGGCCGTTCCTCCTGCGCCGGCGAGAAAGGGCGAGCGCAACGGCGGCCACGGTAACCGCGGTGCCCATTGCGGCCGTCCGGGCGCGCCGCGACGGGATACGCGGACGGTCCGCGATCCCGTCCTCCGGGCGCTCCTCCAGCTCGCCGCCGCGGACCGCTGCGACGAGCGCCTCGGCCAGGTGCACCGCGCGCCGGCCGGTGCCGCCGTGCTCGATCTGGGTACGGCAGCTGAACCCGTCGGCCAGCACCAGCGTGCCGGGGTCGGCGTCGCGGACCGCGGGTAGCAGGGCGTGCTCGGCGCAGGCCATCGACACCTCGTAGTGCCCGTCCTCGAACCCGAAATTCCCGGCGAGCCCGCAGCAGCCGGCGTCGAGCACGTCGACCTCGACCCCGCACCGCCGGAGCACCTCGGTGTCGGCGTCGAAGCCGAGCACCGCGTGCTGATGGCAGTGCTTCTGCGCGATCGCCCGGCGTCCCAGCCGGCGCGGGCGCCAGTCGGGCGCCCGCTCGGCGAGCAGCTCGGCCAGCGTCTTGGTCTGCCGGGCCAGCCCCTGCGCGTCCTCGGCCCGCGTACCGCCAGCGCGCGCCATCAGGTCGGGAACGTCGGTGCGGAACGCCGCCGCGCAGCTCGGCTCCAGCACCACGATCGGTGTGCCGGCCCGGATGTCGTCGCGGAGCACCTCCAGCGTCCGGGCGAGAACCCGGCGGGCCACCCCGAGCTGTCCGGTGGAGATCCAGGTGAGCCCGCAGCACGCGGCTCGGTCCGGAATGCTCACGGTGAAGCCAGCGTCCTCCAGCACCTCGACCGCCGCGGCGGCGACGCCCGGCTGGAAGTAGTTGGTGAACGTGTCCGGCCAGAGCACCACCCGCCCGCGGTCGCCGTCGGTCCGGCCGTCGGTCCGGCCGTCGGTCCGGCGGCGGAACCAGTCGGCGAACGGCCGCTCGGCGAACACCGGGAGGTCGCGTTGCCGCGCCACTCCCCCGGCGAGCTTGGCCAGCCGGGCCAGGCCGGGCGCGTGCAGCAGCGCGTTGGCCGCACCGAGGACGGGGCCAGGTAGCGCCGCCGCGGCCCTCGCCAACGCCGGCAGCCAGCCCATCGAGTAGTGGGCGCGCGGCCGGAGGCGTCCGGCGTAGTGGTGGGCCAGGAACTCGGCCTTGTACGTGGCCATGTCCACGTTCACCGGGCAGTCGGACAGGCA
Organism: Streptosporangiales bacterium; assembly: GCA_009379995.1. Taxonomy (GTDB): domain Bacteria; phylum Actinomycetota; class Actinomycetes; order Streptosporangiales; family WHSR01; genus WHSR01. The sequence goes on from WHSR01000127.1 coordinate 1,355, forward strand.
TCCCTTGCACGCCAGGCAGAGGTCGAGGGCGTCGCGGACGGCCGTCGACCGCCATCCGTCGGTCACCAACTCTCCGCTTGCCATCTCGAACAGCAGCCGGGCCCGTCCCCTGGTCGAATGCTCCTCCTCCCTGGTCGCCCGGTAGCTGGGGCACATCACCCCGCCCTCCAGGCTGCGGCACTTGCCCACCCCGACGCAGCGCGCTGCAGCCCGGCTGAACCGGCCGTCGTTGTGTGGGTAGGCGAAGTACGTGGCCGGCTCCCACGGCCGATGGTCCGGACCCTCCCGCAGGTTGTCGTCGAAGGGGTGCGGCTCCACGAGGTTGCCGGGATTCATCCGACCCTCGGGGTCGAAGATGGCCTTGAACTCGGCGAAGGCGGCCATCATCTCCTCGCCGAACATCCTCGGCAGCAGCTCGCCACGGGACAGTCCGTCGCCGTGCTCGCCGGACAGCGACCCGCCGTAGCCGACGACCAGGTCGGCCGCCTCCTCGGTGAACGACCGGAACGCGGCGACGCCACGCTCGGTGGACAGATCGTACGGAATCCGTACGTGCACGCAGCCGTGTCCGAAGTGCCCATACAGCGCGGCCTTGCCGTAGCCGTACCTGTCCAGCAGCGCCTGGAAGTCCCGCAGGTAGTCACCGAGCCGCTCGGGCGGCGCGGCCGCGTCCTCCCAGCCCGGGTAGCTGCGCCGGTCGTCGGGCGGGAACGAGGTCACCCCGCCGCCGGCCTCCCGGATACTCCACAGGGCTTCCGCGCGGCGCGGGTCGTCGAAGAAGTGGACGGCCGGACCCTCGCCGTCGGCGGCCTCCAGCTCGCGGACGAGGGCCTGCCCGCGCTCCCGCGCCTCCTCGGCGGAGTCGCCGGCGAACCGCACCATCAGCCAGCCGCCGCCGGGCGGCAGGTCCTCGAGCACGGCGACGGGCACCCGGCCCGCGCGGACCAGGTCGACGAACCGGCCGGACAGCCCCTCCAGGGCAAGGGGCCGGTGTCTGGCGACCCTCGGTACGTCGTCCGCGGCGGCCGCGACGTCGCGGTAGCCGAGCACGACGAGCGAGCGATCCCTCGGCCGTTCGAAGAGCGAGATCTCGGCCCGCAACACGGTCACCAGGGTCCCCTCGCTGCCCACCAGGGCCCGGGCGAGATGGAAGCCGTTCTCCGCCAGCAGCGAGTCGAGGTTGTAGCCGGAAACCCGCCGCGGTATGTCCGGGTAGCGGGTACGGATCAGCGCCAGATGCCGGTCCCGCAGCGCCCGCAGCGCGCGGTACAGCTCGGCGCGGCGGCCTCCCTCGGCCAGGATCCGCTCGTACTCCTCGTCGTCGGTCTCACCCACCCAGGTACGGAGCCCGTCGTAGGTGAGGATCTCCAGGCGCCGCACGCTGTCAACCATCTTGCCGAACGCCTGGGCGGTGGCCCCGCAGGAGTTGTTGCCGATCATCCCGCCGATCGTGCAGCTCGCGTGCGTGGACGGCTGCGGACCCACCATGAGGTCGTACGGCGCCAGCCGGCGGTTCAGCTCGTCCAGCGCGATGCCGGGCTCGACCACAGCCGTGCGGCGCTCGGCGTCGACGGAGACCACCCGGTTGCAGTACTTCGTCCAGTCGATCACCACCGCGACGTTGCAGCACTGCCCGGACAGGCTGGTGCCGCCCCCGCGGGACAGCACCGGCGCGCCGTGCTCCCGGCATACCGCGACGGCGTCCGCGGCGGCGTCGACGGTCCTGGGCACCACCACCCCGATCGGCACCTGCCGGTAGATCGAGGCGTCGGTGGAGTAGGCGCCGCGGGAGCCGGCGTCGAACCGCACCTCGCCGTCCACGCGGTCCGTCAGGTCGGCGGCAAGCGCCTCGGAGTTGAGAAGATCGACGGTTGTCACACCCCCATGATGAACGGTCCCCGATGGGGAGCTAACCGGCGGAGGGTGCGGAATCCTCGGCCTCGCTGTCCTCGGCCTCGGTCCGTTCCAGCCAGTCCAGGGTCCACCGGAGCAGGCGGGCGGTCCCCAGCACGGCGAGCGCCGGCACCCACCCGAGGAGCGCCGTATACACCGCGCCGTTCGGCAGCTCGGTGAGCGCACCCCCGACCATCGCCCGGTAGAGCGAACCCCCCGGATAGTCCGCGCCGGAGAAGGCGTACACCACCATAGTGAGCACCCCCGTGTACCCGGCCGCGACGATCGCCGCCCAGGTGGTCGCGTGCCAGCCCTTCGCGAACGCCCGGTACGCCGGAAGGCCGGCGAGGGCGTGCGGGTCCGGCCGGAGCAGGAAGACAAACACGGCGAGGTACGCGGCGAGCGCGAAGGGCGGCACGTACGCGAGCGCCGGCACGCCGACGCCCGGGTCGGCGACCCACCAGTGGAAGTAGGACACGAGCCCGGCGAGCTCGGCGACCATCGACTCTTGCGGTGGCTGGCCGGCCCGAACGACCGCCGGGCCGCCCAGAACCGCCGCGACGGCACCTGCCGAGACCAATCCCGACGCCGGAACGAGCAGCGCAGGGATCACCCCGAGGACGGGCTCCGCCTCGTCTTCGTCGGCATCGGGACCCGAGGAATCGGGTGGGCGGCGGACGAACTGGGATGCGACCGCCAGCGCGACCCAACAGACGGCGCCAGCGGCGAGCCCCCAGTACGCACCGTCCTCCAGGGACGAGATTGCGATGTCGCGCAGCGCCTTCCGGTCCTCGGCGGTGGTGGAGGGGTCGAACGCTCCCGGGATGACCGTCGCAAGTCCGGCGAGCGCCCCGACGACGGGCCCGAAAACCCATGCCCCCAGGCGCGCAGCGCGCCAGGCGAGCCCGGGTCCGGCCGCGCGGATTACCCGGCGCGCCACCCACAGGTGCAGCAGCAGAAAGGCGACGATGCGGCAGATTGTCCCGGCGCGCCAGCGGTCCCACAGCCACGCCAACTCCCAGGCGGCTATCCCGGTGTCGCTGGCCCCCCAGCCGGGGAACACCAGCTCCGAAACGACGTACCGGCCGATACGGGACGCGTCCTGTTGCCCCGCCAGCGCCCAGTCAGTCACCCACGGGCTGCCGACCACTGCCACCAGGAGCACATCCGTCGCCACGACGACGGCCAAGGGTCGCCAATCCCATCTGGAGGCCATGGGCCTTACCCGCGGCCGGAGGGAGTCGCGGGCAGCGCCGTGGTCCGGAACGGCCTCCCGTTGTCGTCGATCACCTTCACCCGTTCCTGCTCGCCGTCGACGTAGACCAACTCGAGCTGCCACCGGCAGTAGCAGTTCGCGGTGCTGGCCTCCACGCGGATGACCTCCGGGTCACGATGGGTCACCCGGTAGGGGAAGGTGACTGGTGCTTCCTCGTCGGCCGATTCGGCCCTGACCGGCCTGGGGACCGGATGGTCGGCGTCGAGGTCGACCTGGTACAGACGCGGGTCCACCCCGTCTCCGCCCTCGCACCTCTTGCTGACCTCGGTGCCCTGGGCGGGCTTGCGGCGCTCGAGGACCCTCACCCGCAGCTCCTGGAGCACTACCGCGTTGCTCGACCCGCCGCGGATGGTAAGTCCGACAGTGGTGGCGTGGCCCTGCACCGCGTCGTGCTCGCGGATCCAGGACCGGTAGTTCTCCTCGGACTGGGTGACTTCGCGGGGCATTGGCTGGTGTCCGGGCCCCCCGCCGGGGATCACCCACGCGTGGCACTCGTGGAGGAACACCTCGCTGTGCACCACCACCGGCTCGGCGTTGGTCACCCGGGCCCATATCGCGCGCAGGCCGGCGGTACCGATCCCGGTCAGTGCGTCGGTGATCACAGCCACCAGCACCGCCGTGCCGATCGCCCAGGCGGCGGCCTTCACCTTGCGCCTGCGCGCCTTATTCCACTTGTTCGGTCCCTCGATGCGCTTGATTAATCGCGAGCGGTCGCCGGTGCCGGAACTCGATGGCATGGCCACATAAGCTAGCGCAGAGCACCGGTGCGCAGGCCGGACTGGACGCGGCGCTGGAAGACGATGTAGACGACGAGAACCGGGAGCATGGCGATGGTCAGCCCGGCGAACAGCGCGCTCCAGTCGCTGCGGTAGCCCTGGTTGACGGCCAGCGCGGCCAGCCCCTGGGCGAGCACGTACCTGTTCTCGTCGGGCATCAGCACGAGCGGCAGCAGGTACTGGTTCCACATGCCGAGGAAGTCGAAGATGCCGACACTGATCAGCCCGGGCCGGGCCATCGGCAGCATCACCCGGAAGAACACACCGGTGTGCGAGCAGCCGTCGATGAGCGCTGCCTCGGCGATGGCCGTCGGCAGCGTACGGAAGAACGCCACCAGGAAGAAGACGGAGAACGGCATCGAGTACGCGGTGTACACGATGATCAAGCCCGGGTAGGTGCCGAGCAGGCCGACGTTGCGCACCACGAAGAACAGCGGCACCAGCGCGAGGAACAGCGGGAACGTGAGTCCACCGACGAACAGGTAGTAGATGAGCCGGTTGCCGGGGAACTCGAACCGGGCGATGACGTACGCCACCATCGCCGACAGCAGCATGGTGAGCACCAGCCCGCCGCCGACAACCACCACGCTGTTGAAGAAGTAGCGCCCGATCGACGCCTCGTTCCAGGCGCGGACGAAGTTCTCCCACTGCGGCGACGCGGGCAGCCGCCACGGGCTGACGAAGATCTCCCGGTCGGTCTTCAGCGAGCTCACCACGGCCCAGGCCAGCGGCAGGGTGACGAGCACCGCCCAGACGAGCAGGAAGGTGTGTGAGAAGACGCCGGCCGCGCGGTCGCCGCGTCTCGCAACCGGCGCGCTCTCCCGGCGGACCGGCCCGCGCGGCCCCCGCGGCTCGCGCACCTGAGTCTCTGCGATCTTGGTTGCCATAATCAGTACTCGACCCGTTCCCGGCGGGTGACCCGCAGCGTGAGGACCGCCAGGCTGAGGGTCAGGAAGAACATCGCGACGCCGATCGCCGTCGCGTAGCCGAACCTGGCGTACTCGAAGGCGTTCTTGTACAGGTACAGGCCCGTCACCATCGTCGAGTCGTCCGGCCCGCCGGGACCGAACGTCATGATCTGCACCAGCGCGAAAGCGTCCAGCGCGATGATGCCGAGGTAGACGAACGCGACCTGCACGCTGTCCCACAGCAGGGGCAGGGTGACGCGCCGGAAGGTGGCCAACCGCCCGGCCCCGTCCAGCAGCGCTGCCTCGAACAGGTCCCGCGGTATCGCCTGGATGGCGGCGTTGAAGAGCACCACGTAAAAGCCGACACCGCTCCAGACCAGCACGGCCATCACCGCCCACAACGCGAGGCTGGGATCACCCAGCCAGGTCGCCCGGAGGAACCCCAGTCCCAGCACGTCGAGGACACCGTTGAGCAGCCCGCTGCGCGGGTTGTAGACGAACTGCCACAGGATCGCGATGACGGCTATCGACAGCACCTGCGGGAAGAAGTAGACGACCTTGTAGAACTCCGCCCCGCGCACCCCCTGGACGGCCGACCCGCCCCGGCGGCCACCCAGGTTGAGCATGGACGCGAAAAACAGGGCGAGGGCGATCGTCACGGCCGGCACGATGACCAGCAGCAGTCCGTTGTGCCGAAGCGCATTCCAGAACGCTCCATCGCGGACGAGCTCGGCGAAGTTCTCCAGTCCGATGAAGTTCAGCTCGGCGGAGAGACCTCGCCAGTCGGTCAACGCGATGTAGAAGGTCTGCGCGTACGGGGACAGCACGAAGATCCCGTACAACAGCAGTGGCGGGACCAGGAACCCGACGATGAAGCGGTACTTGCCGTGCCGCATCGGTCACCCTGGCTGGCGCTTGTACTTCAAGATCGAGTCATCCTTGGCGATCTCGTCGGCCTTCTTCTGGCAGCGCGCCATCCAATCGCTCGGCTTGATCTCCGTCCGGATGAGGGCGCCGGTCGCGTCGATCATCTCGTCCCACAACGGCGTATACCAGGTGTCGAAGCGGTAGCCGAAGGTGTTGGCGCCGGCAGCCTCGAGCGCGGTACGCACCGAGTCGAAGCCGGAACCGAGCGAGAGCCCCTCCTCCGAGCCGTCGACGGCGGTCAGCGAGCCGGTGAGCTCGGAGAACTTCTTGGCCGCCCGGTTGGAGAGCATGATGCGCAGGAACTCCAGGCCGCCCCGCGCGTTCTTGCCGCGGGCCGGCACGATGAAGTGCTCGCCGGGGTTGGCCAGCAGCGCCTCGAACGGCAGCCTGTCGGAGGCGGCGATGTTCTGGTGCGGGCCCATGACCATGTCGAAGCCATCCGGCGTGATGTCCTGCATCTCGCTCTCCAGCCACGAGCCGGACGGAATGAACGCGGCCTTGCCCTGCAGCCACTCCGTCTGCGCCTCGGTGTGGGACAGCCCGTGCGAGCCCTTCATGATGTAGCCGCGGCGGGGCAGCTCGTACACCGCCTCCACCGCCTGACCGAGGGCGGGCTGCTTCCATGCGTTCGGCTCAAGGTTGTCGATGTTGATGAGCACCTCGGGACCGGCGACCTTGGCCGCCATCGAGAGGATCGTCCAGTGGAAGTACTGGGGAAACTGACCCTGGTACGTCCACGCCGCCATGTCGGTCGAGCGCTGGATCTCCTCGCAGAGATCGAGCATCTCCGTCCAGGTCCGCGGGTACTGCCAGCCCTTCTCCCGGAACAGCGAGCTCGAGTACCACAGGCCGTAGACGTTGTAGGCGTAGTCCAGGACGTATGACGTGTCGCCGTACTTCCCGAACTCCTCGACACCTCCCCGAAGGGTCTCCCTGACCTTCTTCCCGGAGATGTCGAGCGACGGAGCGTCGAGGAGCTCGGAGAGGTCCGTGAGCTGCTTGTCGGCGACGAGGGCGCCGATGTCCATCCAGTAGCTGCCCGAGTTGTCGATGACGTCCGGCGGGTTGCCGGCGACGAAGCGGGGCTGCAGCGCCTCCTGGAGCCGCTGGATCGCCGAATGCTCGATCTTCGCCTCTGGGTAGCGCTGCCGGTAGATGTTCTCGTCGTACTTGGCGTATTCCTCGCCGTACCCGCCGTCGAAGATCACCACCTCCAGCGGGGCGGACGGGTCCACGCCGAGCGGGTTCTCCCGGCTCACCTTCCCCTTCGCGCCCTCGCCGCCCTCGCCGCCGCCGGCCGTGGCGCACGAGGCGAGCACGCCGCCGACCGGGGTGACGAGTACGCCGGCTGCGAAGGCGCGGCGGAGTACCTCGCGGCGGGGCAGGTCGGGTCGGCTCGAGCGGTGCACTAACGTCGCAGGTCTCATCGGTGCGCTCCGGTGGCTCCTCGGTGGACGGTCAGATGGACGGGTCGGGTGCACGGTCACGCGGTGCGCCGGATCCGGCCGGCGTACCGGGCCTCCAGGGATTCGTTGTGCTCGTCCCCTCCGGTCACGTTGGTGGACAGGTACAGAGGCGGGTCCTCCCCGGCGTCGAGCAGCCGGCACAGCACCTCGGCGACGACCATCTGGACCAGCAGGGCGCCGGTGATGGACGAGATCGCGCAGGCGGCGCCGCCGCCCGCGGGAAGCGGCAGGATCGCGTCGCCGTACGGTGCCCCGTTGTCCAGGACCACGTCGGCGACCTCGGCGAGCCGCCGCCCCGACGGATGCCTCGACTCGACCTGCCGGGTGTGCTCGAGGGAGGTGATAGCGATCACGGGGTGGCCGTGCTTCTTGGCCAGCAGCGCCAGCTCGACCACGCATCCGTTGACGCCGGAGCTCGACGCGAGCACGAAGACGTCCTCCGGCCGGCTGGGGGTGATCGCGTACAGCCGGTTCGCCAGCTCCGGGTCGCGCTCCAGGGTCCGCTCCAGGAGGACCTCCGGCTCCTCGCCGCCGAACAGCACGACGTCGGCCGGCGATAGCCGGTTGGTCGGCACCAGACCCCCGGCGCGGCCCGCGATCTCCATCGCGATGCCCTGGGAGTGCCCCGTCCCGAAGGACTGGACCACCCCGCCGCGCCGCAGCGCCGTAGCGATGAGATCGGCCGCCTCGTGCACATCGGTCTCGGCCGCGACGACTACCCCGTCGACGACCTCTCGCATCGCCGCGACGTACCGCTCGGCGCTCACGGTCATGGGGTTCCCTCCCTGAGGTCGTGCCCGGCGCCCAGCCGACGACCGTCGACCGCCCGCGCGGTCACCGCGAAGGACCGGGCCGCCCGGTCGTAGATGCGCTGAGCCACCGCGACGTACACCAGGTCGAGGACAGTGAGCTGGGAATGCCGGACGGCGAGCGCATCGGGGTGGAGCCGGGTCTCGTGGGATGCCGTGGTCAGCACCAGGTCGGCCACCTCGGTGAGCGGGGAGTGCGGGAAGCCGGTCAGGGCGATGGCGGTAGCTCCGCTGCCCGCGGCCTCGGCCAGCATGTCCACGGTCTCCCGGGTACGGCCGCTGTGCGAGACACCCACCGCCACGTCGCCGGGGGCGAGCAGCGCCGCGCTGGTCAAGCCGGCGTGGACGTCCGACCAGGCCCACACCCGGATGCCGACGCGGTGCAGGCGTCCCTGGAGCTCCGCCGCGATCGCCCCGCTGCTGCCCATGCCGTAGATGTCGATCCGCCCGGCCGCGACGACCGCCGCGACGACCCGATCGACGAGGTCGAGGTCGAGTTGCGCAGCGGTGTCCTGGATGGCCCTGGTATCGGTGGCCACTATCGTCCGCAGCACGCTGCCCAGCGGGTCGTCGGGACGGATCTCGCGGCCGATGTCGGCCTCCCACTCCGCGTTCGCCAACCGACCGGTCTCGGCCGCCACGGCGAGCCGCAGGTCGGCGTACCCGCGAAGGCCCACCACGCGGCAGAAGCGGGTCACCGTCGCCGGGGAGGTCTCGCTGCGCTCGGCGAGCTCCAGGATCGTGGTCCGGGCCACCCCCGCCGGGTCCTCCAGCACCTCGTCCGCCACCCGGCGCAGCGCGCCGGTGAGCCTCGGCCGCAGCGCCCTGACGCGTGCGCTCACGCCCTCCGGGGCGGCCGAGGTCGTCGGCGTGAGGTGTGAGGCCATGGTAAGTACTTTTCTACGAAGGGCGGCTTGAGAAAGATTCTTACTGCTACCTTCACGATGTCAAGGTTGATGACAATCATTTTCTGACGTGAGCAAAACCATGATTGCTTCCGGCCATGCCGGCGGGCACCAGGGCCGATGCAGTGCCGGCCACCATGACGACGGCAGCCACCTGGTCCTGGGCATCGACGCGGGCGCCACCACCTCGCGGGCGCTCGTCGCGAGGGTGGACGGCACGCGGCTGGGCTTCGGCAGTGCGGGCGGCGCGAGCCCGACGGCGCACCCGCCGTGCCAAGCCGCCTCGGCCCTGGGTGCCGCGATCGCCGCCGCGATTTCCCCGGGCGCGGGCGTCGACCCGGCCGAGATCTGCTCCGCGACGGTCGGACTCGCCGGAGTGGGCGGCCTGGCGGAGCCCTCGGCCGCGGCGGCCTTCGACGCCGCCTGGCGAGGTGCCGGGCTGCGCTGCCCGATGCGCGTCTTCTCCGACGCCGTCGTCGCCTTCGCCGCCGGAACCACGCACGCGTCCGGCTCGGCTCTCGTCGCCGGCACCGGTGCGATCGCCGCCGCGATCCGCGACCGCACGCTGCACCACACCGCGGGCGGGCACGGCTGGATCCTCGGCGACGAGGGATCGGGCACCTGGCTCGGCCGGGAGGCGGTGCGCGCCGCCCTCGCCGAACTCGACGGGAAGGGACCGACGACCGCGCTGACCGCGCTGGTCCAGGACGAGCTGCTCGGCGCCGGATCGAGCTCGGGGTCCGGGGGCCTGGGCGCGAGGGACGCCCTCATCAACGCGGTCCACGAAAACCCACCCGTCCAGCTCGCCCGCCTGGCGCCGATCGTCACCCGCGCGGCGGCCGATGGCGACGACGTCGCCCGCGCCAGGGTACGGCGGGCCGCGAGCCATCTCGTCGACATCGTGGGCGCAATCCACGAACGGGCCGACGCGAGGCCGATAGTCCTGGCCGGGAGCCTGCTCACCACCCGTACGCCGGTCGCGGATGCGGTACGGCGCCGACTGCGCCGCCGCTACTCCGGGCCGGTAGAGACGGCCGGGGACGCCGCCGGCGGCGCCGCGTGGCTGGCAGCTCTCGACATAGGGTGCACCTCGAAGGGGTTGCACGCCCGGCTCGTCACGGTCAGAGAAGGTCAGAGAAGAGCTCGCCATGAAGCGCCTCACTCCCTCGCTGTGGGCCAGCAGGAAACCGTTCGGCCTCGGTGAGCGGCGGCCCAACAACTACCTGGAGATCTGGAAGGCGATCACGGAGAACAGGGGAAACGCCGCGTACGCCTGGCGCATCCTCAGGCACGGCTGCTGCGACGGCTGCTCGCTGGGCACCACCGGCATGCGCGACTGGACGCTGGACGAGATCCATCTGTGCAACGTGCGGCTGCGGCTGCTGCGGCTGAACACCATGCCTGCCCTGGACACCGGCCTGCTCGCCGACGTCGTACCGCTGCGCGACAGGAGCGGCGCGGAGCTGCGCGACAGGAGCGGCGCGGAGCTGCGCGACCTCGGGCGGCTGCCGTATCCGATGCTGCGGCGAAGCGGCGAGCCGGGGTTCCGCCGCGTGGGCTGGGACGAGGCGCTGGACCTGGTCGCGGAGCGTATTCGGCGGAGCGGCCCGGACCGCGCCGGCTTCTACATGACAAGCCGGGGCGAGCCCAACGAGAACTACTACGCCGCCCAGAAGGCGGTACGCGCCATGGGCACGAACTCGATCGACAACGCCGCGCGCGTCTGCCACTCCCCCAGCACGTTCGGGCTGCGGGAGTCGATCGGCGTCGCCGCCACCACCTGCTCGTACTCCGACTGGATCGGCACCGACCTCATCGTCTTCGTCGGCTCCAACATCGCCAACAACCAGCCGGTGGCGATGAAGTACCTCTACCACGCCAAGAAGGAGGGCACGAAGGTAGCGGTGGTGAACAGCTACCGCGAACCGGGCATGGAGCGCTACTGGGTGCCGTCCAACGCGGAGAGCGCGGTGTTCGGCACCAAGATCGCCGACCGGTTCTTCCTCATCAACACCGGCGGCGACGTGGCGTTCCTCAACGGGACACTCAAGTACATGATCGAGAACGATTGGGTGGACCGCGACTTCGTCGACAACTACTCGGCCGGGTTCGAGGAGTTGACGAAGGAGCTGGGCAACCAGTCGTTCGAGGAGCTGGAGCGGCTCGCCGGCGCGTACCGCGAGGAGATGTACGAGTTCGCCCGGATGCTTGGTACGGCGCGAAACGCGGTGATCGTCTGGTCCATGGGCATCACCCAGCACGAGTTCGGTGAGGACAACGTACGGGCGATCATCAACCTCGGCCTCGCCAAGGGCTTCGTGGGGCGCGACAAGTGCGGCCTGTCACCCATCCGCGGCCACTCCGGGGTGCAGGGCGGCGCCGAGATGGGCGCGTACTCGTCGGTGTTCCCGGGCGGCGCGCCGATCAGCGAGGAGACCGCCGCCCACTTCACCGAGCTGTGGGGCTTCGACGTTCCGGCGCGGAAGGGCCTCACCGCCCCGCAGATGATCGACGCCGCGCACGACGGAGACCTCGACGTTCTGGTCAGCTCGGGCGGTAACTTCCTGGACGTGCTGCCCGAGCCGGAGTACGTGGCGGACGCGCTCGCCAGGGTGCCGCTACGGGTGCACATGGACATCGTGCTGTCCAGCCAGATGCTGCTCGACCCGGCCGAGACCGACGACGGGGCCGTACTGCTGCTCCCCGCCGCGACGCGCTACGAGATGCCGGGCGGGGTGACCGAGACCTCGACCGAGCGGCGGGTGATCTTCAGCCCGGAGATCCCCGGCCCGCGCATCGGCGAGGCCCGCCCGGAGTGGGAGGTCTTCGTCGAGCTGGCCGAGCGGGTACGTCCGGACCGGGCCGAGCAGATCCACTTCGCCGACACCGCCGCGATCCGGGCCGACATCGCCAGCTCCGTCCCCCTCTACGGGGGAATCCAGCACCTGGAGAAGGAGGGCGACCAGTTCCAGTACGGCGGACCACAACTGTGCGCCGGGTGGAAGTTCCCCACCCCCGACGGCAAGGCGCACTTCTCCGTCGTCTCACCGCCGACGGTCGACCTCCCCGAGGGCATGTTCCTGGTGGCCACCCGGCGCGGCAAGCAGTTCAACAGCATGGTGCAGGAGGCAGCCGACCCCATCACCGGTGCGCGGCGCGAGGCGGTGCTCATCTGTCGCGAGGACGCCGAGCGGCTCCGCCTGGCGGCCGGAGACCCGGTGGTGCTCAGGAGCGAGATAGGCGAGTTCCACGGGCGGGCGGTGATAGCGCCGATGGCGCCGGGCAACCTGCAGATCCACTGGCCGGAAGGGCTGGGCCTGATCGACCGGCGGGTGCGCTCGCCGCAGGCGGACATCCCCGACTACAACGCCGTGGTCACCCTGGAAAGGCTCTAGAACACCACACGGGCCAAGCAGTGCTGGTTGGCGCAGGACGTCGGCTGGACCGCCCTGTGGATGGGCGGTAACGGGTGGCCAGGGCCGGGCCTAGTGTCCTGGCATGCCGGTGACCGCCTACGTGGACGAGACCGGAGCGCTGGAGCTAGCCCGGTATGTGCTTGCCGCGGTACTCGTCGAGGACGCCGCCCGCGAACACACACGCGCGGCGATGCGCGCGCTCGCCCTGCGCCCGGGTCGGCGCATCCACTGGCGAGTCGAATCGGCGGCGCGGCGCGGGAAGATCATCGCTGAGGTGGCCGGCTGGGCCACCCCGGCGTCGTTGTGATCGGTTGTGGCGCCGACAGGCGGCAGGAGCGCGCCCGACGCAAGTGTCTTGAAGCGCTGCTTGCCGCCCTGGACGGCCTCGGCGTGTCCCACGTGGTCATGGAACCGCGCGGATCGCGGCTCGATGAGCGCGACTTCACGCTCGTCGACGCGTGCCGCAGAAAACGGATCATCTCGGCGGACCTACGGGTGGACTTCGCCCGCCCCCTGGATGAGGGTGGTTGCCTGTGGGTTGTCGATGCCGCTTGCGGTGCAGTACTGGCCGACCTGCGCGGCAATTCGTCGTTCCTGGATACGCTACGGGCCCGTTTGACGGTCATCGAGATCGACATCGACTAACCCGGAGAAGCGCGAACGCCGGGCTCCCGTCAATCCGGCGGGGGTTCCCGGCGCCACTTCCGCGTGCTCCGCACGCGACACATTTATTATCAGCTACCCGGTCGACACATGCAAACCGCGCGAAGGCGGATGGGAGTAGAGGATGACCCACTCATCGGCTGATGCGAGTGAGGTCGGAGTCGGCGTCCTCCTCGCCCCGAGCACGGACGAGCTTGGCGAGTGGCTCGCCGACGCGGCGGCCTTCGAGTCCGCCGGTGCCGACGCGCTGTGGATCGACTGCGCCCCGGAGTCGGGGCTCGATCCCCTCGCCCTGGCGGCGGCGCTTGCCGCCCTCACCTTCCGGTCGCTTCTGGTGGTCGTTCTGCCGGAGGGCGAGGGTTCACCCGAGCCGCTCGCCCGTCCGCTCGCCACGATCGGGCGGCTGAGTCACGGCCGCCTCGCGCTCGCCGCGGAATTCGACCGGCTCGACGAACTCGCCGCTCCCCCAGGGCTTGCGGTCTTCCACCGCATCCCCGAGGAGCCGGAAGCCTTCGAGCGCACCCGCGAGGACGGCCAGACCGAGCGGTGGATCCCGGTCCCGTCACCGGAGGGCCGAGCGGCCTGGCGGGCGGCGCGTCACGAGGCCGCCGAGCGCGGCGACCGAGGGCTGCTGGTTCCCGCCGATCCTCGGCTGCTCGACATCCTGCGCAACCCGGAAGACCCCGGCGGCCGGCACGACCTCCGGCTCGCCCAGGGCTAGCCTCAAGGCCGTGTAGTTAAAGATTCGGATGCGGCCGTCAAGCCGGCTGAGACAGGCAACGGAGTCCCTGCTAGAACTGCGTCGACCAAGATCGCTGTCTGGCGAGGGACTCCGTTGGGCATCCAGTCTGTCA
>WHSR01000132.1 GCA_009379995.1 Streptosporangiales bacterium
CGAGCAGCCCGGCGGCGGCCGCGCGTCCCAGGCCCGCGAGCGCGTCGCGGCCGCGGGCACGGTACAGCGAGGCGAGCAGCAGCGCGCCGCCCACGGTCATCCCGACGGTGTTCCCGAGCCCCAGCGCGGCCACCACCCACTCCGGGGGAACGTACCGGACCAGCACGACGTCGGCCAGGATGACCACCGCCCAGCCGGCCACCACCGACGTCCCGGCCGCGCGACCCCGCCCGGCCGCGTACAGCGCCCGGCTGACGTGCGCCACCAGCCCGTACCCCACGAGGCCGGGGGCGAAGGCGGCCACCGCCGCCTGGAGCTGAAGCGGGTCGGCGTCACCGGGCCCGCCGAGGACGAACACCCGCGCGGTCGGCGACGCCACGGCGGCGAGGATGCCCGCGGCGGCGAACGAGACGAGCACCACTGCCCGGGTGGTGGGTGCCATCGTCCCGGCGAACCCGTGATCGTCGCCGGCGTCCGCGCGCGCGCTGAGCGCCGGGAAAGAGCTGGTAGCGATCGGCAGGGCGAGCACGGCGTACGGCACCAGGTACAGCGCCCAGGCGTAGGTGTACAGCGGGAGGGCACCTCGCCCCCCGTATCCGTTGGCGAGCACGATCACCGCCACGGCGGCCAGCTGTTGGGCGGCGACGGTGGCGACGCCGGCGAGCGCGAGCCGCCGCACCCGCACCGCGACGCCCGCCGGGAAGGACAGTGTGGGCCGCAGCCGCAGCCCCAGCCGGACGGCCGGCACGCCAGCGGTGAGGACGAGCGCGGCCACGCCGAGCGTGGTACCGACCGACAGGATGAGCTCCGCCTCGCCGGGCAGGCGCGCCAGATCGTTTTGTCGCCCCCCGCCGAAAGGTACGAACGCCAGGTACGCCGCGATCACCACGATGCTCGACACCAGCGGGGCGAGTGCCGGTGCCAGGAACCGCCGGTGCGCCTGCAGCACGCCGTAGAGCACCACCGCAATGCCGTACAGCACCAGCTGCGGCAGGAAGACCAGCAGCATCCGGGTGCCAACCGCGGCCACCTGGTCCGGCGCGCAGCCCCGCACCTCGCCCACGAGCAGGGCGACCACCGGCCCCGCCACGAAGAATCCGACGACTGTGAGCGGGACGAGGATCAGGCACGCCCAGGTGAGCAGGGCCGACGCGATCCGCCGGGTGTCGCCGAACGCCCCCCTGGCGATCGGGCCGGCGAGCACCGGCACGACGATGCTGGTCAGCGCGCCGCCGACGACGATCTCGAAGACGATCGTCGGTACCTGGTTCGCCGAGAAGTAGGCGGTACCGAGGCAGGTCTGGCCGACCGTGCGCGCGAAGACCAGGTTGCGCCCGAACCCGACCAGACGGGACAACACGGTGATAGCGCCGATGAGGATCGCCGCGCCCGCGATCCCGGCACCGAGACGCGCCGCCACGGGTCGCCCACGGATCACCGCGGCGGAGTGCGCCGCCCGAGGTGGTCGAGCCACCGCAGTGGGCCGACCCGCTCGATGACCTTGGTGAAGCTCACCACCTCGCTCGCCGCGGTCAGGCCGACGAGCCCGCCGAGCACCGCGAGCTGCCCGCGACGACCCAACCGGGTCACCGCCGCGAGACCGAGCAGCGCACCCAGGGCGTGCGCTCCCGCGTCACCCAGCATCGCGCGTTCGTTGAGGTCCTCCGGTAGCAGGGAGGCGGCCGCACCCAGCGGTGCCGCGACAACTGCCCCCGACGGCCCACCGGCCAGCAGCGCGGGCGTGCCGGCGAGGAGCCCCGCCTTGATCGCCCTGCCTGGGCGCAGGTCGAGAAGGTTGACGAGGTTGGCACCGCCGGCGATCACGCCGCCGGCGGCGACGGCGTCCACCGGGTTCCTGTTGACCAGGGCTCCGGCGGCGAGCCCGGTCGCGCCGACGCCGACGATCTTCACCGTCCCGCTGGTCACCTTCCCGCGGCGAAGCGCCCCGAGGTGGCCCTTGAAGCCACGGATGTGGTTGTCGTCGGTGAAGTCGTCGTAGGCCCCGACGGCGCCGGTACCCAGGGCGGCGAGAGCTGCAGCGATCCGTAGCCGGCGCGGCAAGCCGGGCGTTACGGCGGCCCCGGCCGCCGCGGCCAGCACGTAGGCAGGGCCCTCGAGCAGGGTGACCTGCTCACCCCGGTGGTTGGTCCGGGACCACGCCGAAGCACCGTCCGGACCGCTGGATGGCGACCGGCGGCGGGTGAGGCCCACGTACGCCGCCCGGCCGGCCATCGCGCCGAGCGCGATCCCGGCGAGGCGTGCGGCGCTCATGGCCGCCTCCCCTGTCGGCTCGCCGCGCTGGGCGTTGACTCGGGCGAGTCGGGTGTGGGGTACGGCGTTGGGTGGAAACCCTCCACGCCCTGTCCGGTGCCGAAGTGTCCGGTCCGGCCGGACAGTTCCCTCTGCAGGGCAAGGACGGCGACCACCCGTCCGGCCGCGGTGTCGGCGGCGTCGACGGTCGAGACCTCCTCGGAGGCCTCGCCGGACTCCCGGAGCGCCTTGACTAGGCCGCCCTCGGCGGCGGAGGGAGCGGGACCGATCAGGGTGGCACCGGTGCCCTGCGCGTCGAGCGCCTGGGCCATTGCCACCAGGGCCGCGTTGTCGTCGACGGCGCCGTTGCCGGTGAACGGAGTGCTAGGAGCGATCATGACGGCGAGTGTGGCACGGGCATCGGGCCTACCGGACACATACTCGGCGGTTTCGAACCCGGAAAGCACAGTGTCGTCCGGAGGACTCTCCGCCGCCGAGTCGTCGTCCGTCACCACGGCACTTGCCAGAAGCTGGCCGGCCCGCTCGTACGTCGTTCCGCCATTCAGCGTCACGCTGGGCGGCCTGAGTCGGGTCGCCAGCTCGTCGATCACGTTGATCTCGCCGTCGGCGAGGTACTTGTTCTGAATCGAAACCCGGCCGGCGACGGTGGCCCCCGACTGCTTGAGCACGGCGGTGACCGCGTCACGCTGCGCCGGGTCCGCACCCGGGGCTTCGACGACCACCACCCGCTCACCGTCGAGCTGGTGCTCGACGAGCTGGGGGGTGATCTCCGCGACGAAGTCGTCGTTGCCCTTGGACTGTTGCTGCAGCGTCCGCAGGTCCACGCGCAGCTTTTCGTTGTCGGCGCCGAGTTGGCTCGTCGTGGCGGTGAGCCGGTTGATGACCGGTTCCCGCAGCGCGGTGGTCCCCAGCACGATCCCGATGGCCAACGCCAGGAAGACCGCGACGATGGAGACGACGTGGTAGCGAAAGTCGATCACGTGAAAAGTCCGGTGAGCCAGAAGATGAACCCATCCCACTTCGACGCGAGATAGGTGCCGTAGATCCGGCCGGCTGGCGAGGCCCATAGCGCGACGACGAGCGTCGCCGCCGTGGCCACGATCAGCCACAGCAACGAGGCGGTCGAGATCCGGCTGCGGTAGAGCCGGCTCACCCCCTTCGCGTCGACCAGCTTGCTGCCGACCCGAAGGCGGGTGAGGAACGTGCTCGCCATGCCGGCCCGTCCCTTGTCGAGGAACTCGACCAGGGTGGAGTGCGTGCCCACCGCGGCGATGAGGCTAGCGCCCCTGTCGTCGGCGAGCAGGATCGCGATGTCCTCGCTGGTGCCGGCCGCGGGAAACACGACGGCCTCGAGATCGAGGTCGTGTACCCGCTTCAGTCCGGGTGCCCGGCCATCCCGGTACGCATGCACCACCAGCTCGGCCCCGCAGGTCAGTGCCTCGTCGGACACCGAGTCCATGTCGCCAACGATGAGGTTGGGCACGTACCCGGCCTCCAGCAGCGCGTCCGCGCCGCCGTCCACGCCCACCAGCACCGGACGGTACTCACGGATGTAGGGGCGCAGCGTGGCAAGGTCCTCGCGGTAGTGGTAGCCCCGCACGACGAGCAGGACGTGCTTGCCGTCGAGCTTCGTCTTGATGTCCGGCACGCCGACACCGTCGATGAGCAGCTCGCGCTCCCGCTTGAGGTACTCCATGGTGTTGGCGGCGAACGCCTCCAGCTGGACGGAGAGGCCCGCATGGGCTTCCCGCATGGCGTCGTCGACCGATTCCACGGTCAGCCGGTTTCCCGCCGCCACCCAGCGCTCCCCGACGTACACGGCCTCGCCGTCCAGGCGTACGAGCTCGCCCTCGCGGATCTTGCTGAAGATCTCCGTGCCGACGTCGTCGATGACCGGAATGCCGGCCGCCACCAAGATGTGCGGGCCGAGGTTCGGGTACCGGCCGCTGATGCCTGGCGACGCGTTGACGACCGCGGCGACCTCGCAGTTCACCAGCGCCTCGGCACTTACTCGATCGAGATCGACGTGATCGATGATCGCGATCTCGCCGCGCCTGATCCTCCTCGTGAGGCTCTTCGTCCGACGATCCAGCCGGGCGACAGCGGTCACCCCCGGAAAATCGTCGGCCTTGGTACGACGCAACGTGACAGTCTTCATCGCAAGTCATCCTGCCAGATGGCAGCCCGGCCTTGCCGGGATGCCCGCGAGTCAGCGCGTGTCAGCCCTCTCCCTCGCGGCGATGGTGAGGAGTTCCTCCGCGTGCGCCCTACCGAGCTCGGAGTCCTCCAGCCCGGCGAGCATGCGGGACAGCTCACGGACACGCCCGGCGTCGTCCATCGTAGTCACCCCACTTTGGGTGACGCTGCCGTCGTCGGACTTCTCCACCACCAGATGCTGGTCGGCGAAGGCCGCGACCTGCGGGAGGTGGGTGACCACGATCACCTGGGCGGTACCGGCGAGACGGGCGAGCCGCCGACCGACCTCGACCGCCGCCTTGCCACCCACGCCGGCGTCGACCTCGTCGAAGACGAACGTCGGCACCGGATCGGCGCCGGCGAACGCCACCTCGATGGCCAGCATGACGCGGGACAGCTCACCGCCGGACGCGCCCTTGTGCAGCGGCAATGCCGGTGCGCCTGGGTGCGCGGCGAGCCGGATCTCGACCTCGTCGACGCCGTGCGGCCCGAACCGCTCGCCACTGTTCACCTCGACGCTCACCCTTGCGTGCGGCATCGCCAGCGCGGCGAGCTCGGCGGTCACCGCATCGGCGAACCGCCGCGCGGCAGCGGTACGCGCCGCGGAGAGCTCGCCGGCCAGCTCGGTCACCTCGGCGGTGAGCCGCTCGTGCTCCGCCCGCAGCTCGTCGATGCGCTCGTCGTCGCCCTCGAGTTCGACGAGCCGGGTGGCCGCCTGCTTGGCCCACGCCAGGACGGCGGCGAGATCATTGCTGTCCTCGCCGTACTTGCGGACGAGGCTGCTCAGCACGGCGCGCCGCTCCTGCACGGCGGCGAGCCGCGCCGGGTCGGCGTCGACGGATTCGGAGTAGGAGGCGAGCTCGGTGGCGACGTCGGACAGCACGTAGCTCACCTCCGTCAGCCGATCCGCCAGCGCCGCGAGCTGGGGGTCGTGGGACCGTACGCCGTCCAGCTCGTGGCGGGCACCCCCGACCAGACCCACCGCGTCCATCGTGTCCGACCCGCTGGCCGGATCGCCCTGCAGCGCGTCGTGGGCGGCGGCCGCGGCGCCGCGCAGCGCGTCCGCGTGGCTCAGCCGCTCCTCCTCGGCGGCGAGGTCGCCGTCCTCACCCGGACGCGGATCCGCGCTCTCGATCTCGCTCAGTCCGAACCGCAGCAGGTCGGCTTCCTGCGCACGCTCCCGTGCCCGCGTGGTCAGCTCGTCCAACAGGGCGCCGACCTCACTATGCCGGCGATAGACGGCGCCGTAGCGGCCGAGAAGCCCGGCCACGGCCTCCCCCGCGTAGCGGTCGAGCGCGGCCCGTTGCCGGGCCGGCTCCAGCAGGCGTCGCTGGTCGGCCTGGCCATGCAGGGCCACGAGCTCGTCGGCGAGATAGGAGAGCAGGCCCACCGGCACCGAGCGGCCACCGACGTGCGCGCGGGACCGTCCCTCAGCGGAGACGCTGCGGGAAATGATGAGCGTATCGTCGTCGATCTGCGCGCCGGCCTCGACGACCCGGCCGGCGACAGGGCCGTCCGGGTCGATACCGACCCGGCCCTCCACTACCGCTTGGTCGGCGCCGGGCCGAACCCGCTGTGGGTCCGCCCGCCCGCCGAAGAGCAGGCTGAGGCCGGTGACCACCATGGTCTTACCCGCACCGGTCTCGCCGGTGACCACGGTGAGTCCCGGCGACAGCTCCAGCACCGCGTCGCCGATGACGCCCAGGCCCTGGATACGTACGTCCTCCACCATGGGCCGCACCGCAGGGGACTCCCTTCGCCGCGTCATCTCGGTCACCCGCCTGGCCGGCTGTCTCTCTCGACGCTGCGCCGGCCCCGCCACCCCGTCACCGGCAGGTCGAACTTCGCCACCAGCCGGTCGGTGAACGGTGCGCGGTGCAGCCGCGCCAGCCGGACCGGCAGACCGCCCCGGCGAACCTCCACCCGGGCGCCCGCCGGGAGGTCAACCCTCCGTCTTCCATCGCACCACAGCTCACCCGGTTCGGTCTCGGGAAGCACCTCGATCGCAAGGACCGAGTACGGCGACACGACGAGGGGACGGCTGAACAGCGCGTGTGCGCTGATCGGCACCAGCAGCAGGGCCTCGACCTCGGGCCACACCACCGGCCCCCCGGCGGAGAAGGCGTAGGCGGTAGAACCGGTCGGTGTGGCACAGACCACGCCGTCGCATCCCCACCGCGACAGCGGCCGGCCGTCGATCTCGGCCACGACATCGAGCATGCGTCGCCGGGACGACTTCTCCACCGACGCATCGTTGAGTGCCCACGTGGTCGCCGTGACAGCTCCGTCGACGCGGACCATCACGTCGATGGTCATCCGCTCCTCGACGTCGTACCGCTTGGTCACGACACGGTCGACGGTCGAGGTGAGATCCTCCTCCTCCGCCTCGGCGAGGAAGCCCACGTGGCCCAGGTTGACACCGAGCAGCGGGGCCCCGGCCGGACGGGCAAGCTCGGCCGCCCGCAGCAACGTGCCGTCGCCGCCCAAGACGATCACCATCTCGGTGTCCGCCGCCGCCTCCGGGTCCACCGGAACCCGCTCCACCCCGTCGCAGCCCAGCCGTTTGGCCTCGATGTCGAGGACCCGCACCACCAGTCCCGCCGCGGCGAGACGTTCCACAACGAACCGGGCACCGCGCACCGCTTCGTCCCGGCCGGTGTGCGCGACCAGCAGTACCGTCCGCTTGCTCATGTGGGGTCCTCCCCGACCGCCCGGCTCGTCTCGGCTGGGTCGAGGGGCGGCGCGCCGGCGCGCAGCCACAGGAAGTACTCGACGTTGCCGGCCGGCCCCGGCAACGAGCTCGCGACGACCCCGCACGCGCCGAGGCCGAGGTCGGCCGCGCGGGCGGCGACCCGGCCGATCGCTTCGGCCCGCGTCGCCGGGTCGCGGACCACGCCGCCCGGGCCGACGCGCCCCTTACCGGCCTCGAACTGCGGCTTCACCAGAAGGACGTGGTCGGCGTCCGGCGTCGCGCAGCGGACCAGCGCGGGCAACACCAGGGTCAGGGAGATGAACGAAAGGTCGGCCACGACGAGCTCGGCGGGCCGGCCGACCTGCTCGGGCCGCAGATCGCGGACGTTGACCCGCTCCAGGACGGTGACCCGCTCGTCCCGCCGCAGCGACCAGGCAAGCTGCCCGTACCCGACGTCGACCGCGACGACGTGGGCGGCGCCCTCCCGCAGCAGTACGTCGGTGAACCCTCCGGTGGAGGCGCCGGCATCCAGGCAGCGCCGACCGGTCACCCGCAGCCCGTCGGCCCCGAAGTGGGCGAGGGCGGCGGCGAGCTTGTGGCCGCCGCGGGAGACGTACGCCGGCTCGTTGGGGGCGGGACGCACGACGATCGGGGCACCCGGGTCCACCTGCGTCGCGGCCTTGGTGGCCGGACGCCCGGCGACCTGTACCAGGCCGGCCCCGATGAACTCGGCCGCCTGCTCCCGCGAGCGAGCCATTCCGCGCCGGACGAGCTCGCTGTCGAGCCGGGTACGGCGAGCCACCCCCGCGTCAGCTCCCATCGAGATCCGCCAGGGCGCCCTGAAGCCGACGGTGGATGTCCTCGTAGACCTCCGGGTGCTCGGCCGTGCCCAGCGTGCGCAGCTCAGCGAGCCGCCGGACGGCCGCATCCACCCGCGGGTCGCCGGCCTCCTCGATCGTCTCCTCTTTCTGCTCGGGATCGGTGTTCTGCTCGGGATCGGTCACCCCTAACCTCCGCCTCGTACTGTCCCGTCGATGCGTCTTTGTCGCACAGGAGCCCAGAGGGAACGCTACCCTCTGCGGCCGTGGCGAACGTCGAGGAGTGCCGCGCGGCGCTACGCGGCCTTGCGGCCCGACTGGCGGAGATGGACCCACAGGCGCGGGACCGGCACACAATCGACCGCACGCTCGACTGCCGGGTCCGCGACCTCGGGGTGGTCTTCTCCGCCCGGCTGCGGAACGGCCGGCTCGAGGACATCCACGACCACCCCCAGGAGGACGCCGGGCCGGCCCAGGTCCGCTTCACCGTCAACAGCGACGACCTCCTCGCGCTCGTCGACGGCCGGCTCAGCTTCGCGGGCGCGTGGGCCACCGGGCGGATGAAGATCGAGGCGAGCGTGATGGACCTGCTCCGCCTGCGTAGGCTCCTCTGAGGTCGGCCGAGGTTTCCCATAGTCTCTGATGGCATGACCCGAAGCGAACTCGGCGTGGGCGTCGGCCAGGACCAAGACTTCGCCGCCTGGTACAACGAGGTGGTCGCCAAGGCGGGTTTGGTGGAACACGGGCCCGCGAAGGGCACGATGGTGGTCCGGCCGTACGGCTACCGGATCTGGGAGCTTCTGCAGGCCGAGCTGGATCGGCGGATCATGGACACAGGCCACGAGAACGCGTACTTCCCGCTGTTCATCCCGCAGAGTTACCTGCAGCGGGAGGCCGAGCACGTGGAGGGCTTCTCCCCGGAACTCGCGGTGGTCACCCACGCCGGCGGCAAGGAGCTGGAGGAGCCGCTGGTCGTCCGGCCGACATCGGAGACGGTCATCGGTCACATGATGGCCAGGTGGATCAGCTCCCACCGGGACCTGCCGATGCTGCTCAACCAGTGGGCGAACGCGGTGCGCTGGGAGCTGCGCCCACGGATGTTCCTGCGTACGACGGAGTTCCTCTGGCAGGAGGGTCATACTGCGCACGCCTCCAAGTCCGACGCGATGCGGGAGACCATGCTCGCCCTGGACACCTACGCCGAGGTTGCCCGGGACGTGGCGGCGATGCCGGTCGTCGCCGGGGAGAAGACGCCGGGCGAACGGTTCGCCGGCGCGGCGCGGACCTTCACGATCGAGGGGATGATGCGGGACGGCCGCGCGCTCCAGTCCGGCACCTCGCACTACATGGGCACCAACTTCGCCCGGGCCTTCGACATCCAGTACACCTCGGAGGCGGGGCGGCTGGAGTACTGCCATACCACGTCGTGGGGGATGACCACCCGGATGATCGGTGCCGTCGTCATGACCCACGGCGACGACAAGGGCCTGGTGCTGCCGCCCACGCTGGCGCCGTACCACGTCGTCATCGTGCCCATCGGCCGGGGCGAGGGGGCGGAGCAGGTCGTGCCGGGAGCTCGGGAGCTGGCCGACCGGCTGCGCGGCGCCGGCCTGCGGGTGCACGTCGACGACCGCCCGCAGGTCTCCCCCGGCTTCAAGTTCAACGACTGGGAGATGCGCGGCGTGCCGGTGCGCCTCGAGCTCGGCCCGCGCGACCTGGCCGCCCGGGCCGCCGTGCTGGTCCACCGGCTCGGCGGGGAAAAGGAGCAGGTGCCGCTCGATCGCGCGGCCGAGATCCTGCCCGGCGTCCTGGAGGACTTCCATGCTCTGCTCCTGAGCCGGGCTACCGAGTTCCGCGACTCGCGCACCGCGACGGTGGACGGCTGGGACGACTTCGCCGCAGCGGTCGCGACGGGATGGGCCCGTGCCTTCCACTGCGGCAGCTCGGCATGCGAGGACGAGATCAAGGCCCATACCGCGGCGACTCCCCGCTGCGTGCCGCTGGACGGCCCGCCGGAGTCCGGGCCCTGCGTTCGGTGCGGCCGGCCGAACGAGTACGGCAAGCGGATCCTGTTCGGACGGGCGTACTAGGCCAGGCCCCCTCTTGGTCGTGATCTTGCAGAAATTCAAATCGTGCAGGATTTGAATTTCTGCAAGATCACGACCAAGGAGTATCCAGCGCCGCGACGGCGTCGCGTACCGCCGCGGGCGGTACCGGGCCCTCGACCGCCCAGGCCGCGGCGCACAGGGCACGAAGCCCGTCACACGGCTCACCGTCCCCGGAGACCTCGAGGCGATCCCCCTGCCAGGAGGCGACCCAGCCACGGCATTGCCAGCCGTCACGGCCCCGGTGTACCTCGGGATGTGCGGTGAGCAGGCCGGTGAGGTCGCGCGCCACGTACGTGGGTCGCCGCTGCGGTGGAGCCAGCACCAGTTGGAAGGGGTCCGTCACCCCAGTGAGCACGAGCAGGCTGTCCATGCCCGCGCGGACGGCGCCCTCGATGTCGGTCTCGAGGCGGTCACCCACCGCGAGCGTCCGGCTGCCGCCGGACCGCGACATAGCCTCCCGGTACAGCGTCGGCTCCGGCTTGCCGGCGAAGATCGGATCCCGGCCGGTGGCAGCCCGTATCACCTGGGCCAACGCACCGTTGCCGGGTATCGGGCCGCGCGCGGTGGGCAGCGTGGTGTCCGCGTTGGACGCGACCCACAGCGCCCCTCCCCGTACCGCGAGGGCGCCCTCGGCGAGCAGGCCGTAGGTCAGGTCCGGCGAGTACCCCTGGGCGACAGCGGCGGGCCGCTCCGCGGCCGTCGTCACCGGCCGCAGCCCTTGCGCGCGTA
Source organism: Streptosporangiales bacterium (assembly GCA_009379995.1). GTDB lineage: Bacteria > Actinomycetota > Actinomycetes > Streptosporangiales > WHSR01 > WHSR01. The sequence goes on from WHSR01000132.1 coordinate 10,815, forward strand.
CCGCGTGTCGAAGACCGGTCCCGCCGACGACCAGCACGGCCGAGCCCGCCCGGACGCGCTCGACGATCAGCCGGGCGGCGGCCTGCGCCGAGGTGGCGATGTCGGTGGCGTCGGCCGGCACCCCGAGGGCACGCAGGTGCGCGGCGATCGCGTGCGGTGTGCGTGAGCTGTTGTTGGTTACGAAGATCAGCCGCATGCCCTCGCGCCGGGCCGCGTCCAGCGCCGGACGCGCCTCCGGCACGGCCCGGGGGCCGACGTAGATCACGCCGTCCAGATCCAGCAGCGCCGTGTCGTAGGCAGCGGCGAGCGGGCGCTCGCAGCCACGCAGCCCTGCGTCGGGAGACACCCGGGCCTATTTCCGGGCGGCCAGGCCCGCCCGGGCACCCCGCAGCGCCGCCCGGTAGTGGTCGATATCGGGTCGCATGGCCGCGGCCAGCGCCAGATGCTCGACGGCGGTCCGCAGGTCCCCGGTACGGGTCGACGCCAGCCCCAGTCCGAACTGCGCATAGTCCTCGGACGGGTTCGCCTCCACTATGCGCCGGAAGCTTTCCGCCGCCTCGACGTACCGCCCCGAGTCGAACTGGGCACGGGCCAGCGCCTCGCGCACGCTGCGGGACGCTGGTTCGGCTTCGGCCGCGTGCTCCAGGAGCTGTGCGGCGGCCGCCGGGTTGCCTCCCTGCAGCAGATCGACGCCACGTCGGTACCACTCGTAGACGCCACCCACGGGCAGGCCGGGCTGCTGCCGATCGTCGCGTCCCCTCATGTGTCGGGCTCTCCTTCCGTAGGGCTCGCCACGATGAACGCGGCGCGACGGCATACTCTTCCTACCATGCCCGGTGTGGCGGATCACCTCACGCGCACGTCCCAGGGCGACCCCGGATGGCTGGCGTTGGCACCCGTCCGGGGGGTGCGTTACTCACCGGAGGCGGTCGGCGACCTCGGCATGGTCACCTCACCGCCCTACGACCTCATCGACGAGGAGGGCGTCCGGCGGCTGATGGCCGCGGCCCCCTACAACGTGGTGCGGCTGATCTTGCCGCAGCGCAACGCCAGGGGCGGCGCCGAGCGCTACGAACGGGCGGCCGAGACGCTGCGGCGGTGGCTTGCCGAAGGTGTCCTCGCCGCCGACCCGGCGCCGGCGCTGTACGTGTACGAGCAGCGTTCGGCGCAAAGCGTGCAGCGCGGTCTGCTCGGAGGTGTCGGGCTGATCCCGCCGGAGGCCGGGATCGTGCTCCCGCACGAGGACGTTCTTCCCGGGCCGGTGGCCGACCGGCTCGCGCTCATGCGGGCGACCGCCGCCAACCTGGAGCCCATCTTTCTGATGTACGAGGGGGGCGGACCGGCGAGCGAGCTGGTGGACGATGTCGCCGACACCCGTGCACCCGACCGCCAGGTGACCACCGACGACGGCGTGGTCCACCGACTGTGGCCAGTCACCGAGGGTGAGTGGCACGGCGAGGTCGCGCGCGACCTCCGCGGGCGCCGCGCTCTCATCGCGGACGGGCACCACCGATACGCCACCTATCTGCGGCTGCAGGCGGAGCACCGCGCCGCCGGCCGGGGCCCCGGGCCCTGGGACTACGGCCTTGCCCTGCTCGTGGACAGCACGCGGTATCCGCCCCGGCTGGGCGCCATCCACCGGGTGATCCCAGGTCTCGATCCCGCCGAGGCGGCCGATCGGGCCCGCCGGGCCTGCCGGGTGACCCGGGTCTCCGATCACCTCGCCGAAGCCATGGACGCGCTCGCGGACGCGGCGCGCACCGGGCCCGCCTTCCTGCTCGCCGGTGACGGCGGCCACGAACTCGTCGCCGATCCCGACCCGATCGCGCTGGCGCAGGCCATGCCGCCGGATCGGTCGGCGCGCTGGCGCCGTCTCGCCACCGCCGTGCTGCATGCGTGGCTTCTTCCGAAGATCTGGGGTGTCGAGGATCCTGAGGCGGTACGCATCGTGCACCACGATCCCGCCGAAGCCGTCCGTACGGCCTCGCGTCACCGGGGTACCGCTGTGCTCCTCGCCCCTCTGGCCGTGGGCGAGGTGTTCGCCCTGGCCGCGGAGGGCGAACGGGTGCCGCACAAGTCCACGTCGTTCGGTCCGAAGCCCAGAACGGGGCTGGTGCTGCGCACCTTCGCAGAAGACTCCCGGCCGTGATCTTGCAGAAACTCAACTCCCGGCCGCTTTGTCTTTCTCCGTAAGATCACGGCCAAGCGTCGTCGTCATCCTCCTCGTCGGCGGCGTCGACGATGATCAGGCCCTCCAGCTCGGCCAGACGGTCGGGCGCGTCCGTCTCCTCGGCGGCGTCGGCGTCGGCGGCACGCGCGAACCACTCCTTCGCCTCCTCCTCCCGCCCCGCGGCGAGCAACGCCTCCGCGTAGGCGTAGAACAGCCGCGCCGACCACGGCCGGACCCGGCCGGTGTCGAGCTCGGGTATCTGCAGGCTCACCACCGCAACATCGTGCTGTCCGAGATCCCGGCGAGCCCCCGACTCCACGATCCGCATCTCCACCGTGCTGGCCACATCGAGGTTGCCGACCTCGTCGGACCTGGCGAGGGCGATTGCGCGCTCGGGGCGCCCGAGCCCTCGCTCGCAGTCGGCGATGAGCGGAAGAAGCTCGTCGCTGCCGGACAGCCGGCGCGCTGCCCGGAGCTCCGCCGCGGCCTCGGCCCACCGCCCGGTCCGATAGGCGGCGATCCCGCACGCCTCGCGTACCACGCCGAGGCGAGCGGCGTGCCTTCGGGCCTCCAGCGTGTGGCGGTAGGCGAGCTCAGCGTCCTCGGGAAGCAGCTCCCTGGCCATCACCAGGTGCCGTGCCACCTGGTCGGCGAGGCCCTGCGGCAGCGAACGCACCTCTCGGCGGGCCGCGGAACCGAGGTCACGCGCGGTCACATCGCGGGGGACCTCAAGTCCCTCGGAGCGTCCCGCGTCCCGCTTCCCCCGGTCGCGGGGAGGTGCTCCGCGGGCACCCCCTCTCGCGCTCCATTCTCCACTGCGGCCGCGCCCACCATCGCGGTCGCGCCGACCATCCTGCGTCACCTTGGCACCATCCCGAACACGTCACAGCCCACACACGACGAAGGACCACCCCATAGTGGAGTGGTCCTCGTCTGTACGATGTCCGGCGGCGTCCTACTCTCCCACGCGGTCGCCCGCGCAGTACCATCGGCGCTGAAGAGCTTAACTTCCGGGTTCGGAATGGGACCGGGTGTTTCCCCTTCGCTATGGCCGCCGTAACCCTATGGAGATGTCATCGGTCGTGACCGATCCGGCCGACCGCATCTCGGGAGCCGCACAGTGAGCGCGAAAGTATAGAAGGTATGTGGTCAAGTCCTCGGCCTATTAGTACCGGTCAGCTTCACACGTTGCCATGCTTCCACTTCCGGCCTATCAACCCAGTCGTCTAGCTGGGGGCCTTACCCGGTTGACCCGGTGGGAGACCTCATCTTGGGGTGGGCTTCCCGCTTAGATGCCTTCAGCGGTTATCCCGTCCGAACGTAGCTAACCAGCCGTGCCCTTGGCAGGACAACTGGCACACCAGAGGTTCGTCCGTCCCGGTCCTCTCGTACTAAGGACAGCTCCCCTCAAGTCTCCTACGCGCGCAGCGGATAGGGACCGAACTGTCTCACGACGTTCTAAACCCAGCTCGCGTACCGCTTTAATGGGCGAACAGCCCA
>WHSR01000137.1 GCA_009379995.1 Streptosporangiales bacterium
AATGACAGACTGGATGCCCAACGGAGTCCCTCGCCAGACAGCGATCTTGGTCGACGCAGTTCTAGCAGGGACTCCGTTGCCTGTCTCAGCCGGCTTGACGGCCGCATCCGATTCTTTAACTACACGGCCTTGGGGCTAGCGACCCGCGTCGCGGGCTGCCCTGCGCAACGAGTCGACGAGCAGGTCCCGGTACTCCCGCGCGGTGACGAAGTCGCCGTCCTCGATCGCGGTCTCCAGGGCCGGCAGGAACTGGACGGCGTAGCCGGTGTACAGCCCGGGCGCGTAGATCATGTGCTTGTACCACGGTCGCTGCGGCAGCCCGACCCGCTGGGTGAGGTCGCGCTCCTGCGCCATGAGGGCCCGGTTGATCCCGGCGAACTCCGCCTCGCTCGGCCGGTCGCCCCGGGACGCCGAGGTCGCCGCGGAGGCCGCGTCCTCTAGGGCCTTGGCCGCCCGCTGCCACTTCCGGGCCGCCCGCTGGGCGTCGCCCAGGTCGACCTTCCGCTCCCCGTACCGCTCGCGCTGCAGTTCGTCCAGGTCCGTCAGGTAGCCCCGGACCTGCGCGGCGTAGTCGGAGTAGACGAGCGGCAGCGTGTCCGCGTTGGCGAGGCGCAGCGCGAGCAGCCCGGACACCTCCGAGGCAGCCGTGTGGTGCAGGTAGCCGGGGTCGAGGAAGTGCTCCATCTGGTACGTGTCGTCGTACGCGCTGTGGTACTCGCCCCCGTCGGTGGAGAACCCCACGTCGGTGGACGGAATCCCGACGTGGTCGAGGAACGGCGTGTAGTCCGACCCGCTGCCGAGCCGGCCGACCTCGGGCTCGGCGTCGCCCTGGGTCCAGTTGCCGTACACCGTGCCGTGGTCGGGGTCCTCGACGGCCTTGGTCACCGCGGTGATGAGGTCGTCGAGCGCCGGCACCGCGCTTGTGGAGAAGTTCTTCCCGCCGGTGCCGTCCATGTTGACGTATGCGACGGCGCCGCGCCCCAGCTCGGCCTCGAGCTGCTCGACCCATTCGGTGGAGCCGAACAGCCCGTACTCCTCGCCGTCCCAGCCGGCGAGCACTATCGTCCGGTCCGGCCGCCACCCGTCCTCGAGCAGCGCGCCCAGCCCGCGGGCGATGCCCAGCACCGAGATCCAGCCGCTGTTGTTGTCGGCGGCCCCGTAGGTCCACGAGTCGAGGTGGCCGCCCACGACCACCTTCTGCTCGGGATGCTCGGTCCCCGGGATCGTGGTGATCACGTTGTGCACCGGAAGCTGCCGGTAGTCGATGTCGAGGTCCAGGTTGGCCTCGCTCGGACCGGGGCCGACGTGGTAGTCGAACTTCAGGCCGCCCTGCCACTCCTCCGGCGCCTTCGGCCCGGCGAGCGCCCTGAGCAGGTACTTCGCCTGGCCGTAGGAGATCGGCGTGGTCGGGACGCGCGGCAGGTTGTCGGCCTCGGACGGGTCGATGCGCGGCGTCCCGGGCGTCGCCGGCCCGCCGGGGGTGAGCGGGTCGCCGGGGTAGTTGAAGATGTACTGGATGCTGCCGCGCTGGATGCTGTTCGCCGGCCGCCACGGGCCGTCCGGGTAGACCTTGCCCTGGACGTAGCCGTCGTCCTCCGGGTCGGAGTAGATGATCACGCCCCTGGCCCCGTGCTCCTCGGCGACCTTGCTCTTGACGCCACGGAAGCTCTGCCCGTAACGGACGATGACGATCTTGTCCTTGACGTCGACGCCGAGCTCCTCGAGCTTCTCGTAGTCCTCCGGGAGCCCGTAGTTCGCGTACACCAGCTCGCCGGTGACGTCGCCCGGGGGGGAGTATGCGTTGTAGCCGACCACGACGTTCTCGAACCCCTCGTGCCAGGGGTGCGGGGACTCCTTCACCGAAAGCTCGCGGCGGGTCGGCTCGGTCATCGTGACCTCGATGCTCTTCGGGACCGAGGCGTACACGCCGTACGAGCTGACCTGCGGGTGCAACCCCCAGCTGCGCAGCTTGTCGACGGAGTACGCGACCCGGCGGGCCGCGCCGGAGGTGCCCACGAGCCCGGTGTAGGAGCTCATCGCCCGGCTCAGCTCGCCGGCGGTGCCGGCGTCGACGACGTCGGTGAACCGTTTCTCGTACTCGAGCTGCCAGGCGGCCTTGTCCTTGGTGAAGCCCGGCAGCCCCCGACCGGCCTCCTCCTGCGCGTCGGCCGCGGCGACCGGTCCGAGCGCCGCGATCAGGCCGAGCGCCACGACTGTTGAGGTACGGCGAACCCTGACCCTCGAGCTGTGCACGCTTCCTCCCCGACTGCCCGAGATCTCCGGCGCGTGAACGGGTCGAAGCTACTCCGGAGGGGCACTTCTACACAATGTAGACATGTGACCACAACGAGTAGTGCCTTACCGGCATGGGTTACTTCCTCCGCTGGTCGCGATGCACCGCGATGGCGGCGGCCACCAGGCCGATGCCGGCGATCTCGGCCGGGCTCGGAATCTGTCGCAGCACGACGGCGCCGATGACCGTTGCCGTCGCCGGTAGCAGCGCCATGAGCAGCGCGAACGTTGCTCGCGGGAGTCGGGCCATGGCGAGCTGGTCGCAGACATAGGGGATCACCGACGAGCAGACGGCCACGCCGAGCCCGGCGCCGAGCAGGGCCGGATGGACGAACGCGGGCGCCGCGTCGGCCAGGCCCACCGGGGCGACGGCGACGCTCGCGACGAGCATCGCGGTACCCAGCCGGTCGACGCCCTCGGCCGCGCCGTCCTGGGCGACCCGGTGGCCGAGGACGATGTAGCACGTGAAGAGGGCGCAGTTGGCGAAGGAGAAGGCCAGCCCGATCGGTTCGGCCTCCAGCCGTACATCCGTGAGCGCCGCAACTCCGGCGACAACGAGCAACAGCGCGGCGAGGTTTCGCCGGTTTCGGGCACCGGCGGCGGCCAGGGCCACCGGGCCGAGGAACTCCATCGCACCGACGGTGGCCAGCGGCAGCCGGGCGATCGCCAGGTAGAAGCAGACGTTCATGGCCGCGAGGGTGATACCGAGCAGGACGAGCGTGCGTCGCCCGGCCGGGGACAGCCCGACGAACGCCCGCCAGGGGGCGCGCCAGATCGCGAACACCGCGGCGGCTCCCACGATCCGCAGCCACGCCACCCCGAGCGGGTCGACCCGCGCGAACAGCAGCACCGCGAACGCCGGGCCGAGGTAGTGGAACACGGCGCTGACGAGGAAGTACGTGTGCGGCGGCAGCTGGGTTCGTGCCGCGGATGGTCGCATGCCCCATGATTGATAGCGGTACGGGGTAGATCCATGATGTTCTCGAGGCGATGGGGACGAAATGGTTCAGCAACGACGGCCGAGACCGCGGACAGACGAAAAGAATGCCGGTGAGCTCCTGGTGGACCCGGTGAACGTCCGGCTGCTCGGCGAGCTACGGCGCAACCCGCGCAGCACCATGTCCGAGCTCGGCCGGCGGGTGGGCCTGTCCCCGCCCGCTGTCACCGAGCGGGTCCAGCGGCTGGAGCGCTCGGGGATCATCGCCGGCTACCGCCTCGACATCGACCCGGGGGCCCTGGGCATGCCGCTCGCCGCGTACGTACGCATCCGCCCCGGCCCCGGGATGCTCCCCAAGGCGATCGAGGCCGCGCGGGAGACCCCCGAGGTGGTGGAATGCCACCGCATCACCGGCGAGGACTGCCTGCTGGTCAGGGTTCAGGTGCCCACCATCGAGGAGCTGGAGGCGGTGATCGACGGCTTCCTGCTCTACGGGCAGACCACCAGCTCGATCGTTCAGTCGTCCCCGGTGCCGCCGCGCCCGCTCCCGCTCCCCTGACCGACCCAATTATCTGAGTGGCAGGTAACCCGAGAGGTCGCTGCGGAGTCCGCTTGCCTGCACCCGCCCGGCCTCCACCGCGTCGCGCCAGCCCAGCCGGCCGGTTGCCAGCGCGACCCAGGTGAGCGGATCGGTCTCCACGACGCTGGACGGGGTGCCGCGGGTGTGCCGGGGGCCCTCGACGCACTGCACGGCGGCGTACGGCGGCACGCGTACCTCCACCGACCGGCCGGGTGCGACCTCGGCGAGCCGGTCGAGGAGGGCACGGACGGCGGTCCGCAGGGCCTCCCGGTCCGGCTCGATGCCGCTGTCGAGACCCGCCGCGACCTCCGCCACGCAGGCGGTGCGCCGGCGCGCCGCCTCCGGGTCTTGTCGAGAAGCACGCACGCGCCGAGGCTATCCGCACCCGCGGACCTGAGACGAGACCGAGACGTTCCGGTAAGCCGACGTTCACCCCGCCTTGGGTGAGGTAGTACCTCGGTGGGTCTAGGTTTCGGCCGGAACCGTCCGGTCGACAGCAGCAGGAGGAACCCGTGGCCGACGAGAGCAGGGCGAGGCATTCGTTGCTACCGCTGCTCGGCCGTCCCGGTGGGCGCAGCGCCACCACGTGCCGGTACCGATGCGGCAACCAGTGTGCCCACCCGGTGCCCAACACCAGCGAGAACGAGTACTTCGGCGACATCGTCGCGCGCCAGTTGTCCCGCCGCGGGCTGCTGCGGGCCGGTGGGCTCGGCGCGCTGGGTGCCGTCGTGATGACGCTGCCGGGTACGGCGCGGCCGGCGGAGGCCGTGACATCGGCCGCATCGGCGGCCGGGCGCGGCAACGGCAGACTGACCTTCCGGCCCGTGCCGCCCAACACGCGCGACGACGTCGTCGTGGCCGACGGCTACTCCTACGAGGTGGTCCTCCGCTGGGGCGACCCGCTGCTGCCCGGCGCGCCGGAGTTCGATCTCGACAACCAGACCGTCGCCGCCCAGGAGAAGCAGTTCGGCTACAACTGCGACTTCGTTTCGTTCCTGCCGCTCGGCCGCGGTGGCGATCGGGCGCTGCTGTGGGTGAACCACGAGTACACCAACGAGGAGCTCATGTTCCGCGGGTACGAGGGCGCCGACACCGCGACCGAGGACCAGATCAAGATCGCCATGGCCGCCCACGGCGGCTCGATCGTCGAGATCGAGCGGGTCGGCGGCACCGGGCGGTGGTGCCCGGTGCGGCGCGGCCGGCGACCGTACAACCGCCGCATCACCGCCGGCACGCCGATGCTCTTCACCGGCCCGGCCGCCGGCAGCGACCTGCTCAAGACGGCTGCCGACCCTCGAGGTCGGCGGGTGCTCGGCATGCTCAACAACTGCGCCGGCGGCACGACCCCCTGGGGGACGATCCTCACCGGCGAGGAGAACTTCCACCAGTACTTCGTCGGCGGGGACGGCGCGCCCGCCGAGCGGAAGCCGGCGCTGGACCGGTACGGCATCGACACGGAGAACCGGATACCCGAGGACAACCGGCGCTGGGAGCGGGTCGACGAGCGGTTCGACATCGCCAAGCACCCGAACGAGCCGAACCGGTTCGGCTGGGTGGTGGAGATCGACCCGTACGACCCCGAGTTCGTACCGCGCAAACGGACAAACCTCGGCCGGATCAAGCACGAAGGGGCCACCACCACCCTGACCAAGGACGGCCGGGTGGTCGCCTACATGGGCGACGACGAGCGGTTCGACTACGTCTACAAGTTCGTCTCCAAGGGTCGCTTCCGTCCCGGGGGCGGCCGGGATGCCCGGCGGCACAACCTCGGCCTGCTCGACGAGGGCACCCTGTACGTCGCCCGCTTCACCGGCGACAGCCCGCCGAGCGAGATCGACGGCAGCGGGGCACTTCCCTCGGACGAGGCCTTCGACGGCACCGGAGTGTGGATCCCGCTGGCCAGCGGCGGCATCAGCCACGTGCCCGGCATGGCCCCCGACGAGGTGTACGTGCACACCCGGCTGGCGGCCGACAAGGTGGGCGCTACCAAGATGGACCGCCCCGAGGACGTGGAGCGCAACCCGCGCACCGGCGCTGTGTACATTGCCCTGACCAACAACGACGAGCGCACCGCCGAGCAGGCCGACGAGGCCAACCCGAGGGCGGAGAACCGGCACGGGCAGATCGTGGAGCTCCTCGAGGAGCGCAATGACGCCGGCGCGGAACGGTTTCGCTGGAACCTGCCGCTGGTCTGCGGCGACCCGGACGACGAGTCGACGTATTACGCGGGTTTCGACAAGTCCAAGGTCAGCCCGATCTCCTGCCCGGACAACATGGCCTTCGACCGGGCCGGCAACCTGTGGCTCGCCACGGACGGCAACGAGCTCGGCTCCAACGACGGCCTGTTCGCGATGCCGGTACGGGGCCGGGAGCGCGGGTACGTCAGGCAGTTCCTCACCGTGCCGCTGGGTGCCGAGACGTGTGGCCCGCTCATCTCCCACGACGGGCGAACGGTCTTCGTCGCGGTGCAGCACCCAGGAGAGGTCGACGACTCGACGGTAGAGAATCCGGCGAGCACCTGGCCGGGAGGGACGTTCCCGCAGCCCTCGGTGATCTGCGCCTTCCGCCCCGACGGCAAGCCGATCGGCACCTGAGGCTCATCGCCCCTCCCGTTGAGTGTCGGCGTGTTCGGCACCAAGAGGCGCGTCGCGTGACGAACACGCCGACAGTCAACAAGGGGGAACGCCCGAGGGTCGCGTACGCTGGCCTGCCGTGACCCGAGTCGTCGTCGACGTCATGTTCAAGCCGGAGATCCTCGATCCCCAAGGCCAGGCGATCGCCAATGCCTTGCCCAGGCTCGGCTTCGCCGGGGTGACGGGTGTCCGCCAGGGTAAACGGTTCGAGCTCGAGCTCATCGAGTCGTCTTCCGAGGCCGCGAAAGACCAGGCCACGCGGATCGCCGAGACATTGCTGGCAAATCCGGTAATCGAGGACTTCTCGATACGCGTCGAAGAGTAGGTGCACGTTAGTTATACGTGCCCCGGCAGGGGAACCTTCCCAAGTAGAAGGACCGGCGCTAGGGGTTCGCCAGTGGACATCAGGTTCTCGCTCGTACTGCCGCGGGAGGCGCTGAGCGTCCCGGTGATTCGGCAGGTCCTCGGCGACGCCCTCCGCACTCTCGGCGCGGACGAGGAGGGTGTCACCGACATCCTCGTTGCCATCTCAGAGGCGTGCACCAACGTGGTCGACCATGCCGCACACACCGATTCCTACGAGGTCGTCGTCTGCATCAATGATCGGCAGTGCCTCGTCACGGTCCTCGACAGTGGTAATGGTTTCGACCCGGCCGTGCTCGGCCCGCTTCCGGACCGCCTCGACGACGAGACGGGCCGTGGCATCGAGCTCATGCGCGCCCTGGTGGACGACGTCGCGTTCGAGGACGGGGCCGAGGGAGGCACCGTGGTTCACCTGCACAAGAAGCTCGGATGGCGCGGCGACCCCCCGCTCGCGCACGCGTCCTAGCGGACGCACAGGCGTTATCCGGCACGATTGGGTGACGAGCGCCTTCATCACCTAACCTGCAGATGTGGCCCCTCCTCGTGTGGGCGTCGTCAGCTTTCCCGGATCCCTGGACGACCGTGACGCCGTGCGCGCGGTACGGCTCGCCGGCGGGGAGCCGGTGGCGCTGTGGCATGCCGACCGCGATCTCGCCCGGGTCGACGCGGTGGTCCTCCCGGGCGGCTTCTCCTATGGCGACTACCTCCGCTGCGGCGCGATCGCCCGGTTCGCGCCCGTCATGGAGTCGATAGTCCCCGCCGCCCGCGACGGGATGCCCGTGCTCGGCATCTGTAACGGCCTGCAGATCCTCTGCGAATCACACTTGCTGCCGGGGGCACTGACCCGCAACGCGGGCCTTCACTTCGTCTGCCGCGACCAGCGGCTTCGGATCGAGAACACCGCTACCCCGTGGACGGGTACCTACGACACGGGCCAAGAGATCGTCGTACCGTTGAAGAGTGGCGAGGGGGGCTACACGGCCGACGCCGAGACGCTTCGCCGTCTCGAGGACGAAGGCCGGGTGGTGGCGCGCTACATGGGAACCAATCCCAACGGGTCCGTAAAGGACATTGCTGGCATCTGCAACGAAGGGGGGAACGTCGTGGGCCTTATGCCGCATCCCGAGCACGCGGTCGACGACCTCACCGGGCCGACGACCGATGGGCTCGCCTTCTTCGCGTCCGTCGTGTCGAGTCTGGTGAGCGCATGACGGTTCGAAACGAGCCGGACGTCTACTGGGGCGCAGCGGGGGCAGGGGGGACCGAGAGGCCAGCCGTCGAGCTGGCCTCGGCGACGTCGGGAGCAGGGTCCGGTGCAACCACCGAGACCACGCCCGGCGCAACGACCGAGGCAGCGTCCGGCGCGACGACCGGCCGGCCGGGCGGACCTGCCGGCGGCCGCGCAACTCAGCCCCGCGGGGCGAGCACGACCCTGGACACCGTGCGACGCGCCGCGGAGACGCCAGACGAGCCGCAGCCGCATGCCGAGCTCGGCCTGGCCGACGACGAGTACGCCCGCATCCGGGAGATCTTGGGTCGCCGCCCCAGCTCGTCCGAGCTGGCGATGTACTCGGTGATGTGGAGCGAGCACTGCTCCTACAAGTCCTCGAAGGTGCACCTGCGGCAGTTCGGGGAGAAGGCGCCGGAAAGCGACGCGCTCCTCGTCGGCATCGGGGAAAACGCCGGCGTGGTGGACGTCGGACGCGGCTACGCGGTCACGTTCAAGATCGAGTCACATAACCATCCCTCGTACGTGGAGCCGTACCATGGCGCGGCGACCGGGGTCGGCGGGATCGTACGGGACATCCTCGCCATGGGCGCTCGCCCGGTGGCGGTCATGGACGCGCTGCGGTTCGGCCCCGCGACCGCGTCCGACACCAGGCGGGTGCTGCCCGGCGTCGTCGCCGGCATCGCCGGGTACGGGAACTGCCTAGGCCTGCCGAACATCGGCGGCGAGGTGGTCTTCGACGCCTGCTACGCGGCCAACCCACTCGTCAACGCCCTGTGCGTGGGCGTGATGCGCCACGAGGACGTCAAGCTGGCCCGCGCGCACGGAGCAGGCAACAAGGTGATCCTGCTCGGTGCCGGCACCGGCCCCGACGGCATCGGCGGCGCGTCGGTGCTCGCCTCCGCGTCCTTCGACTCCGACGCGGAGGGTTCGGCAAAGCGGCCGAGCGTGCAGGTCGGCGACCCGTTCCTGGAAAAGCTGCTGGTCGAGTGCTGCCTGGAGCTGTTCGCCGCCGGCCTGGTCGTCGGCGTCCAGGACCTCGGCGCCGCCGGACTGTCGTGCGCCACCTCCGAGATGGCCAGCGCGGGGACCGGCGGGATGCGCATCGAGCTCGACGTGGTGCCGCTGCGCGACTCGACGCTCGCTACGGAGGAGATCCTGATGAGCGAGTCGCAGGAGCGGATGATGGCGGTCGTCGAGCCGGACCGGGTAGACGAGTTCCTCGCCGTCTGCGCGAAATGGGACGTACCGGCGACGGTGGTCGGCGAGGTCACCGAGGTGTCGCCGGAGGAGGCCGAGCGCGGCGGCCGGCTGGTCATCACCTGGCAGGACGAGGTCATCGTGGACGTGCCGCCCCGCACCCTCGCCGAGGAGGGGCCGGTATACGAGAGGCCATATGCTCGGCCGGCCTCCCTTGACACCCTGCAGGCCGACGATCCGTTGTACGGGCCGTCGGCGCTGCCCCGCCCGCGTACCGGAGCCGAGCTGCGGGACACGCTGCTGCGGCTGATCGCGTCGCCCAACCTGTCCGACAAGACCTGGGTCACCCAGCAGTACGACCGGTACGTCCAGGGCAACACGGTCCTCGCCATGCCGCACGACGCCGGCATGCTGCGGATCGAGGAGACGGCGGCCGATTCCGGGGCCTCGGGGAGCGTCGGGATCGCCGTTTCGACCGACGGGAACTCTCGGTACACCCGGCTCGACCCGTACGCCGGCGCCCAGCTCGCGCTGGCCGAGGCGTACCGCAACGTCGCGGCCACGGGAGCCCGCCCGCTCGCGGTCACCGACTGCCTGAACTTCGGCTCGCCGGAGGATCCGGAGGTGATGTGGCAGTTCGCGGAGGCCGTGCGCGGTCTGGCGGACGGCTGTCAGGAACTCGGCATCCCGGTGACCGGCGGAAACGTGAGCTTCTACAACCAGACCGGGGAGACCCCGATCCACCCGACGCCGATCGTCGGTGTCCTCGGGGTCATCGGCGACGTGCGGCGCGGGCTCTCGCACGGGTTCGCCAAATCCGGCGCGACGGTGGCGCTGCTCGGCGAGACCCACGACGAGTTCGGCGGATCCGAGTGGGCGCACGCCGTACACGGCCACCTGGGCGGTCGTCCGCCGAGGGTGGACCTGGCCGCGGAGCGCGCCCTGGCGTCGGTGCTCGTCGCGGCCGCCGGTGAGGAGCTGCTGGCCGCCGCGCACGACCTGTCCGACGGAGGGCTCGCAGATGCGCTCGCCGAGGCGTGCCTGCACGGCGGGGTCGGCTGTCGCCTGGTCCTGCCCGAGCGGCTCGATCCGTTCGTCGCCCTGTTCAGCGAGTCGGCCGGCCGGGCGGTGGTGGCGATCCGGCCGGGCGCTGAGGTCAGGTTCGCCGTGCTGTGCGCGGCCCGCGGCGTCCCGCTGACCAAGCTGGGCGTGCTCGGCGGCGACGCGCTGGAGTTCGACGGGCTCTTCCGGGTCTCCTTGGACGCGCTGCGCGAGGCCAACGAGTCCACCCTGCCAGCCCTCTTCGACTGACCCTCAACAGGAAGACCGACAGCAGGGATCAGGGCTGGAGGGTGACGAGGCGGATCTCGGTCATCTCCTCGACGGCGTAGGCGGGACCCTCACGGGTGTTGCCCGACTCCTTCATACCTCCGTATGGCTGCTGGTCGGCCCGTGCGGTAGGTACCTCGTTGATGGCCACCCCGCCGTACTCGAGCGTCCTGGCAGCCTTGAGCGCCTTGCCGAGGTCGCTGGTGTACACGCCGGCCTGCAGTCCGTATATCGAGTCGTTGGCCGCCTCGAGCGCCTGGTCGAAGTCCTGGTACCTGGTGACAGTGACGAGTGGCCCGAATACCTCACGGCACTGCACCTTCATGTCCCGGTTGACGTCCTCGATCACGGTCGGCCGCAGCACCCCGGCGGTGCCCGCCACGGGCTCGATCTCGCCGCCGCACAGCACCTTGGCGCCCTGCGAGACGGCCTCCTCGATCCACTCCTTCACCCGCTGGGTGTTGTCGTGCGAGATGAGGCTGGATACGTCCGTGTCGTCGCGCAGCGGGTCGCCGGTGTGTAGCGCCTCGAGCCGCGGCACCAGCTCGTCGAGGAAGTCGTCGGCGATATCGGCGTGCAGGTAGATCCGCTGGATGGAGATGCACGACTGGCCAGCGTGGGAGAACCCGGCGGTAGCGGTCTTGGCCGCCGCCGTCTTCCAGTCGCCGTCGGCGTCGACGATCAGCGGCGAGTTGGAGCCGAGCTCCAGCCGTACCTTCTTCTTCGCGGCCTTGGCGGCGATCCCCCAGCCGACGAGCGCCGACCCGGTGAAGGTGATGTACGCGACGTCTGGGTGCTCGACGAGCGGGTCGCCGACGGCCCTGCCTCCGCCGATCACCACGTTCAGCCAGCCCGCCGGTACCCCGAATCCGTTCAGCAGCTCGGCCAGCAGCAGCGGGGACACCGGGGTCTGCGAGGCGGGCTTGAGCACCACCGGACATCCCGCCGCGATCGCCGGGGCGACCTTGTGGGCGACGAGGTTGAGCGGGAAGTTGAACGGCGAGATCGCGGCCACCACACCGACTGGGACGCGCAGCGTGAACGCCGTCTTGCCAGCTCCGGCGGGGGTGGCGTCCATCGGTACGGCCTCACCCGCGAACCGTCTGGCCTCGGCAGCGGCGAAGGCGAACGTCTCGACCGCGCGGCCCGCCTCGATGCGTGCCGTCTTGAGCGGCTTGGCCGACTCGGCAGCGATCGCCCGGGCGAAATCTTCCTTCCGGTCGTTGATCGCCGCCGCCGTCTGCTCGAGCACCCGTACCCGCTCCGCGCGGGGAAAGTCGTCGCGGCGCAACGCGGCGCGGGCGGCCGTGACCGCCCGGTCGACGTCGGCCTTCCCCGCCGCCGGCACCGCGGCGACCACGCTTCCGTCGTACGGGGAATGCACCTGCGCCGTACCGTGCTCGCCCGACGTGACCCATTCGCCGTCGATCAGCATCCCTGGGACGGTGAACAGACTCTCGTTCATGGTCACCTCCTGCCTATGGAGCGGCCGCCCGGCTTCTTCTCTTCGCCGGCACGGGATTTATGCCCGGATGCGCGCCAGGGATACGACTCGATGACGACTGGACCCGGCGTGTCACCCGCCCCCCCACGGTCGCCCCGGTCGGTCACTTCTGTAACGATGGCTTCAGGACCGCAGGGCTCGCACCACCCCAGCGGGCCCGGGTCGTGGCAACGGCTCGGCGCGGAGACCCCGCGCTCGGCCCGCGAGCACACAAGGAGTGGCAGGTGACCATCGACGGCTTGCTCGGCGCAGCTCCTGCCGGGCCCTCGAACTCTGAGCTCGTTCAGCTCCTCACCCCCGAGGGCGAGCGGACGGAACATCCGGAGTATCCCCTCGATCTGAGCCCCGAGGAAGTACGCGCCTTCTACCGGGACCTCGTACTGGTCCGGCGTATGGACTTCGAGGCCACTGCCCTGCAGCGGCACGGCGAGCTGGGCATCTGGGCTTCCCTGCTCGGCCAGGAGGCGGCCCAGATCGGGTCGGGTCGCGCGCTCGCCGAGGGCGACATGGTCTTCCCCAGCTATCGGGAGCACGGGGTGGCCTGGTGCCGCGGAATCGACCCGATGGCGCTGCTCAGCCTGTTCCGCGGCGTCGACTACGGCGGCTGGGACCCGGCCCGGCACAACTTCCACCTGTACACGATCGTGGTCGGTGGCCAGACGCTGCACGCCACCGGCTACGCCATGGGCCTGCAGCGGGACGGCACCGAGGCGGCCGTGCTCGTCTACTTCGGCGACGGCGCGACCTCACAGGGCGACGTGAACGAGGCCTTCGTCTGGGCGTCGGTGTTCAACGCGCCTGTGGTCTTCTTCTGCCAAAACAACCAGTGGGCCATCTCCGAGCCGCAGGAGAAGCAGAGCCGCATCCCGCTGTATCAGCGCGCCCGCGGCTTCGGCTTCCCCGGCGTCCGGGTGGACGGCAACGACGTGTTCGCCTGTCTGGCCGTCACCCGCAAGGCCCTACAGGCGGCCAGGGAGGGCCAGGGGCCCACGCTCATCGAGGCGTACACCTACCGGATGGGGCCACACACCACCACCGACGATCCCACCCGCTACCGCCTGGAGAGCGAGCTCGAGGCGTGGAAGCTGAAGGACCCGATCGAGCGGGTCAAGGCGTACCTGATCCGGCGGCAGCTCGCCGACCAGAGCTTCCTCGGTGAGATCGACCGGGAGGCCGACGAGTTCGGTGCGCGCCTGCGCAAGAGCTGCGTACAGATGCCCGAGCCGCCGCCGATGTCCATCTTCGACCACGTGTTCGTCGGTGAGCACCCGATCCTCGCCGAGGAGCGGGACGGGTTCGAGGCCTACCTCGCCTCGTTCGCGGACGGGGGTCGGTGAGATGACGATGCTGACCCTGTCCAGGGCCCTGAATGAGGGTCTGCGTGGGGCGATGGAGCGGGATTCGAAGGTCATCGTGATGGGTGAGGATGTCGGCAGGCTGGGCGGGGTCTTTCGGGTGACTGATGGGTTGCAGAAGGATTTTGGTGA
>WHSR01000041.1 GCA_009379995.1 Streptosporangiales bacterium
ACGACTTCGCCCGGCGCGACCAGCGCAGCAGCGTCTCCCGCTCCTCCCCCGACAACACCAGCGGCTCTTTCGGGCGGCCACGTCCAGGCATGACAGAGACCGTACATTATCTCGTCGAACTTCAGGCGCAGGACACTAGTTGTGCTGACCACGCCGGCACTGCCGCCGCCGCGGCGACGTGGTTCCGCGGCGGCGCGCAACCGCCCGTCGGGCAAGAATTCGATGCCGGTAGCGGCGCCGATCTCCTCCGAACCGCTGAACTCATGACCCAGCGCCCGCAACTCCGCTGCCTCGGGCGAGGCCAGGAACGCCGGCTCCGCGGCGATCGCCTCGGCGTTGCGCTGCGCGGCGCGCGGCGCGGCGATCGCCTCGGGCAGCGTCATGCCACGATCCAGGCGCTCGACCAGCAGCTGCAGCACCGTCGTAATGATGGTGGACCCGCCGGGCGTGCCAACCGCGAGGTAAGGGGCGCCGCCGCGCAGGACGATCGTCGGCGACATGGAGCTGCGCGGCCGCTTGCCGCCCTCGACGAGATTCGGGTCGGGGGCCTCTCCCTGGGTCGGTTCGGGGTTGAAGTCCGTCAGCTCGTTGTTCAGAAGGAAACCGCGGCCCGGCACGACGATGCCGCTGCCACCGATCTGCTCGATGGTGAGCGTGTGGGAGACAACGTTGCCCCACCTGTCCGCCACGGTGAGGTGCGTCGTCGACGCGCCCTCCATACCGGCGCGGCCGAGCTCGGACCGATCTCCGCAGCCCGCGTACGAGCCGTCGGGCGAGCCGGGCTCGACCGGCTTGGCCATCGCCCGGTCGGGATCGAGCAGGCAGGCTCGTTCGGCGGCGAAGCCCTCGGACAGCAGCTCCTCCAGCGGGACGTCGACGTAGTCGCTGTCGCCGACGTAGCGGTCGCGGTCGGCAAAGGCCAGCGCGCTGGCCTCGAAGTAGTGGTGCAGCGCTTCGCTCGACCCGAGCGAGCCGAGGTCGAATCGTTCGAGGATGTTCAGCGCCTCTCCGACCGTCGAGCCACCGGAGGACGGTGGCGCCATGCCGTAGACCTCCACACCGCGGTAGTCGGTCCGGGTCGGCTCGCGGAAGGGTGCGTCGTAGGTGGCTAGGTCGGAGGGCGTCAGGTAGCCCGGCGGCACCGGCAGGTCGGTGGGTCGATCGACGGGCGGCTGCCGTACGGCGTCGACGATCCCGCGCGTGATCGGTCCGGAGTAGAAGGCATCGAGCCCTTTCCGCGCGATCTCACGGTAGGTGCGAGCCAGGTCCCGATTGCGAAAGGTCGATCCGACCGCAGGCGGCTTCCCGCCGGGCAGATACAGCCGGCGCGTCGGCCCGAAGATCTCGAACCGCGGCTCGTTCTCGGCGACCTGGTCGTGGAACGTCTTGTCGACTCCGAAGCCGCGGTACGCGATGCGCTCGGCCGGCCGCAGCGCCCCGGCCAGGTCGGCAGTACCCCAGCGCTCGAGTGCCTTCGCCCAGGTCAGCAAGGTCCCCGGAACGCCCACCGACACACCGCCGGTCACCCGGTCGGGGTAGAAGGGGTACGGCTCCCCTGTCTCGAGGTCGATGAAGGCGTCCCGCGGCATCGACAGCGGGGCGGTCTCGCGCCCGTCGATCGTCTGCACCTGCCGGGTGCCGGCGTCGTAGTAGACGAAGAAGCCGCCGCCGCCGATGCCGGACGAGAACGGCTCGGTCACCCCCAGGGTCGCCGCCGCGGCGACCGCCGCGTCGACCGCGTTGCCGCCCCTGCGCAGCACCCCGATCCCGACCTTGGTCGCGTGAGGATCGACCGTGGCGACCGCGCCGCCGTACCCGGTGGCGACCGGCACGTTGTTTCGCGTACCCGGCCGCGCGCTCTCCGGCGCGCCCGCCGCTGCGACCCCCGGAACAGCCGGTCCGAGCAGCACGGCAGCCAGGACCACGGCGCCCAGCGCGGCGCCCTTTGGGACACGGTGTACGGCCACCCCGACCTCCCTGCGGCCACACGGCGTCCCGAGTCAAGCACCCGCGGTCGCGGCGGACAAGGTCCGGCGGCGCGAGGGCACCTCCTCACTGCAGGTGTTCGTGCAGGGCCAGGTAGAGGTTGGTGATGCTGTCCGGCGACCGCAGGGTGTGGCCGAGAAGCTGCTCCGCCCGATGGAGGCGGTAGCGGACGGAGTTGGGGTGCAGGTGGAGGGCCTCGGCCGTGCGATGGACGTCCAGGTCGCAGCGGAGGTACGCGACCAGCGCCTCCACGAGCAGCGGGTTGTCGGCGACCGGGCCGAGCACCCGCTGGGCCTTGGCGGCCACCTGCTCGGGCGGCCTACCCGCCAGCAGCCATTCGGCGAAATCCACTTCCTCGAACCGCAGCCGCGGTGCCCGCACCGACCGCCGCTGCGCGGCGGAGAGCGCCAGTTCGGCATCCCGGAACGCCTGCGGGCCGTCGGCGAGGTCGTCGAAGGGGGCGCTGAGACCCACCCGCACCAGCGAGCCGACCCGCTCCAGCATGGCGTCGATGCGGGCATCGTCGGCCGGGCACATGCCGGCCAGACGCGGCGGTCGGCGGGTAAGTAGCAGCGGAAGGTGAAGTTCCGCCGCGGCGATCTCGAGGGCGCGGGGGATGACACCCTCCTCGCCCGGCTCGTCGGCGGCGACATCCAACCCTGGCTGCGGGGCCATAGCAAGGACCCGGACGGGCGCGTGCCTGGGGAAACCCAGCCCGACGAGACGGTCCCAGGTGCCGGCCTCTGCGGTCACATTGTCCAATATGTTGCCCAGGATCTCGCCGCCGCGCAGCCGTTTCTCGAGCCTGGTGACTTCCCGGGAATGGCTGATCGCGCCGAGCAGCCGTTCGGCCACCGGCAGGGTTTCCTGCACCAAGTCCTCGGAGACTCCCCCGCCGCTGCTCGCGATCGCCAGCCACTGCACCGATCCGTCCGCCGTGATGGGGGTACTGGCCACGAACCATCGGCCTACCTGGAACTGCTGTGCCTCGGGCGGCCGTGAGTTTATTTCCCGCCAGATCGCGGCCACCGGGCCGGGACCGGTGGAGGCGAGGATGTCGCCGCCCGTGTCGTACAGGACGATCGCGCCTTTCAGCAGACGGCCCAACCGATCGACAAGAGCCTGCTCGGGGTGCTGCGCGGTGAGCGACTCGATGAGGTGGTCCTGCATCGAGATCGTTCGCCGCAACAAATACATGTTGGTCGACAGCACCGACTTGTTGACGAACTCGGTGATCTTCAAAAACGGCACCTCGTACGGCACGGTCACGATGGGGAAGGCGCGCCGGTTTGCCTCCCGAACCAGCTCGTGCGGCACCTCCTCCAGCAACACGTCCACGCCAAAGGCCAGGGCCGAGATTCCGGCCTCGTCGAGTTCGCGGATGAGCTCGCGGGCGGCGCCCGGGGGCGTGCGCGGATCGGCGAACCTGGTGCCGACCGTCAGCATCAACCAGCCACGCTTGAGCCACCGGGAGGGGCCGGCGATCTCGATGGCATGTGCCCCACGGATGCGCACCTGGGTGCTCGCGCGGGTGACAAGCTGAAGCCCGAGATCGTGCTGCGCGAGCAGATCGGCGAGACGAAGATCCGCGCTGGTCACAGTTGCCACCGTAATCTCCTTGGTCGGCAAGATCACGACCAAGACCGGGAGGACGGTTGTACGTGACCACAAACCGCCGCGCCCACATCTTCACCTCTCACGATTGTCGCCTTCCGCGATGCACTCGGATAGTGGCTCCAACCGCGAGCCGTCGGGAGGGATGCCGGTGACGGAGCTTCGAGTGGCCGTCGACGTCGGTGGCACGTTTACCGATGTCTGCGTCTTCGAGGAGGGCACGTCGACGGTACGCGTCGCGAAGGTGCCCTCGACCCCGGACGACCCGATGCAGGCGGTCGTCGCGGGAGCACGGGAGGCACAGGTCAACCTCGCGGACGTGGCGCTCTTCTCGCACGGCACGACTGTCGCCACCAACGCGCTCATCACCCGGCGGTTCCCGCCGGCCGCGATGGTCACCACCCGCGGGTTTCGCGACGTGATCGAGATTCGCACCGGGACCCGGGACGATCTGTGGGACGCCTACCACGACGTGGCGCCCCCCTACATCCGGCGGCGGGACCGGTTCGAGGTGAGCGAGCGGGTCGACTTCGCTGGCCGGGTCGTGGAGCCGCTGGACGAGGGCGACGCGCGGCGGGTCGCCGCCCTGCTGCGCCGCAAGAACGTCCAGACGGTAGCGGTGTGCTTCGTCAACTCCTACACCAACGGCGTCAACGAGCGGCGAATGCGAGAGATCCTGGAGGAAGAGCTCCCCGGCGTGCGGGTTTCGACCTCCAGCGAGATCCTCCCGGAGATCTTCGAGCACAACCGGTTCTCAACAACCGTCGCAAACGCGGTGCTATCTCCGATGGTCACCGGGTACGTCGAACGGCTGGAGCGACGGCTGGCCGAGGACGGTTACGGCGGCGACCTCCTGCTGCTCCATTCCGGTGGCGGCTCCATGACACCGCGCATGGCGCAGCAGTACCCGGTGCGGCTCGCCGGCTCGGGGATCGCGGCCGGCGCGATCGCGGCGCGGTACCTCGCGCAGCAGTGCGGCTTCGACAACGCCATCGGGCTGGACATGGGCGGCACGAGCACGGACATCTCGCTCGTGTACGGCCGGGACATCCGGGTGACCAAGGAATGGTACGTCGAGTACGGCTACCCGATCTGTTTTCCCAGCATCGAGGTGCTCACCATCGGCGCCGGCGGGGGCTCGCTCGCCTGGATCGACGAGGCCGGGTCCCTGCGCAACGGCCCGCAGTCGGCCGGCGCCGTACCTGGGCCGGTGTGCTACGACACCGGGGGCACCCAGCCCACCAACACCGACGCCAACCTCGTCCTCGGGCGGCTCGGCACCAGGCTGGTGGGCGGGGCGATGACGCTCAACCGAGCGGCCGCGGAACGGGCCATCGCGGACAAGCTCGCCGCCCCCCTGGAACTGGAGCCGCAGCAGGCCGCGGGCGCCGTGATCGAGGTGGCGAACGCGAACATGGCCGACGCCGTCCGCCTGATCTCGATACGCCGCGGCTACGACCCGCGGGACTTCGCGCTCGTGGTCTTCGGTGGCGCCGGCGCCCTGCACGGTGCCGCGCTCGCCAAGGAGCTGTCGATTCCCACCGTGCTCGTGCCGCCGCACCCCGGCATCACCTCGGCGCTCGGCTGTCTGCTCGTCGACATCCGCCACGACCTGACCGAGATGTATCAGTGTCCGGTCTCCGACGCCGACCCCGAGGAACTGGAGGCCGTCTTCGGCAAGCTGGAGGCCGAGGCCCGTACCCGGCTGCTCAAGGAAGGTGTGCCGGACCGCGACATCGCTCTCGAGCGCTCGATCAGCATGCGCTACCTGGGGCAATGGCGTTCGCTCGCGGTATCGGTCGGCTCGGGGCCGGGAGCGCTCGACGACGCGGTGGGCCGGTTCCACCGTGAGCACGAGCGGGAGTACTCCTTCCGCCGCGACGATACCCCGGTGGAGATCTTCCAGCTGGGACTGCGCGCCATCGGCGTCACCCCCAAGCCGAGCTTCGCGCCCCACCCGCTCGACGGGCAGCGAACACCGACGCCGATCGATCAACGACCGGTGGTCTTCGACGAGGAGCCGGTGTCTACTCCCGTCTACGACCGGGCGGGCCTTGCCGCCGGCACGCGCCTCGTCGGCCCCGCCGTGATCGAGCAGCTCGATGCGACCACCGTGATTCCACCCGACACGCGCGCCGAGATCGACGAGTGGCTGAACATCCGGATCCAGGTAGGAGACGGTGCGATATGACGCTGGCCAAGGAACAACCCACCAAGGAAGAAGTAGCTCGGCTCACCGAGGGCCGCAGCCTGGATCCGGTCACGTTCGAGGTCCTGAAGAACGCGTTCATCACCGCCGTCGACCTGATGTCGGAACAGATCCTGCGGACGTGCTACTCGTTCGTCATCTACTGCCGCGACTTCTCCTCCGCGCTGTGCGACGCGGAGGGCAACACGGTCATGCAGGGCAGCCAGGACATCGCCGTGCACGTCGGCACGCTGCACTTCCAGTGCAAGGCGGTGCTGGAGCAGTTCGGCGACGACATCAACCCCGGCGACGTCTTCGCGGTCAACGACCCGTACCGCGGCGGGACCCACCTCAATGACGTCAGCTTCATACGGCCCATCTTCGCCGGCCGGGAGCTCATCGCCTTCGCGCAGAACAAGGGGCACTGGGCCGACATCGGCGGCAACGTACCCGGATCCTTCGACGTGAACGCCGTCGAGCACTTCAGCGAGGGGCTGCGGATCACGCCGGTACGCATCTGGCACCGGGGGGAGATTCTCGAGGACGTCGCGCAGCTCCTCGTGTCCAACACCCGCTCCCCGTTCATCAGCATGGGCGACCTGCACGCGCAGGCCGAGGCCACCGGCGTATGCGAGCGGGAGATCCACCGCCTGGTCGACAAGTACGGCAGGGACACGGTGGTCGCGGCCATGCAGGAGGTCCAGGACTACGTCGAGCGCATCGTACGGGGGCGGATCGCCGCCTTCCCCGACGGCACCTGGCGTACGGAGGACTACATCGACTATGACCCGGCGGGCGAGGAAGGGCTCGTACCGGTCAAGGTCGCCATGACCATCGAAGGCGACCAGGTGACCTACGACCTCACCGGTTCGGCACCCGCCGTGGCGAGCTTCCTCAACGCCGGGTACGGCACCGCGTTCTCCGGGATCGTGGCCGGCACGAAGACATTCTTCCCCGACGTTCCGCTGAACTCCGGGTTCTACCGCGCCATCCGCTCCGAGATCGGCCCCGAGGGCACGGTGGTGAACGCCGGGTGGCCACACGCCGTCACCGGATTCTGCTCCGGACCGTACGAGAAGATCATGAACGCGATCTTCGAGCTGTGGTCCGACATCATGCCGGCCCGCGCCATCGCGTGCTCGTTCAACCTCGAGTACCTGCTCGTCGGGGGCAGGGATGCCCGTACCGCCGAGCGGCCCTACTTCATGTGGTACGACTGGATGGCCGGCGGCTGGGGCGGACGCAACGGCAAGGACGGCTCGAACGCGACCTCACCCATCTTCGGCGTCGGCCTCGCCGTGCAGCCGCTCGAGGGCCAGGAGCGGCTGTGCCCGGTGCTGACCACCACGCACGAGATCGTCACCGACTCCGGCGGCCCCGGGCAGCATAGGGGCGGATGCGGGGTGGAAAAGGGCGGCACGCTGACCGACAACGAACGCACGGTCATGTCGTACTGCTGCGACCGTGCCCGCTCCATCACCTGGGGAATCAACGGCGGCCTGCCGTCGATGCCGCACGGGGTCTGGCTCAACAAGGGCACACCCGAGCAGCGCTTCCTCGGTGCTGTCTTCTCCAACCTTCCGGTGGGCCCCGGTGACACCTTCACCCGGCCGTCGGCCGGCGGGGGTGGACTGGGCGATCCGCTGGAACGCGACCCCGAGCTGGTGCGGGAGGACGTCGCCGACGGCTACGTATCGCCGGAACGCGCCCGCAAGGACTACGGCGTCGTACTCACGGTCGTGGACGCCGAACTCGGTGAGTACGAGATCGACCCGGAGGCGACGGAGCGGGAACGCGCCGAGATTCGCGCGCACCGCGTCTCCTGGCTGGCGGAAGACGCCGAGGCGATCGCCGAAAGGTACCGCAGCGGCAAGCTCGACGCGTTCGACCTGATCCGGCAGTACGGCGTCATCGTCGACTGGGGCACCGGCACGTTGCTGCCGAAGACCACCGAGCAGTACCGCAAGCTGCTGCAGCGCCGCGCCGTTCAGCACTGGAGCCACTAACGGCCCCTGGCGTCAGGCCCGACGGTAGGTTGGCCGGGAGTCGTGCTCGACGACCCCTCGGGAGGGGACGATGGGAGCCTCACCCCTCGGGCTGACCTGGGGTCAGGTTCTGTCCTGGCGGATGGACCGGCAGTTCCTCGACCGCCGGGAAGACGTTGACACCGCAGGGGTGGTGCGGCGCCTGGCTGGCGTGCAAGCGCAGGTCGCCTCCTCCGCCGAGCAAGCCGTCGCCGTACGCCGCCCCTCGGCGACCGGTGACGTGGCGGGCGCGCTGGCCGACCGCGTCATCGTCAAGACGTGGGCGCAGCGGGGCACGCTGCATGTGCTCGCGGCCGACGACGCCGCCGCCTACCTCAGCCTGCTGGCCGCGGCGCGCACCTGGGAGAAGGGCGCCTGGCAGCGGGAGTTCGCCACGGCCGACCAGATGGCCGCGATCGCCGAAGCCGCCGCGGAAGTCCTCGACGGCGCCGTACTCACCCGCGAGGAACTCGTCAGCGAGATCCTCGCGCGTGTCGGTGACCCGACCCTCGCGGAGAAGCTCGGCTCCGGTTGGGGCGCGGTCCTCAAGCCGCTGGCGTGGCAGGGCCTGCTCTGCAACGGCATCAGCCACGGCAACCGCGTGACGTTCACCAGCCCAGCGACCTGGCTGCCGACCTGGAAGGGCCTGCCCGAGCCCGAGGACGCCGCCGCCGTCGTGATTCCCGCCTACCTCGGCGCGCACGGCCCGGCCAGCCCTGCCTGTTTCGACCAGTGGCTGCACCGCGGCGCCACCAAGAAAGCCACGTTGCGAAGCTGGTTCGCGGCACTCGCGGAGAACGGCGTGCTGGCCGAGGCGGACGTCGACGGGGAACGGCTTTACGCCCGCGTCGCCGACCTCGACGCGCTGTCGGCGGCCGAGCCGACCCAACGGGTGCGGCTGCTGCCCGCCTTCGACCAGTACGTGCTCGGACCCGGCACCAAGGACCACCACGTGATCGCGCCCGCCCGCCGGTCGCTGATCAGCAAGGCGGCCGGGTGGATCTCCCCCGTCGTCGTGGCCGGCAGTCGCGTCGCCGGAACCTGGCAGGCCGACGGCGACGCGCTCGCCGTCGAGCTGTTCGGAGAGTCCGAGCCGGTCGATCGGTCCGCGCTCGACGCCGAGATCGCCGTGCTCGAGCACGTCCTCGGCCGGCAGCTGACCGCCTCGGTCGGCACCATCTGACGCCGCCCCCTTTGGTCGTGATCTTGCAGAAATTCAAAATCACGGCCAAAGAGGAGGCCGATGAGTTTTCGCCGCGGCTCCGGTCTACACAGGCGACCCCATCTCGAGGAGCGGGAGGAAGCTCACAATGGCTGTGCACAACTCCCCGGCGGCGCCCGCAACACGCGGACGGACCGTGAACATCACCCTGTGGGTGGTGCAGGTCCTGGTGGCAGTGTTCTTCGTTGCCGCCGCGGCCGCACCTAAGCTAATCGGCCAGCAGGTCGCGGTGGAGATGTTCGACCTGATCGGCTTCGGTCAATGGTTCCGGTATCTGGTCGGCACGCTCGAACTCGCCGGCGCGATCGGCTTGCTGATCCCACGGCTGGCCGGCCTGGCCGCGCTCGGCCTCATCGGCGTCATGGTCGGCGCGGTCATCACCCAGCTGCTCGTCCCCGAGGTCGTCGGCCCGGTGCTCACGCCGGCCCTCCTAGGCGTCGTCTTGGCCCTGATCGTGTGGGGCCGCTGGCCGCAGACCAAGGCCCTCGTCGGCACGCGCTAACTCCGAGAACTCCGAAAGGATGCACCCGTGAACTCGTCACGACTTCGTACGCTCGCGTCCGGCGCCGCAGCGGTGGCCCTGATGATGCTGGCAGCCATGGTGGCGCTGGCGGCCCCGGCCGGCTCCGCCGCGGCCTCCGACGGCCGTGCCGGCGCCGGACGGGGCTGGTCCGGCACCTGGGCGACCGCTCAGC
Organism: Streptosporangiales bacterium; assembly: GCA_009379995.1. Classification (GTDB taxonomy): domain Bacteria; phylum Actinomycetota; class Actinomycetes; order Streptosporangiales; family WHSR01; genus WHSR01. Next base: position 9,730 of record WHSR01000041.1, read on the forward strand.
AGCAGCCGAGGGCGGGCAACGACTTCCAGGGCCCCAACTGGTCGCTCAAGGGCTTCGCGGACGAGTCGGTCCGGCAGGTGGTCCGGGTCAGCGCCGGCGGCTCGCGGGTACGCATCCGGCTGTCCAACCTGTACGGCACCAAGCCGCTTCGTGTCGCCGGGGCGACGATCGCCAAGGCCGGCGAGGGCGCCGCCCTGCGGCCGGGCACCGTGCGTCCGCTCACGTTCCGCCGCTCGCCGTCCACGACGATCCCGACCGGCCGTGCCGCGACGTCCGACGCCGCGCCGCTGTCCACCGCACCGCTGGAGAAGTTGACGGTCACGCTGTACTTCGCCGAGCCCACCGGGGCCGCGACATTCCACGAGGGAGGGTTTACGACCACCTACCGCGCCGCGGGCGACCACCGGTTCGAGGGCGGCGCCGAGGCGTTCGCCGGTGAGACCAGCCACTCCTGGTACTACCTGACCGGCGTGGACGTCGCCGGTGGGCACGGCCGAGCCAAGGGGCACGGCCGAGCCAGGGGCGCCGTGGTGGCCTTCGGCGACTCCATCACCGACGGGGCCTTCTCCACACCGAACGCCGACAACCGCTATCCCGACGAACTGGCCGAACGTCTCGTCGCGGCCGGGGTACCGATGGGTGTGCTCAACGCCGGGATCAACGGCAACATGCTGCTCACCGACTCGCCGTGCTTCGCCGGCGAGAAGGGAGTCACCCGGTTCCAGCGCGACGTAATCGGCCAGCCCGGGGTACGTACCGTGATCGTGTTGGAGGGAATCAACGACATCGGCCTCGGCGGGGTGGACACCGGGTGCGGCACGCCCCCGGTGATGACCGCGGAGCAGCTCATCAAGGGCCACCGGGCACTGATCCGCGCCGCGCACGCCCACGACATCAAGATCATCGGTGCCACGGTGACACCAGTGAAGGGAAACGAGTACGGCTACGACACCGAGCGCAACGAGGCGGTACGCGACGCCCTGAACCGCTGGATCCGCCACGGTGGCGAGTACGACGCTGTGGTCGACTTCGACCGGGCCCTCGCCGACCCTGCCGACCCGGATGCGCTGCTGCCGGCCTACGACGCGGGAGACCACCTGCACCCCAACGACGCCGGCATGAAGGCCATGGCCGAGGCGATCGACCTCGACACCCTCTGATCTCAACCGCCTTGCCTTGGCCCCGCCGCGCCGAGGGCGGGAACGCGGGAGTCCAGCCCTTCCACGTCGGCGGCGGTGCGGCCGAAGAGCGAGACGACCACTGTGATCACCGCGGACGCCAGCAGCGCACCAAGGAAGGGCGGCAGGGTGGGCACGCCGCCGGGGAACGTCGCTAGCAGCACGCCACGCGCGGCCGAGCCGGTGGCGACCCAGCCCGGGACTATCGCGCCGGCAAGCCCCGCCAGCGAGCCGGCGAGCGCGCCCGCCACCGTCGCCCGCGACCACAGGCCGAGCAGGGCCGGTACGACGGTGGCCGCGCACAGTAGGTCGGCGATCAAGAAGATGCGCAGCACGCTGTAGCCCTGGATCGCCACCACGATCGCGGGGATCAGCAACAGGACGGTCACGGCGCGAGCCCACGCCAGCGACAGCGTCCGCCGCTCGGTCACCACCAGGGAGGCCAGCGCGTTCTCCAGCGTGTCGACCGAGGAGGTCACCAGGCTCAACCCGAAGATCATCGCCACCGCCGACAGCCACCCGGGAAGGCCGCCCAACACCGCGAAGAACGGCACCGGCGGCGAGCCCAGCTCGGCCCCCGTTCTCGCGGCGAACACGCCGATGGCCCCGATCACCGCAACAACCGGGATCACCATCACGGCGGCGAGACCGGCGCCCCGGTAGAGAGCCGACAGGTCCCTTGCCGCCCAGACCCGCTGCCAGTAGCCCTGGTGGAACAGGTTCGCCGCGACGACGGCGATGACGAGCGTGACCGCCACCTCGATCCCGCCGGCGTCGACACCGAGCAGATGCTGGGCCTCCGGCCGGGCGGCCTCCCGGTCCATGCTCCAGAACACCGCCAGCGCCGCCACCCCGAGCAGGGCGAAGATGAACCACGCCTGCCACCTGTCGGTACGCAACGACGCGCGCAACCCGCCGTACGCCGTATAGCCGAGCGTGGCCGCGGCGACGGCAACGATCACGACCCGGGCGTCGAGGTCCGCCAGCACCGCGCTGGCCCCGCCGATCGCCGTCAGCTCGGCGGTCACGAAGATCACCATGTACAGGACGGAGACGCCCACGACGTAGCCGTGAAACCCCGGACCGTAGCGGAGCCGCACGAACTCGGTCAGCGCGTGCCCGGACGGGACCACGCGCCGCACCCGCCGGCCCAGCAGCGCAAAGGCCACCATGGGCAGCGCGGACGCGATTGCGTAGCCGGCCACCCCGTCGATACCGACGGTCGCGCCCACCTCGGGCGGGGTGAACAGGATCCACGCGCCCATCCCGGAGGCCATGAACGACAGCGCGAGGGTCAGCGATCCCTGGGATCCGCGGGCGACCACGTAGTCCTCGACGTCACGCCCGGCCAGCCTGGTGCGCAGACCGATCCACACGAACAGGGCGAGGGTCGCGACGAGGACGATCCCGCCCGTCCACCACGAGAGCATGCCAACCTCCCTCCGCCGGCATTACCCGGATCAGGTACTTGCGGTCGGCGGCAGCCTCAGCCGCCCTCTCAGCCCGGTGCTACCGAGCTCCCGCTGGACACAACTTACCGCTACGACATATAGCCCGGTGGGTCGTTGGGGTGAACCGCCACCGGATGTACCTCGACGGTCATCCACGGCCACAGCGGCAGGGAGGCCACAGCGTCATGCAGGGCTGTCGCGTCCGGCGCCTCCCACAGTCCCCAGTTGGCCCAACGCCCCGGGATACGCCACAGGCGCTTCATGAGCCCGGCCTGGGCCAGCTCCTTGCCGCGGGCCATCTCGGCCTCGGCCAGCCGTCGCCGTTCGTCCGGGTCGCCGTCGGGCGGCCAGTTCACCTCGATGTGGACGAGAAATTCCATGCGTACCTTCTCCCTTGCTCCCTCTTCACGGCAGCAGGTCGGTCAGCTCGCCTACGTCGGCGAGGCTCTGCAGACCGAGGGCACACGCGGCGATCTCGCCCGCGCGCTCCTCGCTCACCGACCGCACGGCGTTCAGCCGAAACTTCGTGGCGAGCTCCGCGTCGGTCAGCGGGTCCTGGGGGCCTCCGCGGTTCACGTCGAGACGTTCCTCGAACGTCTCCCCCGACCTCGTCAGTACCCGCAGCACCGCCGGGAACTGGTTCGGGAAGATGCGGCTGCACAGGGGGTCCTCGACGCAGCGCACCTTCGCGGCGAGCGCCCGGCGTCGCTCGTCGCGAGCCATCTCGTCGGTGAAGTCCTCGTGGAACACGCCGAGCCCGCCCCCGCCGAGCAGGGCCGCCGCCACCGTGTACGGGCCGCTGAACGCGGCCGCGTAGCCGGTGGCTGGGCGGGCCTTCTGCTCGGCCGGCTGCGCGATGGTGCGCAGCACCGGCCCGGCCGCCCCCAGCTCGATGTCCTCGACGGAGTCGGGGTCGAGGCCGCGGGCACGCAGCCGCAGCGCCGCGTCGATGCCGGCGTGGGTGAAGTGGTTGCAGGGGTACGGCTTGAAGAAGATGCCGGGCAGCTCCCACCGGACGCCGAGCCCGTCGACCACGACGTACGGGTCGGCGCGGTCGCCGCAGTAGGCCTGCAGGAAGCCGAACCTCCCCTCGATCACCGTCGGCGGGCCGGTGAGCCCGTGCCGGGCCAGGTCGGCCGCTGCCGTCCCGCAGTGGGCCGCCCAGCCGCAGTGCACCCGCTTGACGGTGCCGCCGGTGCGGTTGGCCTCCAGCACACCGGCGCCCATGCTGCACGCGATTCCGGCGGCCGAGGCGATCTCCGCCGCGTCGAGGCCGTGCAGCATGGCGGCGGCGACAGCGGCGCCGACCGCGCCGCAGATCGCCGTCGCGTGCAGGCCGCGGTCGAAGAACACGGAGTTGCCGAGCTCGGCGTCGTAGCCGGCCATGCCGAGCCGTACGCAGACCTCGATCCCGAAGCCGGCGGCGTCGAGCAGCGCCGGCCCGCTCGCCCCGACCGCCTCGGCGGCGGCGAGCGCGGCCGGCACGACGTTCGAGCTGGGGTGCAGTACGGACGGAAGGTGGGTGTCGTCGAAGTCCAGGGCGTGCGCGAGCGTGCCGTTGACGAGGGCGGCGGTCGCGGCGGGATAGCGCCGGCCGGCACCGAGAGCGGCGGCACCGATAGCAGTGGCCTGGGCGGATCCGCCCCACTCGGCGGCGAGCGCCTGGACGGTTCGGGAGGGCTCGAGCGGCGTCGCGGCCAGGCTGTTGCCGAGCACGTCGAGGACGCGGCGGGCCACGTCGGCGCGCAGCTCGGCCGGCAGCCCCTTGTCCCGAATCTCGACGGCGACCTCGGCGAGGCGCTGTACGACCGTCGGCTCGCTCATCGGCCCACCACCGCCAGCGGGCGCACGGGCGAGCCGGTGGCGCCCACGATCTTCAGCGGGGCCAGCACGAACACGAACTCGGTGAGGCCGCGAGCCGACGCCTCCTCGAGGTTCATGTGCTCGACGATGTGAATGCCGTGCTCCACGAGCAGGACTCGATGCACCGGAAGCACCCGGTGCCCCGCCCCGGGCCCGACGTGCTCGTACGCCGTCGTGTCGGCGCCGGTCACGGCGGTACCGCGAGCCGCCAGCCACCGCGCGCCGTCCTCGGTCACCCCCGGGACGCCGCTCTCGTGACCGATGTAGGCCTCGGCGTCGTCCCAGTACCGCGCCCACCCGGTCCGGACGAGGACCGCGTCGCCGCGGCCGACCGCGACGCCGGCGCGCGCCTCGGCGCCGGCCAGTTCGTCGGGTCCGATGCCGTGCCCGGCGGGCAGCACGTCGACGCCGGCGGCCGCCGCGACGTCGAGGAGCACACCCCGGCACACCATCGGGGACATCTCGTCGATGCCGAGCCGGCCGAACCGTCCGCCCCGCTGCGCCTCGGCGGCGTCGACTCCCCCGTGCAGCCGGCCGTCGTGGGATACGTGGGCCAGCGCGTCGACGTGGGTGCCGACGTGTCCGCCGGTGGTGATCAGTTCGTTGGCCGCGGAGCCGCCGTCCGGCCGAACCATGTCGCCGTGCCGCCGCAGCAGCGCCATCCGGAAGCCGGGATGGTTGGGCGAGGTGGGTATGTTCGCGGCGAGCGGCTGGGCGAGGTCGATCACACCTACGCCGGACGTAATCGCGTCGAGCAGGGCACTCATGGTCACACGACCCCCTTGTCCCGCAGTTTGGCGAGGTCGGAGGCGGTCAGGCCGAGCCGGCCGTACACCTCCTCGTTGTGCGCGCCCATCGGCGGCCCCGCGGTGCGGATCGATCCCGGCGTCTCCGACAGGCGCGCCAGCACGTTCTGCATCTTGATCGGCCCCAGCTCGGGATCGTCGACCGTCACTATCGAGCCGAGCGCCCGGTACTGCGGGTCCGCCATGACGTCACGCACGTCGTAGATCGGCGCGACCGCCGCCTGCGCCTCCTCGAACGCCTGCACCACCTCGTCGTGGGTGCGGCGGGCAATCCACGAGCCGACCGCCTCGTCCAGTACGTCGGCGTGCTCCGCGCGCTCGGCTCCGGAGCGGAACCACGGCTCGTCGATCAGCTCGGGACGGCCGACGAGTCGCATCACCCGTTCGGCGACGCTCTGCGCCGAGGTGGAGATCGCTACCCACCGGCCGTCCCGGGTGCGGTAGGTGTTGCGGGGCGCGTTGTTGTTCGACCGGTTCCCGGTACGTTCCTGGACGACGCCGAGCTGGTCGTACACCGTCGGCTGGGAACCCAGGACGGTGAGGATCGGCTCGATGATCGCCATGTCCACCACCTGACCGCGTCCGGTGTGGTCCCGGGCGCGCAGCGCCGCCATCGTGGTGTACGCGGTCGCCAACGCCGCGATCCCGTCGGCCAGGCCGAACGGCGGAAGCGTGGGCGGGCCGTCCGGCTCGCCGGTGATCGCCGCGAACCCGCTCATCGCCTCGGCGAGGGTCCCGAACCCTGGCCGGTTCGCGTACGGACCGAACTGCCCGAATCCAGTCACCCGGGCGAGTACCAGCCCCGGGTTGCTCGCCGACAGCACGTCGTAGCCGAGTCCCCACCGTTCCAGCGTGCCGGGGCGGAAGTTCTCGATCACCACGTCGGCATCGGCGACGAGCCGTTTGAAGAGCTCCTGGCCCTCGGCCGACCCGAGATAGCACGTGATCGCCTTCTTGTTGCGGGAGATGACCTTCCACCACAAGGCGACGCCGTTCTTGCTCGCGCCGTGGTAGCGGACCGGGTCGCCGCGTTCCGGGTGCTCGACCTTGATGACCTCGGCGCCGAAGTCGCCGAGCATGGTCGCGGCGAGCGGGCCCGCGAACAGCGTCGCCACGTCGATCACCCGTAGGCCGTCGAGCGCCCCAGCCCCTTCACTCACGTGTCGGCTCCTTCCTCATCGGCCTCCCATGCATGCTCGCACTCACCCGCGCGTCGGTGCCGCCCAGCCGAGCGCGGCGGAGATCTCCTCGGCGGCGGCACGCACCGCCGGGACGTACCGCGCGCAGGTCTCGGCACCGAACCGGTCGACGGGCCCGCAGACGCTGATGGCGCCCGCGACCTCACCGTCCACCCCGAACACGGGCGCCGCTACCGACGCCGCGCCGACCTGGCGCTCACCGTGGGACACGGCAGCGCCGCGCCGCGCGATGTCGGCCAGCTCGGCGCGCAGGCGCGCCGGGTCCGACACCGTCTGCGGCGTCAGTACGGCCAGCGGGCCGGCGAGCACCGCCTCGCGGCGTGGTTCCGGAAAACAGGCGAGGATCACCTTGCCCGATGCGCCCGTGTGCAGCGGAAACCGCCGCCCTACCTCGACGGTCATCTTGATCTCCTGCGGGCTCTCGAACTGGTCGAGGTAGACGCGCGCGTCGCCGACGAGCTCGGACAGCGTCGTGGTCTCGTAGGTCTCGTCGCGCAGGCGTCGCAACACGGGTGCGGCAGCGGAACGCAGCGTCGAATCGCGCAACGCACGTGCCCCCAGCGCCGCCGCGGCCGGGCCCAAGCGGTAACCGCGGGTCCCCGGGTCGGTGACGAGCAGTTCCCGGGACGCGAGCGACCGCAGGATCCGATGAACCACCGCCTTGGCCAGGCCGAGCTCACGGCTGATCGTGCTCACTCCCAGCGACGCCGGCCCGCCCGTGAAGAGCAGCAGGACGTCGGCGACGCGCGCCGCGGCCTCGGTCCCCATGGGCTCCGCGCCCCCGACCTCGGCCGCCGATCCCCTCGCCGTCTTGTCCTTCACCGTATGTTCCCCCCAACGGAACAGAACGCACCTCAGTGTTCGCGACGCAACAGCCCCGCAACAATGCACATCATTGCACGTAACAGGGCAAGGAAAGCACCCGTTGACGTATGAACACAAGTAGTGCCACCATGCCATTCATTAGCAGCGTTCCGATTATGGGAACATATTGGGGTGGCGGAGGGGCGCCGCCCGCGACAGAGGAGCACATATGCGCAACCTCAGGCTCGTGGGGCTATTGGCCGCCCTCGGTGTCGCGCTCGCGGCCTGCGGCGGCTCCGCTCCCCCGGGCACGACGGGTCAAGAGGGCGACCAGCAGGGCGGCACGATCAAGATCGGGTCCATCCACCCGCTCACCGGCCCGCTGGCCTTCGACGGCCAGCAGATGGCGAAGGCCGGGAAGTTCGCGGCCGAGCGCATCAACGCCCAAGGCGGGATCAAGTCGCTCGACGGGGCAAAGCTGCAGGTCCTCGACGCCGACAGCAAGGGAGAGCCCGAGGTCGGCCAGAGCGAGGCGCAGCGGTTGATCCAGGAGGGCGCGGCGGCGCTCGTCGGGCCGTACCAGTCCGCCGTGGCGTCGAACGTCGCCGCGGTCGCCGAGCGAAACCGGGTGCCGTTCCTCATCGACGTCGCGGTGGCCGACAGCATCCTCGAGCAGGGATACACCAACACGTTCCGCATCCAGCCGAACGCCTCCTCGATGGGCACCAAGGGCGCCGACTACCTCGCCGAGCTGGCGGAAGCCTCGGGCACACCGATTCGCAGCGTCGCGGTGCTGCACGAGCAGACCGACTTCGGCAAGAGCGTCCTGGCGGCCTTCAAGGCGCGGGCCGAAGGCAGCGGTATGAAGGTCGGGCCGGAGATCAGCTACGACGCCGTGAACGTCTCCGACCTCACCACCGAGATCACCCAGGTGAAGGCGGAAGGCGTCGACGCCCTCGTGGTGACGGGCTACTACCGGGACGGGGTGCTCGCCGCCAAGGCGATCTCCTCGGTGCGCCCGGACGTCAAGGTGGTCTTCGGCATCGCCAACGGCGCGTTCGACCTGCCGCAGTTCACCTCCGACGCCGGGAAGGCGGGCGAGGGTTTCTTCGACGCGAACTACCACTTCAACGCGCGGGACCCGGAGATGCGCAAGCTCGCCGCCGACTTCAAGGCCAAGTACGGCGAGGACATCCGGACCTCGTCGGTGCTCGCGTACGAGGCGGTGCGGGTCATCGCGTCGGGCCTGGAGAAGGCCGGCACGCGCGACCCGCAGCAGCTCCGTGAGGCGATCTCCGGGCTCTCGCTGGACACCCTGATGGCCTATCCCGGCCCGATCAGCTTCGACAAGACCGGCCAGAACACCTCGGCGACGCCGATCGTCATGCAGGTGCAGGGCGGCACGGTGAGGCAGGTGTTCCCCAAGGAGTTCGCGGAGGCCGAACCCCGCTTCCCGGCCCCACCGGCGCGGTGACCCGGCGCGCCCCGCTGAGCCTGGCCGCCCGGCTCGCCGTCGCGGCAGCCGTCGTCGCGGTAGTGCTCGTGCTCGCCTACGCGCGGTCCGGCAGCGGGATAGTGGTCAGCCAGGCCGTGCTCACCGGGCTGCTGCTCGGCGGCGTGTACGGCCTGGTGGCCATGGGGCTCACCCTGATCTTCGGCGTGCTCGACATCGTCAACTTCGCGCACGGCGCGTTGATGACGGTGGCGATGTACGGCACCGTGCTGCTCGCCTCGCACGCTGGCCTCGACCCGTACCTCACGTTGCTGGTCACCGCGCCGGCGCTGTTCGGGATCGGCATGGCGCTGCAGAGCGGGCTCATCAACCGCACGATGGGCAGCTCGCTGGCGAACCAGCTGTTGCTCACCCTGGGAATCGGTCTGCTGATCGAGAACGTGCTGCTGCTCTCCTTCGGCAGCGAGCCGCGCAGCGTGGCGGTCGGCTACGCCGCACCGCTGCGCGCGTTCGGGGCCGTCGCCGACCTCACCCGCGTCATCGCGTTCCTGGGGGCGCTCGGCCTCGCGGCCCTGCTGTACCTGCTGCTGCAGCGCACCCGGGTCGGCACCGCGATCCGGGCGGTCGCCGCGAACCCGGACGGGGCCCAGCTCGTCGGCATCGACGTCCGCCGCATGTACGTGCTCACCTTCGCGCTCGGCACCGCGTGTGCCGGCGCGGCCGGCACCCTCGTCGCGCCGTTCGTCACCGTCGAGGCGACCACCGGCGAGCTGTTCAACATCATCGCGTTCGTGGTGGTGGTGCTCGGCGGCATGGGCAACGTCGTCGGCGCCCTCGTCGGCGGGCTGCTGATCGGGCTCACCGAGCAGCTCGGCGGTGTGTTGCTGCCGGAGCAAAGTCCGCTGCTCGCGGTCTTCGTGGTGTTCGTGCTCGTGCTGTTTCTGCGGCCGCAGGGTCTGTTCGGGAGAAGCTCATGACGGCGGCCGGCACCGGTACGCACACCGGTACCCGCACCGGCCGACAGCTTCTCGTCCTCGTGATCGGCGCCGCGGCCGTCGCGACCTTGCCGTTCATCCTGCCGCCCGCCCAGGAGGCGGTGGCGGTCCGCATCCTGATCTTCGCGCTGATGGGGGTCGCCTGGAACGTCATGAGTGGGTACGGCGGCATGTTCAGCTTCGGCCACGCCGCGTACTTCGGCCTCGGCGCGTACGCCGGCGGCTACCTGATCGTCCGGCACGGGGTGTCGCCGTGGATCGGGATGGCCGTGGGCGCGGCGCTCGCCGCCGCGTTCGGGGTGACGACGGGGTTCCTCGCGTTCCGGTACCGCCTCAAGGGTGCTTACTTCGCGCTGGCGACGTTCGCCTTCGCGGAGATGCTGCACCTGCTCGCGCTCAGCTTCGAGCCGATCGAGGCAGCGGCGGGCCTCAACGTGCCGCTCCTCCAGGGGTCGTCGTGGTGGATGCTGCAGTTCCCACCCGGGTCGCCGAACTACTTCTGGGCGATCCTCGCCCTGACGGTGCTCGCCGTCGCCGCCACGATCGCTCTGTTGCGCTCCAAGTCCGGCGGGTACGTCATCGCGATCCGCGAGGACGAACAGGCGGCGTCCTCGCTCGGCATCCCGGTGATGCGCTACAAGCTGCTCACGGTGGGGGTCAGCGCGGCGATGACCGCCGTCGCCGGCGCCTTCTACGTGCAGTACTACCTGTACATCAACCCGGACCTGGCCTTCGGCAGCGCGGTGTCGATCCAGGCGATCCTGCCGTCGGTAATCGGCGGCATCGGCACGATCTGGGGCCCGCTCATCGGCGCGGCGGTGCTCGGCCCGCTGTCCGACGTCACCGCCACGTTGCTGCGCGACCCGCCGGCCGCCCTCGCCTTCCTGGAGGGCAGATCCGGGCTGGACGTGATCCTGTACGCGGCCCTGCTCATCGTCATCGTGCTGGCCCTGCCCAAGGGTGTGTACGGCGCGCTGCGGTCCTACTTCGCGAGGGGGTCGACGTGACCCTGCTGTCCGTACGGGGCCTGTCCAAGTCGTTCCGTGGGGTGCGCGCCCTGCACGACGTGAGCTTCGACGTCGCCGACGGCCGGATCCTCGGGATCATCGGCCCGAACGGGGCCGGCAAGACCACGCTGTTCGCCGCCGTCTCGGGCGGCGTCGCCGCCGACGCCGGCACGGTGCGGTTCGCCGGGCAGGACGTGACCCGCTGGCCCGACCACCGGCGGGCGCGGGCCGGCCTGGTACGGACGTTCCAGCTGATGCGGCCGTTCGGCGCGATGACGGTGCTCGACAACGTCGCAGTCGCCGCCCAGGTCCGAGCGTCCAGCCGCGCCGCGGCGCTGGCGGCCCCCGACGCGGTACTCGACCGGGTCGGACTCGCCCGCTACCGCGACCAGCGCTCAACGGAACTTCCGGCGGCCGAGCTCAAGCGGCTGGAGCTGGCCCGCGCGCTGGCGCTGCGGCCACGGTTGCTGCTGCTCGACGAGGTCCTGGCCGGCCTGGTTCCGGCCGAACGCGGCCCGGTCCTCGACCTGCTCGGTACGCTCCGCGACGAGGGCATCACCCTCGTGTTCGTGGAGCACGTCATGGCGGCGGTGATGCGCCTGTCCGACGAGGTGCTCGTTCTCGACCAAGGGCAGGTGATCGCGGCCGGCACGCCGGCGGAGGTGACCGGCGACCCGCGCGTCGTCGAGGCCTACCTCGGCGACGAGGCGGCGCTGGCCTCAGGGGACGACGGCGACGACGGCAACGACGGCAACGACGGCAACGACGACGACGCCGACGACGAGGACCCGGAGACGCCATGTTGACCCTGGACGGCGTGTCCGCCGGGTACCGCGGCCTGCGGACCCTGCATGACGTCTCGTTGACGGTCGCCGACGGAGAGATCGTCGCGCTGGTCGGGGCCAACGGGGCCGGGAAGACCACCACGCTGCGCACGATCTCCGGCTTCCTGCGTCCGACCGCCGGCCGGATCCGCTTCGCCGACCGGGACATCGCCGGGACGCGGCCCAGCGACATCGTCCGGGCAGGGCTGGTGCAGGTGCCCGAGGGCCGCGACCTGTTCGGCCCGCTGACGGTCGTCGAGAACCTGGAGATGGGCGGCTACACCCAGGACGCGGCGACGCGGGCACGGAGCCTGCGTGAGGTGTACGAGCTGTTCCCGATCCTGGCCGAGCGGGCGAAGCAGCCCGCGGAGACGATGAGCGGCGGCCAGCAGCAGATGCTCGCGATAGCGCGGGCGCTGATGGCACGGCCGAGGCTGCTCATGCTCGACGAGCCGTCGGTGGGGCTCGCCCCCAAGCTCGTGGGCGCCGTCCTCGACGCGGTGCGCCGCATCCGCGACCACGGCGTGACGGTGCTCCTCGTCGAGCAGAACGCGGCACAGGCGCTGTCGATCTGCGACCGCGCGTACGTGTTGGAAAGCGGTGCGGTGGCCATGTCGGGCCGCGGGACCGCGATGGTGAAGGACCCACGGGTGCGCCGGGCGTACCTCGGGATGTGACCGGAGGAGATCACCTGCCATGGCACGATTCGACACCGTGATCGTGGGCGGCGTCGCGGTACTGCCCGTTCACGGGCCGGTGCGCGCCGACATCGGGATCAAGGACGGCCGGATCGCCGCGATCGGCGAGTTCGCCGCCGCCGAAGGCGGTGAGGCCGTCGACGCCGACGGCAAGCTGGTGCTGCCCGGCGCCGTCGACGCCCACTTCCACATCGGCATCTACCGCGACCTCGCCTCCGACGCCCGCTCCGAGACCGCCTCCGCGGTGACCGGGGGCGTGACCACCGTCATCAGCTACTTCCGCACCGGCCAGCACTACCTGGGGGTGACCGGCCCGTACCGCGAGATCCTCCCCCAGGTCGTGGCGCTGACCCAGGGAAACGCGTACTGCGACGTCGGCTACCACCTGGCCCCGATGACGGGCGGCCAGGTGGCGGAGATCCCGGAACTGGCCGCACACGGCACCGCCTCGTTCAAGTACTACATGTTCTACAAGGGCATGAACCTCGCCGGCGACGCCCGCGACGACCGGGGCGCCGCCGCCTACACCATGTCGGACTCCTACGACCTCGGCCACCTGTACCAGATCATGGAGAAGGTCGCCGAGGCGAACGCGGCGCACGACGACCGTCGCGTGTCGCTGTCGATCCACGCCGAACAGCCGGAGCTGATCCGGATCTTCGTCGACCGCGCCGCCGCCGCCGGCTACGCCAACCCGCTGGAGGAGTACAGCAACGCCCGGCCGCCGTTCGAGGAGCGCGTTGCGATCCACGAGGCCGCTCTGCTCGCCGCGCGGACCGGATGCCCCATCAACTTCCTGCACCTGTCCAGCGCCGAGGCCCTCGAGGCGGCCCTCGAGGTGAAGCGACGGTTCCCTGGGCTCGACATCCGGACCGAGACGACGCTGCACCACCTCGCCCTGTCCTACGAGCGCTACGCCGACCAGCGCGGCAAGGTCAACCCGCCGATCCGTTCCGACGCCGACGCCGAGCGGCTGTGGCAGGGGGTGCGGTCCGGCGAGATCGACTGGGTGGTCTCCGACCACGCCTGTTGCTCGGAGGAAAACAAGCGGGGTCCGCTGTGGAGCGCGCTGCCCGGGTTCGGCGGCACCGCGCTGCTGTACCCGCTGCTGCTCACCGAGGGGCGCCGTCGGGGCCTGCCGCTGGAGCGGATGGTGGATCTGGCCTGCACCGCGCCCGCCCGCGCGTACGGGCTGGTGCCACGCAAGGGCGCCCTGCTGGTCGGCGGCGACGCGGACATCGTGGTCGTCGACGTGGAGGCCGAGGAGCCGGTGACGGCCCGTCGACTCGGCTCGGCGCAGGAATACACGCCGTTCGAGGGCATCAAGCTCACCGGCTGGCCGGTTCGCACGCTGGTACGCGGCCGTACCGTCTACCGCGACGGCGCCGTCGTCGGCGACGCGCTGGGCGCGTACCTGGAACGTCCCGTCGCCGGGTGAGGCGGGATCGGTGACGGGCGCACCGGGCGAGGCCGGTCACGCGGCGGTCGAGAGGGCCGTCCGCGACCTCGCCGCGTGGGCCGCCGAGCTGCGGGTCGACGACGTCCCGGCCGAGGTACGCGACGAGGTACGCGACCGGCTGTCGCTTGTCCTGTACGACACGCTCGGCGTCACCGCGGTTGGCGCGCGGCTTCCCGAACAGGTGGCGCTCGCGCGTACCTGGGCCCCGCCGCCGGGGCCGGCACCGGTGATCGGGGGCGGACTGCGTACCACACCCGACGCGGCCGCGTGGTTGAACGCGGTCGCCGCCTGCTCGCTGGAGCTCGACGAGGGCAACAAGTACGCGCGCGGACACCCGGCCGGCCACGGCTTCCCGGCCGTGCTGGCGATGGCCGCGGCAGGCCGCGCCGACGGTCCCACCACCTGCGCGGCCCTGCTGGCCGCCTACGAGGTGGCGAGCAGGTTCGGCCGGGCGACGACACCGCGTTCCGGCCTGCACCCGCACGGCAACTGGGGGGTCGCCGGAGCCGCCGCGGGCGTCGCCCGGCTGCTCGGCCTCGGTCCGGACCGGACGGCGGCGGCGATCGACGCGGCCGCCGGGCTTCCGGTCGCCGGCCACTTCGACTCGGCGCTGTCCGGCAACCCGGTGCGCAACGCGTGGATGGCGGCGAGCAACGTGCACGGCATCGCGGCGGCCAGAATGGCCGCGGCCGGCGTCGCCCGGGCCACCGGCACCGCCGCCTCGACGCTCGGCGACCTGCTCGGGTCGTTCGCGCCGTCCGAGCTGGTTGAGCGCCTCGGCGACCGGTACGACGTGAGGGCTGGATACTTCAAGCGGCACGCGTCCTGCTCGTACACCCATCCCCCGGTCAACGCCGTCCTCGAGCTGAAACGCAGCCACCCGGACCTCTCCCCCGGGCGGATCACCGCCGTGGAGGTGGAGACCCACTCGCTCGGCGCCGGACTCACCCGCACCGTCTGGCCGTCGCGGCTCGCCGCGATGTTCTCCACGCCGTACGTGGTGGCGGCCGCGATCGCACAGCCAGCGGCCGACCCTCTTGCCCCCGGAGGCGGGCTCGGCCCGGACGCCACGTCGCAGGAGGCCCGCACCGACCCGGACGTCGCGGCCCTCGCCGACCGGGTGCGCGTCCGGGTCGCCGACGATCTCGACCGGCGGCTTCCCGACGAGCGGGCGGCCCGGGTCACTGTGGCCCTGGACGACGGGCGGCGGCTCGTCGCGACGGTGCCCAACCCGGTCGGCGACGCCGCGTACCGCCCGTTCGGGTGGGCCGACGTCGAGGCGAAGCTCGCCGGTCTGCTCGGCGAGGACGACCCCGTGCACGCGCGGATCCGGGGCGCGGTCCGTGGTCTGCCGGACGCAACCGACGTCACCCCGTTGCTACAACCGTTGGGAGATCCCTGATGCGTCTCGCCGCCATCACGCCGATCCGCGTACCCGAAGAAGAACTGGCGCGGCGGCAGGCCCGCTACGACCGGCTCGCCCCTCCCCCGGTGCGCGTTCGGCTGCTGAACCTCGACGATCCGGACGCCCCGACCGCGCTGAACACCGCCGCCGACGTCCGGCGCTCGGAGGAGCTGGTAGTCGCCGCGGCGCGCGACCTCGAGCCCGGGTCGTACGACGGCGTGCTGCCCGACTGCGTGCTCGACCCGGGCGTGGAACGGCTCACCCGGGAGGCGCCGCTGCCGGTGTGCGGCATGCTGCGCCTGACCGGCGGCTTCCTGGCCGGCCACGGCGTCGTGTACGGCTCGGTCACGCGCAACCCGGCGATCGGGGACGAACTGGACGACCGGCTACGCGCCTACCGGCTGGATTCCGCGTTCGTCGGCAACGCCGTACTCGACCTGGACTTCGCCGCCGTGGCCGACGACGCCCGCTGGAACGCGGCGCTGCGGGACGTCGTGGCCGGGCTGGCGGGCAGGGGCGCCCGAGCGGTCATCAACGGGTGCTCGGCGGTGGACGTCGCCGACGACGGCTCCGGTCCGGACGCCGTCGTGGTCGAACCGACGGCGCTCGCGCTGCGGTTGGTCGCGGCCGGCTGGACGGAGGGGCTGTTCGGTTGACGGAGGAGGGCGTCGACCTGGTCGTCGCGGGCGCGGGCGGCGGGCTCGTCGCGGCCCTGCGCGCCGCCGAGCGCGGACTGTCGGTGCTGGTCGTGGAGGCCGACGAGCACTTCCGGCGCGGCAACAACACGGCGATGTCGACGGCGATGGTGCCCGGCGCCGGGACACGCTGGCAGGCGGCCGTGGGAATCGGCGACTCACCGGGACGCCTCGTCGCCGACATCGTGGCGAAGACCAACGGTGAGGCCGACGAGCGGCTGGCCCGCGTGCTCGCCGGCGTCAGCGCCGAGCTCGTCACCTGGCTCGCCGACGGGCTCGGGCTGCCCATCGAGCTCGTCACCGACTTCCCGTACCCGGGTCACTCCGCGTACCGCTGCCACACCATCCCCGGAAGGTCCGGGCGGGCGCTGCTCGACCACCTGGCACGGCGAGTCGCCGGAGACGACGCGATCGAGCTGTTGACGCCCGCCCGGCTGGTCGAGGTGTTGCCCGGCCCGGCCGCCGTGGTGGCCTACCCGGACGGCCGCCGCGAGGAGATCGGATGCCGCGCCGTGCTGCTCGCCACCGGCGGGTACGGCGCCGACCCGGAGCTGGTCCGCCGGCACATCCCGGAGATCGCCAACGCCACGTACCACGGGGGCGAGCACGCCAGGGGCGACGCGCTGCGGATCGGTGGCTCGCTCGGCGCGGCGACCGCGTACCTCGACGCCTACCAGGGACACGCCGCCGTCACGCTGCCGGCCGGAACGCTCGTCGGCTGGGCGACGATCATGCACGGCGCGGTGATGGTCAACGCCCGCGGCGAGCGGTTCGGCGACGAGACGTGCGGCTACTCCGAGTACGCCGCCATGCTGGCCGCCCAGCCGAACTCGCACGGCTGGATCGTGCTGGACAGGCGGATCCACGACGCCTGTCTGCCGTTCCAGGACTTCCGCGACACGGTCGAGTCGGGCGCGCTGTCCTGGGCCGACGACGTCGCGGGGCTCGCCTCCGCGGCCCGCCTCGACGCCGAACGGCTCGCGGCGACGCTCGCCGACGCCGACGCCGCGGCACGCGGGAGGCGCACCGACCCGTTCGGCCGCACCGGCTGGGAGGCGCCGCTCGCCCCGCCGTACGCGGTCGTGCGCGTCCACCCGTGCCTCTTCCACACCCAGGGCGGCCTCGTCGTCGACGGCAACGCGCGGGTGCTCGGTCCCGACGGGGACCCGATACCCGGCCTGTACGCCTCCGGCGGCGCGGCGATGAGCATCTCCGGACACGGCGCCGCCGGCTACCTCGCCGGCAACGGCCTACTGCCCGCCCTGGGCCTCGCCTTCCTCGCCGCCGACCACGTCGCACGCCCGTTACCGGCCGTGATCTTGCAGAAATTCAAATCCGGCCGGATTTGAATTTCTGCAAGATCACGGCCAAGGGAAGGCGGCGCGGATGCCGTCGGGTTCTTCCTTCCGTGCCAGCAGGAGCATGAGCAGGATGCGGGCCTTGAGCCCGTCGAGGGCCCCGGCGGGGATCGCTCCCTGCTCCAGCAGGTCGGTCTCCGATCCCGGAAACCCGTAGGTCTCGCGCAGCACCTCGCCGGCGCCGGTGCGTGAGGCGAGCACCACCGGCACCCGCCGAGCGAGGCTCGCCAGCGCGGGCACCAGGTGGGCGGGTACGTGCCCGCCGCCCATCGCCTCGACCACCACGCCGGCGTACCCGAGCCGTTCCACCTCACCGAGCAGCCGCCCGTCGTCGCCGAGCCCGACGGTGAGGAGGGCTATCGGGGGCGGGTCCACGTCGTCGGCGACCGGGATGTGGTGACGCCGTATCGGTCGCAGGGCGATGTGCGGCGTTCCCTCGGCGAGCCAGCCGATCGGGCCGGCCGGCTCGGAACGGAACGTCGCCGGGTTCGTGGTGTGCGTCTTGCGTACGAACCGCGCCGCGTGGATCTCGTCGTTGAGGACGACGAGGCAGCCGAGGCCCCGGCAGTCTCCGGACGCCGCGACGCGCACCGCCGCCAGCAGGTTGGCCGGACCGTCGGCACCGGGCAGGGTTGGGTTCCGCATGGCTCCGGTGACCACCACCGGCGCGTCCGCGTCCAGGAGCAGGTCCAGCGCGAACGCGGTCTCCTCGATGGTGTCGGTGCCCTGGGTGACGACGGCGCCGGCGTACCCGTCGGCGAACCGCCGCTCGATAGTCGCCGCGAGGACGGTGAGGTCGCGGAGCGTCAGCTCCGGCGAGGCCACCTGACGGAACGAGACGGCGTCGATGTCGGCGGCTTCGGCGAGCCCGGGTACCGCGGAGACGAGCTCGTCCGCCGACAGCCGGGGCCGCACCCCGGGTCCGGAGTGGGACACCGACGCGATGGTCCCGCCCATCGTGAACACCGCGACCCGGGGCGGGTTCGTGCCTGCCATGTGCTCCTACTCGCCTTCCAGACTCTGGAACACCCCGAAGGAGCGCCGCACCAGGTCGGCGTCGATCCCCCGGCCGATGACCACAAGTCCCCTCCCGATGGACTCGTCGGCCAGATGCTCCGGAGGGTGGATGACGTGCTGCACGCCGTTGACCGCTACGCGGCCCACGTCCCGTGCCTCGAGGACGCCCTTGACCCGCAGGACCCCCTCGCCGTGGGCGTGCAGCAGCATGGTCAGCCACACCCCGAACGCCCCCCAGTCCACGGGCCCGTCGAGGCCGAGGGACACGGCGCTCACGTCCGCGACGTGGGCGGCCTCGTGGCCGGCGTCGCCGGTTGGCGCCGGACGCCGGGCCGGTGCCGCCGGTGCCCCCGGCCCTCGCAGTGTGCGTACGACCTCGCCGCCCGCCGCGAGATCCACCCCCGCGGCCGGGTTGAGGCGGCGCAGCCGCTCGACGAGCGCGTCGACCGCGTCGTCCTCGGCAAGGTCGATCTTCGTGACGACGAGCCGGTCGGCGGCAGCCACCTGCTTGACCGACTCGGGCTGGCGGTCCAGGTGCCGCCAGCCGTTGACCGCGTCGACGGTGACGCACACCTCTTCGACCGCGTAGTGGTGCCGCAGGACCGGGTCGTTCTGGATGGTGAAGAGGATCGGCGCCGGATCGGCCAGCCCGCTCGTCTCGATCACCAACCGGCTGGTCCGCGGAGAGCGCGCTCGCTCCTCGAGGTCGAGCCGGTGCAGCATGGCCCGGGCCAGCTCGTCCCGCTTCGTGCAGCAGGCGCAGCCGCCGCCGACAATTGCCGGGGCCTCGGCGACCATCTCGACGAGCGCGTGGTCCAGCCCCGGGCCCAACCCCGCCTCGCCGTACTCGTTCACGATGACCGCCGAGTCGGGACGCCCGCGCAGCGCCGCACGCAGGAACGTCGTCTTCCCCGAGCCGAGGAATCCGCTGAGCACGGTGACGCCGCGCCTCACCGATCCTCCGACAGCTCGTCCAGGGCCTCCAGGAGCCCGGGGTCCAGCGGGTCCGGGTGGCGGCCGGCGAGACGCTCGACGGCCGGCCACACGGCGGCGACGTTGCCGACCAGCTCGACGGATCCCTTGCGGTCACTCACGCTCGCCGGGCCGCCCGGCCCGCTGTCGGCGTACGCCAGCCCGTAGTGGGCGAGAACCCTGGAGAGGATGCGAGCCCGACGGTGTCTGGCCGGCGTCTGGGCGCCGGAGGCGACAGGGACGTCGGTCCAGTGCTCGTCACCCGCGAGTTCGTAACACAGCGTGCACACGTCAGGGCTCGGGCATGAACGGGCTTCCCTGCGGGCCGGGGAAGGGGTACCGGCGGCGGAAGTCGTCGGCCGCCTCTTCCATCGTCACCCAGCTCACGCCCGCGTGGCCGGACATGTAGTCGACCAGGCGTTCCAGCATCATCAGGACCTGCGGGCGTCCGCTCACGTCGGGGTGGATGGTGAACGGGAAGACCGCGTAGTCGTACTCCCGGTACACCCAGTCGAACTGGTCCCGCCACATCTCCTCGATGTGCCGCGGATTGACGAAGCCGTGGCTGTTCGGGTTCTTCTTGATGAACATCATCGGCGGCAGATCGTCGACGTACCAGTTCGCGCCGATCTCGACGAGGTCCACCAGCTGGCCGCGGACCAGCGGCTTCATCCAGGCCGACGCCTCCTTCGAATAGTCGATCTTCGTCCAGGTGTCACCCACCCGGGCGTAGAAGGGAAGGAAGTCGTGGAAGGACTGGCTGTGGTCGTAGGTGAAGCCGTACTTCTTCAGCAGCGACGCGGTCTCGTTCGACATCTCCCACCACGGCGCGACATAGCCGCGCGGAGGGCGCCCGCTTACCTTCTCGATGAGCTCGACGCAGTGGGCGAGGACGTCCTCCTCCTGCTTGGGCGTCATGGCGACGGGGTTCTCGTGCGAGTAACCGTGCGCACCGATTTCGTGCCCCGCGTCCACGATCGCCTTGATTTGCTCGGGAAATGTCTCGAGAGAATGACCGGGCACGAACCAACTCGCCGGAATGTTGTATTTCTTGAACAGCTTGAGCACCCGGGGAACGCCTACCTCGCCGGCGAACATGCCGCGCTGGATGTCGTTCGGCGAATCCTCGCCACCGTACGAGCCGAGCCACCCGCCGACCGCGTCGATGTCGACACCGAAAATGCATTTGATGTCCTTGGCCATCGTCTCTCCTCAGCTCTCTGTCGTGGCGGCTATCGCGTTCAACATGACCTCCGCGCCAACGGCGGCATCCTCCGGCCGAGCCTCCTCCTCGGGGGAATGGCTTACCCCGTCTCGGCAGGCGACAAAGACCATGCCCGCCGGGACCCGTCCGGCCACGGACATGGTGTCGTGCGCCGCCCCCGAGTGCAGGACCGTGTACGGCTCACCTGCCCGGCCGGCGGCCCCTTCCAGCGCCGAGATGATCCGCGCGTCCATCGGGGTCACCGGCACGGTCTGCCGCTCCGTCACGGTGGCCGTCATACCCTCCCGACCGGCCCGTTCGTGGGCGAACCCGGACAGCTGGTGGAACACCTCACCTACGACGCGGTCGTCGACGCCGCGGATATCCAGCGAGAACCGGGCACCGCCGGGAACCACGTTGATGAGGCCCGGGTCCAAGGAGACCTCGCCGACGGTGCCCACCGTGGGGACCTTCTCGTTCGCGCGGCGCGCGAGGCGTTGGAGTTCGAGCAGGGACGCCGCCGCGACGGTACCCGCGTCCAGCCGCAGGTCCATCGGGGTGGCTCCGGCGTGGTCGGCCCGGCCGCGTACCTCCACGTCCGCGTGCACGTAGCCGGCGATCGCGCTGACCACGCCGACCCGGTGACCGGCGTCCTGCAGCACCCGGCCCTGCTCGATGTGCAGCTCGAGCCAGCCCGTCAGGTCGTCCAGGATCGCCGCGCACTCCGGCCACCGGGACGGCTGGTACCCGGCCTCTTCCGCGTGCTCCCAGAAGCTCCGGCCGTCGTCGATGGCCCGGACGTCCTGGCGCAGCGCACGCTCGGTCACCCGCCCGGCAACTATGCGGCTGCCCAGCAGCATCTGACCGAAGCCGGAGCCCTCCTCCTCGAGGAACGATATGAGCTGCAGGGGCAGGCCGAGCCCGAGCTCGGCGTCGAGGCGGCACACCTCAAGGGCCGTGACGACGCCCATGGTCCCGTCGTACTTGCCGCCGTTGCGGTTGGAGTCGCAGTGCGAGCCCAGGCCGAAGACGGGCTCGCCGGGCGGCCGGTTGCGCGCGACGAGGTTCCCGACCGGGTCCTCGTACACCCGGAACCCCAGCTCACCCAGCCGTTCGCGGAAGTAGTCGAGGGTGTTCCGGTACACGTCGGTGTAGGCGTACCGGCAGATGGCCCGCTCGGAGGATGTGTACGCGGGGCCGGCGAGTGTCTCGATGTCGCGCCCGATACGCTCCGCGCTCCTGGTGCGGTCGATACTCACGTGCTGACTCACCGGGATCTCCACCCCTCACGCGGCCGCGGGCTCCTTGACCTCCTCGATCAACGGGGCTCCCGGGCGTACGCGGCGCGCGCCGAGCAGGCAGAGCCCGGACAGGAAGATGGTGAGCGCCCCGGCGATGAACGCGCTCACGGTCATGCTGAAGCCGCTGCTCAGCAGGCCGGTGAGCAGCGCGCTGCCCAGGATCGCCCCGATGGGGCCCATGGCGTTGGCCATCGCGGTGCCCGAGCCGCGGACCCTCGTCGGGTAGGACTCGCCCATGTAGAACAACAGCGCCGCGTACGGGCCGATCAGGAAGAACAGCCCCACCGTGTAGAGGATGAAGACCCCGGCGTAGCTGTCCACGGCGAAGAGCATCAGCGCGTAGGCGAGGCCGGAGAGGATCCAGCCGCCCATGATGGTCTCGCGTCGCCCGATCTTGTCGCCGATGATGCCGTGCACGATGTAGCCGACGAAGGCGACCGCGTTGGACACGATGAGCACGACGAGGCTGCTGCCCAGGCTGATGCCGTGCGCCTCCAGCAGGACGGTCGTTCCCAGTACCGCGAAGACCTGGACGCCGAGCCAGTTCAGCAGGAAGCCCAGGCAGAGGAACACCGTGTGCTGGAGTTGCTCGCGCTCGAAGACCTGGAGCAGCGGCAGCCGCCGCTGGCGCTGGCCACCGGCCTTGAGGACGACGCCGAACTGCTCGCTCACCCGGCGGGCCTCCTCGTGCTTGCCCTCCCGCACCAGCCGGCGCACCTCGCGCATGTTCGTGAACTGCGGCGTCTCCTTGAGCTTGCGCGCGAGCAGGGCGATGACGATCGCCGGGAAGGTAGCGATGGCGAACACCCCACGCCACCCCACCAGCGGCAGCAGCACGGCCGCCAGGGCCGAGGCGAAGAGCACGCCGACCGGCCAGCCGCCCTGGATGTAGCTGTAGGTCCGTCCCCTCTTGTGGCTGCGCTCCTCGCTGTCCTCCACGGTCGCGTACAGCTCGTTCAGGTAGGTCGCGTTGACCGCCTGCTCGGAGTAGCCCCAGCCGGAGAACGTACGCACCAACACGAGCCACCACGCGGAAAACGTGGCAGCGGTCAGCCCGGAACTGAGCGCGGCACCTATGGTCACCACGACGAGCCCCCTGGCCCGTCCGATCCAGTCCATGAGCGGACCCACGGTGAGCGCGGCGACGAACGTGGCGACGGCGACCAGGGTGGCGATGAAAGTGCTAAACGAGGTCGACCAGCCGAAACTGTCCGAGATCGCCGGAAGAAGAGTGCCAAAGAGAATGTAGTCGTAGACCGCGAAAACCCAAGCGAGGAAGGCAATCAGGGACGCCCAGCGGACGTCTACTCGCTTGATGAGGGCGGGGCCGGCGGCCGTGGCAGCCGGAGTCGAACGATTTTCCGGATACGTCGAAGACTCGCGTTCTGCCGTCACAATTAGGCTCCTCGTCGGCCAAGAAACTCATGCACGCATCGGGCGTCTGGAGTGCCGGGCACCGACTACGTCGCATCGTAGAGTCCGCGGCGTACGTCCTCGCTTGTCACGTTGTACGAATTTCACACCCACACCTTGTGACCTCGAATGAGACACGTACCGTGACGGGCCGGCCTACGACCTAGGCGGGTGCACGAAGACGCCGCCCTGATCTTGTACATATCGACAAAATGCGGCCGGCGTTCCGGACGTTAGCGTGGAGCGGTCGGGTCCTATTCCACCGGGAGGTTGCGTGGCCTCCACCCTGTTCAGCGGCGGCACCGTGGTGACGTCCGACGCATCGTTCGCGGCCGATCTGCTCGTCGTGGACGGCCGCGTCGCGGCGATCGGGTCGGCGCTGTCCGCCGACGCGGACGAGCGGGTCGACTGCAACGGTCGGCTTCTGGTGCCGGGCGGCGTGGACGTACACACTCACCTCGACGCCCCGATGATGGGCACCACCACCTCCGACGACTTCGAGAGCGGCACGCGCGCCGCCGCGTGCGGCGGAACCACCACGATCGTCGACTTCGCCCTGCAGGTGAAGGGTCAGCGCATCCCCGAGACGCTGGCCCTCTACCACGAGAAGGCCGCCGGGAGGGCCGCCGTCGACTACGGCTTCCACATCGCGGTGACCGACCTCTACGACGGCGCGATCGCCGACCTCGGCGGCGTCGTCGACGACGGCGTGACGAGCTTCAAGATCTTCATGGCCTACCGGGGCATGATGATGCTCGACGACGGGGAGATGTTCGAGGTCATGCGCGAGGCCGGAAGGCGCGGCGCCCAGGTGTGCATCCACGCGGAGAACGGCGACGTTATCGACCGCGTGGCCGCCGACCTCGTCGCGCAGGACAAGACCGAGCCTCGCTACCACGCGGTGTCGCGACCGCCGTCCACCGAGGTGGAGGCGGTCCGACGGGCCATACAGATCTCGCGCATCGCGGATGCGCCCATCTACTTCGTGCACCTCTCCGTGGCGGGGTCGGCCGAGGCCGTCGCCGCGGCCCGGGCGGAGGACTGGCCGGTCTCGGCCGAGACGTGCACCCACTACCTGACGCTTGGCCCGGAGCTCTACGACCGCCCGGACTTCGAGGGCGCGAAGGTCGTGCTCACGCCGCCCCTTCGAGAGCCCGAGCACCGCGAGGCGCTGTGGAAGAGCCTCCGGACCGGAGCGCTCGGCGTGGTCAGCTCCGATCACTGCCCGTTCTGCTTCCGCGACCAGAAGGAGTTGGGCCGCGACGACTTCCGCCGCATCCCGAACGGCGGTCCCGGCGTCGAGCACCGCATGCCGCTCATGTACGGAGAGGGCGTACGGACCGGCCGGCTCAGCGTCGAGCAGTACGTGAACCTGACAGCGACGACCCCCGCCAAGTCGTTCGGGCTGTTCCCGCGCAAGGGGGCGCTGACCGTCGGCTCCGACGCCGACGTCGTGGTGCTCGACCCGTCGGGCACCACGACGATCTCGGCCGACACCCAGGTGCAGCGCATCGACTACACGCCGTGGGAGGGGTGGACGACGCCCGGCCGCATCGAGCGTGTCTACTCCCGCGGCCGGCTCGTCTCACGGGACGGTTCCTTCGTCGGAAACGCCGGCCATGGTCGCTACCTCGCACGTTCGCGGCTCTGACCGGAGGGGACCAACGTGGACCTCGACGACGTTCGGCAGGACGGGCACCCAGGAATCCCGCTTCGCCGCCTCGTCGACACGCTCGGGCCGGGCCTGGTCGACCTGGTCGTCGACGCAGCGCACGAGATAGTGGTCTGCGACGCGATCCTCTACGACGCGCGGGCCGAGGACGTGGTCGAACGCGGTGACCTCGTCCTCGCCGTGGGCCTGGATCCGACGGCTCCCGAGCTGGAGGCGCTCCTGCGGCGCGCGGCCGCGGCGAACGCGTCGGCGGTCGCGGTCAAACGAGCCTTTCTGCGGGACGACGCGATCCGCGACCCGGCAGTCCAGCGAGGGATCCCTGTGCTCGGCGTCGCCGACGAGGCCAACTGGGCGCACGTGCTACGGCTCGTACAGAACGTCGTCGGAGCCGACGTGCAGAACGAGCTCGCCACCGCCTCCGACATCGCCGACCTGTTCACGCTGGCGGACTCGCTGGCGGCGATGGTGGAGGCCGACGTCCTGATCGAGGACCCCTCCCTTCGGGTACTCGCGTACTCCCGGTCCGATCACGACGTCGACCGCGCGCGGCGCATGGCGATCCTTCAGCGCCGGTGCCCCGAGGACTGCCTCCAGGCGTTCCAGGAACAGCACGTGCTGCAGGCGATCCGCACCAGCGACGCGGTCGTCCGGGTCCGCCCCGTACCCGAGATCGGGCTGGGCCCTCGCCTCGTGGTCGGCGTCCACTCCGGCGGGGAGCTGCTCGGGAGCCTCTGGGTGGCGGGGTCGGGCCGACCGCTCGACGAGCGCATGGAGCGGCAGCTGCGGATCGCCGCGCAGATCTCGGCGCTTCACCTTGCCCAGCATCGGGCGCACGAGCTGGCCGACCACATGCAGCGGGAGGCCGCGCTGCGGGATCTCCTCGACGGCCGCGCGTCGGCCGCGATGGTCGCGGACACGCTCAACCTCGACGTACGCGACAACGCGGCGGTCCTTTCGGGGGCCGTCATCGAGGCGGAGCCGGGGACCGAGGGCCGGCTCACCCGACGACTGCAGGACGTCGTCACGGTCCGCTGTCTCGCTCACCGGCACGGCGTCGTCAGCACGACGCAGGGCGGCCGGCTGCGCGTCCTTTTCACCGGGCTGGAGCCGTCGTCCAAGGCCGACACCCAGCTCACGCACCTCGCCCAGGAGATCGCCGCGGATGCGAAGAGGCGTGGCCTGCGCTGCGTCCTCGGTCTCGGCCCGGTGGTGCCGGACCTCCACGACGTGCGGCTGTCGGCGGTGGAGGCGGACCGGGTCCTCGCGGTGCTGCGCCGGACCGCGGCCAAGGGGTCGGTCGCCCGCGTACCCGACGTGTGGGGCCATCTCACCGTCGACGCCGTATGCCACGCCGCCGGCGAAGAGCTCAAGTCCTGGACCGCGCCGCTGAGCCGGCTTCTCGAGCACGACCAGAGGCATCACACGGATTACGTCATCACCGTTCGTGCCTTCCTCGACTCGATGGGCGACGTGAGAAGGGCGGCAAGAAGTCTGAACATACATCCGAACACGTTCCGCTACCGGCTGCGGCGCGTGGCGCAGCTCGGAGGTCTCGATCTCGACGACCCGGTGGAGCGGCTGGCGCTCTCCCTCCAGCTGCACCACATGGACACACCGCCGGGCGGGTGATGGCTATGGGAGCGCTTGACAATCGCGTCGCGCTGGTCACCGGGGCGGCCAGCGGCATCGGGGCCGCCATCGCCGCCGCCTACGCGGAGGAGGGGGCGCGCCTGCTCCTCGCCGACCGCGACGGCGCCCGGCTGGAGGACAGCGCGCGGCGGTGCGCCGACGCCGGCGCGACGGCCGTGACGAGCCCCGTCGACGTGACCGACTCCGAGGCCACCCGTCGGCTGGTGGAACGGTGCGTGACCGAGCTCGGCGGCATCGACGTGCTCGTCAACTGCGCCGGAATCCTCACCCAGGCCCCGCTCGTGGAGATGGACCCGCAGACGTGGGACGAGATGATCGCCGTCGACCTGCGCAGCGTGTTTCTGTGCTGCCGCTGGGCGGTGCCGCACATGCTCGAGCAGCGCTGGGGACGGGTGGTGAACATCGCCAGCCAGCTCGGCATCAAGGGCGGCGAGTCGCTGACCCACTACTCGGCGGCCAAGGCCGGCGTGATCGGCCTGACGAAGGCGCTGGCCCGGGAGGTCGCGCCGTACGGCGTGCTGGTCAACGCGATAGCCCCCGGGCCGATCGAGACCCCGATGGTGGCCGGGATAACCGAGACGTGGAAGAGCGCCAAGCGGGCCGAGCTTCCGCTGGGGCGTTTCGGGCGGCCGGAGGAGGTAGCGCCCACGGCGGTGCTCCTGGCCAGCGAGCCCGGCGGGAACCTCTACGTCGGCCAGGTGCTCGGGCCCAACAGCGGAGACGTGATGCCGTGAGCCGCACGCGAGCCTACGGCGAGGACCATGCCCGGTGAGGACCCGGCGAGCGGGCGGAGAAGCGAACGAAACAAGCCATGAACGGCCAGCAGAGCCAGCCGGAGAGTGAGGGTCTGCCTTGGATCTGATAGTTGGAGCCGACGTCGGTGGCACGTTCACCGACCTTGTCCTGTACGACCCGGGCAGCGGATCCGTGGGCGTACACAAGACCCCCGCGGCGGGCAACCCGGCCGAGACCCTGGTCCGCGGGCTGACCGAGCTGTGCGCCCGTGCCGGGGTGCCGGCGGGCGACGTCGACTCGCTGCTGCACGGCACCACCATCGCCACCAACGCGATCCTGGAGCACGACGGGGCCGTTGCGGCCTTCGTGACGACCAGGGGCTTTCGGGACGTCCTGCACATCGGCCGGCACCAGCGACCGCAGCACTACTCGGTCATGCAGGACATCCCGTGGCAGGCCCGGCCGCTCGCGCTGCGGCGTCACCGTAAGACGGTGACCGAGCGGATCGGCGCGCCCGCCGGAGAGGTGATCACCCCGCTCGACGAGGAGGAGATGCGAGGGGTTGCCCGGGAGCTGCGGGACGAGGGGGTGGAGTCGGTGGCGGTCGGCTTCGTCAACTCCTACCTCAACCCGGCCCACGAGGTGCGGGCGCGGGAGATCCTCGCCGAGGAGCTGCCGGAGGCCCTCATCACCTGCTCGAGCGAGCTGTTCCCGCAGTTCCGCGAGTTCGAGCGGTTCACCACCGCCGCGATCAACGCCTTCGTCGGCCCCAAGGTGGCGCGCTACCTCGTGGGCCTGGAGGAGGAGCTGACGGCCCGGGACATGCGGGGGCGCCTGCACCTCATGATGTCCAACGGCGGCACCGCCACCGTCACGGCGGCGTGCGAGAAGCCGGCGACCCTCCTGATGTCGGGGCCGGCGGCCGGCGTACTGGGCGGCAGGTGGTCCGGCAACCGGGCGGGCCGGTCGCGCCTCATCACGTTCGACATGGGTGGAACCAGCGCCGACATCGGGATCATCACCGAGCACGGCATCGTCGAGGCGCCGGCCCGGGACACCTGGGTCGCCGGGTACCCGCTGCTCGTACCCATGCTCGACCTGCACACGATCGGGGCCGGGGGCGGCAGCGTGGCCTACGTCGACAAGGGCGGGGCCTTCCGGGTCGGCCCACGCAGCGCGGGCGCGCGGCCCGGCCCCGCGTGCTACGGCCTCGGCGGCGACGAGCCGACCGTCACCGACGCGCACGTCGTACTCGGCCGCATCGACCCCGAGCGGTTCCTCGGCGGTGAGATGGTGCTGCGCAGGGAACGTGCCGAGGAGGTTGTCGACGCGCTCGGCGGTCGGTTGGGGCTGGGCCGCGAGGAGGCGGCCGAGGGCGTCATCACCGTCGCGAACAGCAACATGGCCGGCGCGATCCGCGAGCGTACGGTCCAGCGTGGCCTGGACTCTCGGGACTTCGCGCTGGTGGCTTTCGGCGGCGCCGGCCCCCTGCACGCGGCGGAGGTGGCGGAGATCCTCGGCGTCCCCGAGGTGGTAGTGCCGCCGTACCCCGGGATCACCTCCGCGATGGGGCTGCTCACCACCGACCTGCGCTACGACGCGATGCGGACCGTCTTCATGCTGGACTCCGCGTTCGACTTCGACCGGGTCGGCGCCGACTTCGTCACCCAGACCGCTGAGCTGCGGGAGCGGCTGCGGGAGGACGGCGTAGCCGAGGAGGACATCACCGTGAGCCGCGCGCTCGACTGCCGCTACGTGGGGCAGGGGTACGAGCTGCGGGTCGCCGTCGGCGACGAGAAGCTCGACGAGGCCGGCCTCCGGGAGGTGGTGGAGGAGTTCCACCGGGCCCACGAGCGGGAGTACGGCCACTGCTTCCGCGGCGACCCGGTCGAGATCGTCAACCTGCGCACGACGGCCGTCGGCAGGACGCCGAAGATGGACGACTTCCGCGGACCGGAGCCGACGTCCGTTGCGGACGCGCGCCTCGGCGAGGGCACCGGACTGTTCCGGATCGACGGCCGCCTCGAGGAGGTGCCCGTGCGGTTCTTCGACCGCCTCCGCCTCCCGGCCGGTGCGGCGATACCCGGCGCGGCCGTCATCTTCCAGCAGGACACCACGGTCCTGGTCCCGCCGTCGTGGACCGCCGAGCCGGACGAGGCGGCCAACCTCGTGCTGAAGAGGAGCTCCGACCGATGACCTCCGCGACCAACAGCGCCGCCACCAGAGTCGACCCGATCACCGCAGCGGTGGTCGCCGGCACTCTCGAGAGCATCGCCGACGAGATGGCGCACAAGCTCACCCGCATGTCGTACTCGAGCATCATCCGCGAGTCCGAGGACTTCGGGTGTGCGCTGCTCGACGGCCAGGGCCGGCAGCTCGCCGAGTCGACGCTCAGCACCCCGCTGCAGTCCGGCCCGATTCCCGGCTATGTACGGGGCGTGCTGCGCCGCTTCGAGGAGCTCGGCGGGGCGATCGAGCCCGGCGACGTGATCATGCACAACCACTCGTACTACGGGGCGTCCCACGGCCCGGACGTGGGACTCATCGTGCCGGTCTTCTTCGCGGGCGAGCTGGTCGGGTACTCCGTCACCACCGCGCACCACCTCGACATCGGCGCCCTGTCCCCCGGTTCCTGCGGCATCGTCGACGCCCCCGACGCGTACTCCGAGGGGCTGCAGATCAACGCCATCAAGGTTTACGAAGGCGGCCGGCGCAACGAGTGGGTCTGGCGGATGCTCACCGACAACATCCGTGCGTCCGGCCTGGTCGTGGGCGATATGGAGGCTCAGATCGCGGCGGCCCGCATCGGCGCGAGCCGCTTCCTCGAGCTGATCGAACGGTTCGGCCTGGCGACGGTCCAGGACGCGAGCGAGGACCTGCTCGACTACTCCGAGCGGATGCTGCGCCGGAGGATCGCCGAGCTGCCCGACGGGACATACGAGGCCGAAGGCTTCGTCGACGGCTTCCTCGACAACCCCGACCCGCGTTACAGCAAGCTCCGCGTCGCCGCGGCGGTCACGGTCCGGGGCGAGGAGATCCACGTCGACCTGAGCGGCACCGATCCGCAGGTCGACCTGCCGATCAACATGCCCTTCGTCGGTACCGTCGACATCGCCGTTTACGTGGTGCTGCGGTCGATCCTCCTGGACAGCGCGGTGAACGAGCACGTGCCGGCCAACTCCGGGCTCTACCGACCCATCCACATCTCCGCTCCCCCGGGCACCCTGGCGAACCCGACGTACCCGGCTCCGGTGATCGCCCGGTTCTGCCCCGGCAACGTGCTCGCCGCCACGATCATGCGGGCGCTGGCGTCGGTGATGCCGGAGCAGGTGAGCGCGGGCACCGGGAACCTCAAGGTGGTCGCCTACAGCGGGCTGCGCGACGACGGCTCGTACTGGGTCTACATGGACATCACCGAGGGCAGCTACGGCGGCCGGCACCGCAAGGACGGCCTCGACGCCGTGGACACCCTGTACGCGAACACCCGCAACAACCCGATCGAGGACATCGAGTCGCACTACCCGCTCCGGGTCGAGCGCTACGAGCTGCGGGAGAACGCCGCCGGTGCGGGCAGGTGGCGCGGCGGCCAGGGCTCGATCCGGGACATCAGGTTCCTGGCCGACGGTGGGTTCTCCATGGAGGGCGACGGGAACGTCTTCGCACCGCCGGGCCTGTTCGACGGGCTCGCGGGTTCGACCGGGGACAGCAGGCTCAACCCGGACACCGACCGGGACGTCCCGCTGCCGCCGATGTCGCCGTACCGCAAGGCGGCGGCCGGCGACGTGCTCCGGACGGTCAGCCCGTGCGGCGGCGGGTACGGCGACCCACTGGAGCGCGATCCCGCCGCGGTGCTGGCCGACGTGCTGGACGGCCTGGTCGACGCGGAGTCGGCGCGTACCGGGTACGGCGTGGTGATCGACACCGATGCCCGGCGTGTCGACGAGCGCGCCACCAAGGAACTGCGTGCGCAGCGGGCTACCGCATGACCAACCCGGTATATCGGGTCGACGGGGAACGCCTGTGGCGTGACCTGGAGAAGCTCGCCACGTTCGGCGCGGAGGAGGCGGGCGGCGGGGTGACCCGGCCGGCCTGGTCGCGGGGGTACCTCGACGCCGAACGGTGGCTCGTCGCCCAGTTCGAGGATGCCGGCCTGTCCGTGCGCATCGACGCGGCCCGCAACGTCTGGGGGCGCTGGGAGGAGGGGAAGCTCCCCGCGATCGTCGCCGGGTCCCACATCGACTCGGTACCGTCGGGCGGCGCCTTCGACGGGTGCCTGGGAGTGCTGGGTGCCCTGGAGGCGGTACGGGCGCTGCGCCGCGGCGGCCACCGGCCGGACCGGCAGATCTGGATAGTCGCCTGGACGGAGGAGGAGGGCAGCGCCTTCGGCAACGCGCTGTTCGGCAGCCGCGCCTTCGTCGGGGAGCTCGATCTGGAGGCCGCGCTCGAGCGGACGAACGCGGCGGGCGAGACGCTCGCGCAGGCCATGGGGAGGATCCGCCACGATTCCGCGGCGCCGCCGGGGCTGCCCCGGCTCCCGGACGGTCTCGGTGACCTGGCCGCGTACCTGGAGCTGCACGTCGAGCAGGGCCCACTGCTGGAGCGCGACGGGGTACCCGTCGGCGTGGTCACCGACATCGTCGGCCTTCGGGGCGCGCGGCTCCGCTTCACCGGGCAGGCGAACCACGCCGGCACCACGCCGATGGACGCCCGGCGGGACGCCGGGGTCGGCGCGGCACGCGGAATGGTCGAGGCGCGGCGGCTGGCCGTCGACCACGGCGTTCGGGCCACCGCGGGGGTGGTCGAGCTGTCACCTGGCGGGACCAACGTGATACCGGGCCGAGCCGAGTTCAGCCTGGACGCGCGCGATCGCGAGGCGGCGGCCCTCGAGGCGTACGTGTCCGCGCTGCGGGCGGCCTGCTCCCGCATCGCCGAGGAAGAGGGCCTCGACGTGGCGTACGAGCAGGTGTACGACATCGCCCCGGTACCGATGGACGCCGAGCTGCAGCGGCTGCTCACCGACGTATGCGCGGAGATCGACACCCGGTGCCGTCCCATGGTCAGCGGCGCCGGCCACGACGCCATGGTCGTCGCACCGCACGTGCCGGCCGGGATGGTGTTCGTACCGAGCCGCGACGGCATCAGCCACGCACCCCAGGAGTTCACCTCGCCCCAGGACTGCGCGAAGGGAGCCGAGATCCTCATGCACGCCCTCGCCCGGCTGAGCGCAGGAAAGCCCAAGACAGGAGGCCATCCGTGAAGATCCTCGTGGTCAACCCCAACACCAGCCCGGAGATGACCGCCGACATCGGCCGCGCCGCCAAGAAGTACGCACGCGGCGACACCGAGGTCGTCACCGTCTGTCCCTCCTGGGGCCCCCGCTCGATCGAGGGCCACTTCGAGGAGGCGCTGGCCGCGACCGCGACCGTGGAGACCATCGCGGCGAGCCGTGATGACTACGACGGGTTCGTGGTCGCCTGCTACGGGGACCCGGGGCTCGCGGCAGCACGCGAGGTCACCCAGGTGCCGGTGGTGGGTATCGCCGAGGCGTCGATGCTGATGGCGTGCACGGTCGCGCACACCTTCAGCATCGTGACGGTGCTGCCGCGGATCGTCCCCATGCTGCACGACCTCGTCCGCACGAACGGGCTCGAGCCGCGGCTGGCATCGGTTCGGGCGACCCCGCTTTCGGTGCTGCAGATCGAGGAGGATCCCGGACGGGCCGAGAAGGAGATAGTCGCGGCCGGCCGGCGCGCGATCGAGGAAGACGGCGCCGAGGCCATCTGTTTGGGGTGCGCCGGAATGGGCCCCCTCGACAAGGCTGTGCAGCGGGCCCTCGGCGTACCCGTCTTCGACGGCGTGGCCGCCGCCGTCAAGATGCTCGAGTCGCTCGCGGACTACGGCGTGACCACGAGCAAGGTAGCGGCGTACCGCGACCCCGAGCCGAAGGAGCTTGTCAACTGCTCCCCCGCCCTGCAGGGGGCCGCGCGGTAGGCGACTTCGCGATCAACCCTTCCTCACATGCCTTGATCTGGAGAATATCCGGCACTGCGCAAAGCTTCCGGCCGTGAACCACAAGCCTTCCTGTGGTGTACGCCGCCACATGTTCCGGAGCTCACCTTCCTCGTCGAAACCCCAGACCGGGGTTCCGCAGCTGATGTAGTGGGATAGTCCGCGAGTTCGCGGGTTGACGTGCGGGAACGTGCCGTTGGCTGTTGTGACGGCGTGTATCTAGGGGTTGGGGTTCGCTTTGGTCAGTGGCTCGCTGGGCTGAGCTG
>WHSR01000053.1 GCA_009379995.1 Streptosporangiales bacterium
AAGCCCAGGCAGATACGGAAAACAGCGAACAAGCGTGTATCTAGGCCGAACAGCGATTCCCACCAGCTGCCAGCCCGCCGACCTGCATCTTCACCCTCGATCGCGGCCCAGCACCCCGATTAGCTGCGGAACCCCGGTCAGTGTCTGTGCATCGACACCGCCGATCCGGCTGGCGGGCTTTTGGCAGTCGGCCCTGGGATGGCGTCGCACCTACGACCGCGACGACGAAGTCGTCCTCGAACCGCCGGCCGGAAGCCCTGAGGACGGAGTCGCTCCGGACCTGCTGTTCCTACGCGTGCCCGAGCCGAAGACGATCAAGAACCGCCTCCATCTCGACCTGCGGCCCCAAGATCAGGCTGCTGAGGTGGCCCGCCTTGAAGAGTTGGGTGCGCGCCGCGCCGATGTGGGGCAGGGCACCGACGTCCGCTGGGTGGTGATGGCCGACCCGGACGGCAACGAATTCTGTGTGCTTCCACCGCTCACACCCGAGTAGCTCCCAGGGCTGACCGAAACGTGCGTGCCCCGCGGAGGTCCTTCGCGGTACGGTCCGGGCGGTGGAGGATGAGGACGTCGCCACGCAGGCGATGAGCTCGAACTACGTCGAGGTCGTCGACGGCCGTGGCCGCTACACCTCTATTCCTTTCCGGTACGTGTGGCCCGCGGAGCTCGACCTGATGGCGCAGCTGGCAGGGCTACGACTGCGCGAGCGGTGGGACGGCTGGACGCGGGAGCCCTTCACCAGCGAGAGCCGCCAGCATGTCTCGGTCTGGGGAAAGCCCACCGGCTAGGCGCGAGTCATTCATCCGCTCATGCCGCGAGCCGCGCGGTCGTGCCGATGAGTGGATGGTCACGCAGTCGGCAGATCGTGGCATATGGTCCGATCTTTGGTCATGTCATCCGTTTCAGTATTGTGCCCGAAAGACTGTACCTGCGGCCTTGCCCGGGCAGCGGTCCGGCCGCTTTTCTGAAGGGATGACGTCGGCTCGTGATTACCGTACGGGGAGCGCTGACACCCGCGTTCGTGGGCGCGGTGCCATCGCAGCCGGCCGCCAGCCTGGCAACGTGTCGGAAGTGTTTCTTCGCCTCCAGAGCAAGGCCGGCAACGCGAGCGTGACTCGGCTGGCCGGCCGCCTCGGGGGAGTGGTCCAGCGGATACGCCTTGACCTACCGGCCGGCGGCTCGGTCGGTGACCCACCGGCAACCAACCATCGCGAGGGCGTGATGCTCACGCTCGATCGGCTACACGAATTCTGGGCGATCGAGAACGCCAACTATGACGCGGTCTACCCGGGGGTCGCCGCGCTTCCTCCTGGCGGCACAGTTACCGACCCAACTCGCCTGCGCACCCTTCAGGCGGCGCTGCGGCGGCTGGAGGAGCCGACCCTCGCCGCGCCGGTAGCTGCGGCGCAGTTCGGCCTGAACATAAGCGGCAATGTCGGGCGCGGCCAACCCAATGACCCTGCCGACATCGCGGCTCTGCAGGACCTGCTCCACGTGCACTGGCATCTCACCAACGACGCGTATAACCGGGAGCATGGCGCGGCGACGTCTGGGGGACCGCTCAACGAAACCACGTTGCGGGAGACCTTCGCCGGGATCACGAAACTGAAGCGAGCGGCGGTTGCCGGCACCGGCAAGGCTGGCTGGACCCCGCTGATCCGTTCCGACGAGGCCGGTCCGATGGGCCCGGGTGGCCAGGACAGACTCGCCGACCGCACGTTCAGCTTCGGGGACTTTCTGATCTTCGTACCGACCGGCGCGACCGCCAGCTTGACCAACAAGGTTCACGTGTTCTTCTCGGCAGGCGGAGTCATCGGCGCTGACTCCCATGTGGAGCACCACGGGCTGCGGGGTGCGGCTGATGCCCACGACTGGATCCTTTTCGGGGTGCAGGGCTTCCCGGGTATGGCGTTCACCATCAGCGAGGACCAAGTGCGCCAGGGTTTGGCGTCGGTGGGCCGTCCGGCGCAGATCGCCTCGGTACGGATGAGCGCCCACAGCCGAGGCAACGGCAGCATGGCCGCGACGCTGCGCGGGCGGCTTTTCAGCCCGGGTCTGATCGACCACGTCACGGTGCTCGACGGCTCCGATTTCGCTCGATCGCTCACCGAAGGATTCCGCCGCAGCGGCGTGCCGCCAAGCAAAATCACCGCAGACTTCGTCACAACCGGCCCGTTCCCGCTGCGCGGCGTGCGCAGCCAGGGCATTGACGCGGCAGGCATTCGCGCGCTCGGATACGCCCGGCTGATCAACGACGCCGTAGCCACCGGCCGGGTCGGTACCCTGCCGCCCGCCATCGCATCCAAGGTCGCCGCGCTGCCACTGCCCCCGCGGGGATCCTTCGCCGCCTCTTCCCCGGCACCCGCCGGAAAGATCAACCTGAACGAGTTCCTGCGCGATCCAGCGCACCGCGCTGCCCTGCGCGACCTGCGCGGCGGGGAACGTGGGGTGGCCAACGTCGGACAGCTCGCCAGCCTTATGGACTCGTCACCGTACGCCTTCGTGGAGTGGCACAACCTGCTCAACATCAACGACGAGAGCCTCCCGCGCAGCCAATGGCGCTCGGTGTCGGCTGGCATCTACTCGCACCACCTCTTCGTCGCTGAGGTCGGGGACGATCTTTTCCGTTGACCGGGGCCGCGCCTTACGGCACCGGCGAGAGCTGGTCGCGACCGGGATTAGGGCGCACAACAAGCGTGCGGACAGACCGAACAGGCGCACTCTTCTGCCGCGAGTCGCTCGGTCATGCCGAAAGTCGGATGTGTGCTGACAGCCGAGGGCTCACCTCTGTCGTCATGTCAGGTGACGTAGTCCTCGGTGAAGAGTGTGTCGTGTTGGTCTGGTTCGAGGTGCGGGTGGATTGAGGAGACTCAGTTGAGCCAAGGGCGGCCCACGAAGGCCTCGGCGCCCTTGGGCAGCCGAACGTCCTTCCCGTCTGCGAGTCGGCGGCACAGCTCCATCGCCTGGGCGTGGTTTGGGCCTCGTCCCGTACCGCGAGGCGCCGCCGCCCGGATGCCACTGCGCGTGCCACCCCTTCCCCCGTAGCGCCACGAACGGAGGCCAGGCCACCGCCGCCGCCATCCCCAACGCCAGACTGGTCACCTACCCCGGCATGGGCCACGACCTACCCCGCGAGCTGTGGCCGACGATCATCGATGAGATCAGCGAACTCACAGGCGTCACGACACGCTGATGAACGCGTAGACGATCTGACGCTCTACCGATATCGAAAGCCGTCAAGGAAGCGGCGGAAGACACCACCCTCGCGGGGCAGAGATGGGGCTGGTGGCGGCGCGACAGAATGTTGCCGGGCCACGGGCTGGTCGTAGTCGGTTCGCACGATGGCGTCGATGACCTGCTCCTCGTCGAAGTCCGCCGACCCCTCGATCACCGGTACGAATCCGACGAGCATCCCGTCCCGCATGACCTGAGCCTCGAGCCCGGCCGTACCGTCGGTATCCCAAACCGCTTCCCGTCTCCCGGACAGCGACACCCGCACCCCGAACTGGCCCACGCCGGCCCTCGCCAGATGGGCCTTGACGCCGCGATCGCGAAGCGCGTCAACGACCCGTCGTGCCCGATTCTCCTCCATCCTCGTCAACATAGCGCGGCGAGCGAGACAGGACGAGTCGGCAAAGCGGTGCCCGAACGCGCCGGAGCCTGACGTAGACGAACTGACCGACGCGCCGCGCGACCTAGTACCAGCCCGTTGTCCGGGAGTGGGCGAGGGCCCGGCAGGGGGTGCGGTAGCGGCCGGCGATGTAGTCGAGACCCCATCTGATCTGGGTCTCCGGGTTCCACAGCCAGTCCCGGCCGTTTCGCCTCCATCTTCCAGCCGGGAAGCGCCTGCGGGATGCCGTAGGCCGTGCTCCTCGGGTTTCGGGCACGCGGGTTCCACCCGCTTTCCCGGCGCCCCCACAGCTCGTCGAGGCATGTGAACTCGTCCTCGGACCAGCCACGCCCGTCGACCAGCGCGCGTGCTATGTCGCGGATCTCTGCGACCGACGGGAGGGGCAGGCCAGGTGGTTCGGGCGGCGGTCGACTGCCCAGCACCTCTATTTGGCAGTACCTCAGCGAGCTTTCCCCCATGATTCGCACGCACTCGTGGATCTCGGTCGCCTCCCGGTACGGCAGCGGCCCGGGGCCGGGTGGGAAGGCGGGCTCCAATGGACGAGGCGGAGTCGGCTGCGGGCGGCGTCGGAGCACGATTTGCTCGTAGCAGCTCTGCTCCTGTTCTGGACCCGCCCGGTTCACACAGTCCAGCAGTTCTTTCGCCTTCGCGCGGGGCAGATCCCGCCAGTTCCAGGCCGGCTGCTGGGAGGCCGGGCCCGGCTGCGGCGGGGCGGACTGGGGCGGGGTCCCCTGGCGCTGCAGGATCGGCACGCTGCTCGGGTGCCTGCCGGCGGGAGCGAGCCAGCGCTGCACGGCCGCGTTGCCGGCCGAGCGCTGGAGGGCGCCGAGCACCCCCGCGCGGCCAGAGACATCGAGGTGTGCGACCTCCGCGGGGTGGCCCGGCAGGTGGGCAGTCTCCGGAGCCGAGGCGGTAGCCGCGCGCTCTTTCCTCGGCCTCGTCCCGAAGTCACGTAAGGCTTCTCGCTCGTCAGCCTCACGGCAGTTCATCATGCGCCCCTCTTCGCGGCCCGTCCCGGCGACCGCGTGACACCAAGATGTTGGTGCGCTCGCGCCGCCCTGGCAGGACGCGGTGGGGCAGGCGATCGGGCGCGAATCCTTGCCCGATCGGGTAGCTGGGGCGGCCGGCGGTAGCCGCTTGACAGATTACTTAGGTAGTTAGGAAACTTCCTAAGTGGTCGACGTGGACGTGCTCAAGGCTCTGGGGAGCGAGAAGCGCCTGGCGATCCTGGAGTGGCTAAGGGATCCCGTGGCGAACTTCCCGCCCCAGCGCGACGGCGACCTCGTCGACGACGGGGTCTGCGGCGTCTTCATCGCCGACAAGCTCGGAGTGACACAGCCCTCGGCGAGCGAACACCTGAAGGTGCTCACCGGGGTCGGCCTGCTGCGCGCCAAGAGGATCAAGCAGTGGACGTTCTACCGCCGCGACGAGGAGCGCATCGCCCAGGTCAAGCGGATGCTCGTGGAGGACTGGTGACCACACGGCAGGAGCGGACGGGATGGCCCGGGCAGCCCACCAGGGGTGAGTCCCTGGACACGTACGAGCGGCTGCTCTCGCACCTCGACGCGGCGGGTGCGCGGTACCGCGTCATCGAGCATCCGCCCGAGGGACGTACCGAGGTGGTCAGCACGTACCGCGGGCATCCGGTGGCCCATGCGGCCAAGTGTCTGGTCGTCATGGTGAAGCTCGGCAAGCGTTCGAGCAGGTACTTCCTCGCCGTCGTACCCGGTGACGCGCGCGTTGACCTGCAGACGCTCAAGGAGCTGGCCGGGGGGACGTACGTGGCGTTCGCGTCGGCCGAGAAGGCGGAGGCGCTCTCCGGCAGCGTCGTCGGCACGATCCTGCCGTTCAGCTTCCACTCCGACCTCGAGCTGGTGGTGGATCCCGCGGTGCCGGAGCATCCCGAGATCTTCTTCAACGCCGCACGGCTGGACCGCTCCCTTGCCTTGGACACGCAGGACTACCTGCGCATCGCCGGCCCGCTGATCCACCCGATAGCCGCCCGGATCGCTTGAGGCGATACCGTCGCCGTCGTCGCCGGCTATCCACCCGCCCGCAACGCGGCCGCCACCGGTGCCGCTTCGGCCTCGACGTCGTAGTCGTAGATCCACCTGCGGTTCTGCAGGCCACCGCCGGATTCGCGGTCCCGGCCGCCGTGCACGGCGCCGGAGGCGTCGTAGCTCACGCCGTTGAGCCGCGAGCCCTCCTGGATCCGGGCCGTCCGGTCGCGCCGGAGCGTTTCGTAGGCGGCCAGGGCCTTCGGCACGTCGGACCGGCCGACGGCGTCGAGCATCGTGGCCAACGCGATGCCGTCCTCGATGGCCTGGTTCACTCCCTGTCCCATGTGGGGCAGCATCGGGTGTGCGGCGTCCCCGAGCAGTGTCAGCCGGCCCTGGCCCCAGCGATGCAGCGGCGCACGGTCGTAGAGTCCCCACCGGAATCCGGTGGTGCCGATCGCGTCGATGATCGCCCCGATGACCGGGTCCCATCCCGCGAACTCCGTGGCCAGTGCGACGGGGTCGCCGGGGGCCGACCACGATTCCCGCATCTGCGTGTCGGACGGCACGAAGCCGACGTAGTTCAGCAGCTGCCCGGCACGCACCGGGAAGACGAGGAAGTGCTTGCCGTCCCCCATCCACAGGCGCATCGTCCCCGCCGGCCACGAAGGCACCTGCTCCGCCGGTATCACGCCCCGGTAGGCGACCACACCCGAGAAGACCGGCTCGGAAGGCTCGACGACATACCCCTGGAGTGTCGAGTGGATGCCGTCGGCCCCGATCACCACATCCGCCTCGACGCTCTCGCCGTTGTCGAAGGACACCACGGCGTGGTCGTCGTCCTGGGTGAACCCGACACACCGATGTCCTGGCAGCACCACCCCGTCCGGAAGGTGGTCCGCCAGCATGGTGAGCAGATCCGCGCGGTGTATGCCGACGCGTTCCCCCGGGCGGGAGAACCTGTCGGGGTCATGCACCGCCACCCGCCCGTCGGCCTGGCACAGCCGGGTATCGGTCAGGCGGATACCCCACCGGGAGATCTCGTCGCCCAGCCCCAGGCCCTCCAGCAGCCGGAGGCTGTTGGGAGCGAGTACGACACCCGCGCCAACCTCGGTAAGCTGCCGAGCCTGCTCGTACACGCGCACATCGAAGTGGACTCGCGTCAAAGCCATGGCGGCAGCGACCCCACCGATGCCGCCGCCGACGATCACCGCCCTCAGCCCCGTGCTACTCATCTCCCCTCACGTCCTGGAGCGGTCCGTCCGCCCCTCCGGCAGAATACGACGTCGCCTGGGGTCGGTTCCCGCGCGCTCGCCGCGGGCTGCGCGGGGTGGCGCCGAGACTCATCCGGCCAGTTGCGCGAAGGTGCGCCGGTAGGCCAGCGGGGCGACCCCGATCGTCGCCTTCAGGTGTTGCCGCAGCGAGGCAGCGGAGCCCAGCCCGGACTCGGCGGCGACGCGGTCGATGGGCAGGTTGGTGCTCTCCAGGAGATGCCGGGCGTGCTGCACCCGGTGCTGGGTCAGCCAGGCGCGGGGCGTGAGACCGGTCTCCGCCCGGAACCTCCGGCTGAACGTACGTACGCTCATCCGGGCGTGTGCGGCCAGTACGGCGAGGTCCAGCGGCTCGGCCAGCCGCCGCAGCGCCCAGGCGCGGGTGGCCGCGGTGCTGCCCTCTCCGCCGTCCGGCACCGGCCGGTCGATGAACTGCGACTGCCCGCCGTCACGCCACGGCGGCACCACGCAGAACCGGGCGACCCGATTGGCCACCTCGCTGCCGTGGTCCGTGCGCAGTATGTGCAGGCAGAGGTCGAGGCCGGCGGCGAGGCCCGCCGAGGTCAGGACGTCGCCGTCGTCGACGAACAGCACGTCTTCGTCCAGGTCGACCTTGGGGTAGAGCCGACGGAAGGTCTTGGCGTACGCCCAGTGCGTTGTGGCCCGCCGCCCGTCGAGCAGGCCGGCCGCGGCGAGGACGAACGCGCCGGTGCAGATCGACACCACCCGGGCGTGCGCGGGGATCATGGACAGCGCCTCGGCCACCGGGCCGGGCAGCGTGCCGTGGCGGCGGGGTTCCTCGAGGCGGGTGCCCGGCACGATCACCGTGCCGGCGTCGGCGAGCGCTTCGGGCCCGTGGTCCAGCACGGCCGTGTAGCCGGCGCCGATGCGTACCGGGCGATCGTCGGCGCCGCAGATCCGCACGTCGTAGAGCTGGCTCCCGTTCCGGGACGCGGTGCCGAAGATCTGGGGTGGGATCTGCATGTCGTAGCCGACCGTCCCGTCGAGGGCGAGGACGACTACCCGGTGCAGCGGCTCGAACGACATGGCCAGATTCTTTCAGATATTGGCGGAACGGCCACTCGTGCGAATGGATCTTGCCGGCGATGCTTGCGATGTGGTCCTGACCGAGAACCGCATGCAGCGTCGCCCCGTCCGTGTGCACTGGGCCTGGTGGGTCGCGCTGGCCAGCTTCGTTGCGCTGGTCGGCGCGGCCGGCTTCCGCGCGACGCCGGGCGTGCTCATCGATCCGCTGCACGAGGAGTTCGGCTGGTCACGCGGCACGATCTCGGCGGCGGTCTCCATCAACCTGATCCTGTACGGGCTGATCTCGCCGTTCGCCGCGGCGCTGATGGAACGGCTCGGCATGCGCCGGGTGGTGTCCGGGGCGCTGGTACTGGTGGCGTGCGGCAGCGGGCTCACCGTCTTCATGAGGGCCAGCTGGCAGCTGATGCTGTGCTGGGGGTTTCTGGTGGGCGTCGGCACCGGCTCGATGGCCCTCGCCTTCGTCGCGACCGTCACCAGCCGCTGGTTCGTGCGGCACCGCGGCCTGGTCAGCGGGATCCTGACGGCGGCGCAGGCGACCGGGCAGCTGATCTTCCTGCCGGCCATGGCCGCGCTCGCCACCAGCCACGGGTGGCGCGCCGCGTCGCTGCTGGTGGCGGGCGGCGCGTTGCTGGTGGTGCCGATCGTCCTTCTGCTGCTCCGCGACAACCCGCGCGACGTGGGGACCACTGCCTACGGCACGGCACTGCGGGACGTCGCGGAGGCCGAGGAGACCGAGAAGGCCGTGGCGGCCTCCAGGACCGGGAGCGCCGCCCGCGCCCTTCAGGTGCTCCGGCAGGCGTCGCGGACGCCGACGTTCTGGCTGCTGGCCGGCGGCTTCGCCATCTGTGGGGCGTCCACCAACGGCCTGATCGGCACCCATTTCGTGCCGGCCGCGCACCAGCACGGCATGCCCTATACCGTCGCTGCTGGGCTGCTCGCGGTGGTCGGCGTGTTCGACGTGGTCGGGACCGTCCTCTCCGGCTGGCTCACCGACCGGGTCGATCCCCGGCTGCTGCTCGGTGGGTACTACCTGCTCCGCGGCGCGTCGTTGCTGCTGCTCCCGCAGCTCTTCGCGCCGAGCGTCGAACCACCGATAGCGGCGTTCGTCGTGTTCTACGGGCTGGACTGGGTGGCAACCGTGCCGCCGACGGTGGCCCTGTGCCGGGACCGGTTCGGGCTCCGCGGGCCGATCGTGTTCGGCTGGGTCTTCGCCTCGCACCAGGTCGGCGCGGCGTTCGCGGCGTTCGGCGGCGGGCTGATCCGCGACCAGCTCGGCACGTACGACCTCGCCTGGTACGTCGCGGGCGGGCTGTGCGTGATCGCCACCGCGATGTCGCTGCGGATCCGTCCCGCCGCGGCTCCGCGGGACCGGATCGAGGCCGCTCGGGAGGCGTGATGACATGCGTGGGGGCGGTGGCGTCCGGGTAAGGACACCACCGCCCCCTGGGCCCCCGCGGATGGTCAGGCGGAGGTGGCGACGAGCGCCTTGAAGGTCAGCGGGCCGACGTCGCCGTCCGGCTCCAGGCCGTGGTCGCTCTGGAACGACTTAACCGCGTTACGGGTGTTCGTACCGAAGACGCCGTCCTCGGC
This sequence comes from Streptosporangiales bacterium, assembly GCA_009379995.1. Classification (GTDB taxonomy): domain Bacteria; phylum Actinomycetota; class Actinomycetes; order Streptosporangiales; family WHSR01; genus WHSR01. Next base: position 9,537 of record WHSR01000053.1, read on the forward strand.
GATGTTGGCGCCGTGCTTGTTCAGCAGCACCTGGACGGCGGTGACGTGCTCGGCGTTGTTTCCGTGGTCACCGTCGATGGGCCGGTTCTCCAGCTCGGAGCTGAAGTTGTCCCAGGTGGCGCCGTCGAGCTTGCCGGTCTGCGGCACGTTGCGCCAGCCCTGGAAGGACAGCAGGGCCTGCTCGGTGACCCCGTCGAAGACACCGTTGGTAGGTACGTCGTACCGTGCCGACGCCCCGGGCTCCAGCGAGTAGCCGCGCAGCAGGTGCTGGGCGGCGCGGATGTCCTCACCCTCGTCGCCGCGCTGGTACACGGGCCAGGTCTGCTGCTGGATCTGTTGGACGACCGAGGCCGACTCCCGGGTGCCGGGGCCGTCGGCGAAGGCGACGGCGGCAGGGGCCGCGGCGAACGCGGTGGCGCCGATGGCGGCGGTGGCGACGAGCTTCCGTGTGGTCATACGCATTTCTTCGTACCTCCGGAAATTGCTGTTCTCGGGCAGCACGCGATGCCCCGACTGGGGTTGGATGTGTCAGGCAAGGAAAGGCGGACCCGGCTACGAGTGGGCCGGTTTCGTGCGCGCATCCGCGTGCGCCCTGGCGTCTTATGTAGCCTGCTTGTGCAGCTCAGCGCCGATGAACGATGTCCCTGTTACCCAGTAATGGCTAGTTCGACTATCGGTTCTGGGTAACGCGTGTCTCCGTTATGAGATCATCCCCGATTGGTGACGACGTACATAGACAAGACACACGAACCTGGCAATGGGTTTACCTCGGGCGGCAATATGACTTGGCACATCCGCGAGCGCCAGTCACGAGTCGGCGCTCAAAGCCCTTCGCCAAGGGCCTTCCAGAACGCCAGCTCGTACGCGTGCATCATGTGGCCGGCGCGCAGAGCCGCCTCCGGGTCGTCCCCTGCGTCGAGCCCGGCCTGTACGACAGCGAGCGCCGCGTCCTCGAAGCCCTCGGGCGGCTCGGCGAACCACCGGAAGAACTCAACGGAGTCCGCGGTCAACCCATAGCCGGACTGCAGCGCCGCCGCCGTGGTGGCGCAGTACGAGCCCCAGATCCGCAGGTTCGCGGCCATGGCGAGCGCTACCGCGCTGCGGGTGCCGGACAGGGCGCACCAGGCGAGGAAGTGGGGGTACGCCTGCGCGAGCGGTTTCGGCTGGTACGTGGGTAGGTCGTCCTCGGTCCAGCCGAGTGCGGCGGCGTACGGGACGAGCAGGCGCAGGGCCTGGGCCTCGCCCTTGGCGAGGTCGAGAAACAGCTCTCCGGCGGGCGGCTCGGGGAACCGGGCGGCGAGGAGCGAGAAGCTGCGTTGGTCGCTGGAGATGATGTGGTACTGCTCGCCGGCGAGCCACGTCAGCCGCTCACGCGGGACCTTGCGCTCTTTGAGCAGCTCGAGGAAGCGCGGCCGGGCCGCCAGCGGTTCGAGCTCCACGCTCAGCCGCTCCCTGAGCTCCTGTGCGGTGGGACGACGGCTGCTCATCGTCCCATCCTCGCTCGTCCCGCCCGGGACTGGCAAAAACGGCCGACCAGGCCCGGCGGTGGACGAGGGCGGGTGATCATCCGAAGCCGACCCTGTCCAGCCAGAAGTCGAGCAGCTGCGCATCGCCGAGGATCTCGATGCCCTCGCTGCGGGCGGGTCGCCGCCGGTAGACGACCAGCAGCAGGTCGGTCAGCGGGCCGCGCACCGCGACGGCGGCCTTATGGTGCGCGCGGTGCCAGACGATGGTGTCGCCGGTGAGGTCGATCACCCACTCCGCCGCCGCCTCCGGCGCGGTGTCGGTGGCGTGGAGGTGCAGGGTTCGGCCGGGGCCGAGCAGCTCGCGTTGTTCGGGGTGGACGTCGAAGATCTCCGGCAGCGAACCGAGCTCCATCCACTCGTCGAGGGCGTCGACGGCGACCTCCTCGTCGACGGTGAAGTCCGCGCCGACGGCCAAGGTCGCGTCGGCCCGGTGGATGACCGTCTCGTGGGTGAAGCGGCGGGCCCAAAACACCGGCGTGGCCTCCCCTCGCGGGACCGGGGTCCACACCTTGGCGTCGGGTCCGGCGGCGCGCAGCGTGTCCGCCAGTTGGTTGGCGCCCTCGGCGAGCCAGGGGTCGAGCGCGGCGGGGTCCTCGTCGGTGTATCCGGACAGGTCGCGGAGCTGGTCGTCGGAGGGAGGTTGCGTCGCCCGGGTCAATACGATCGCCTCGGCCCAGCGGTGGCCGCTGCCGAGATGCCGCAGCAGCTGGCCGAGGTTCCATTCGGGGCAGGACGGCACCCTGGCCGTCAGGTCCGCGCCCGCGATGTGGGACCTCAGCAGGTCGGTCTGCGCGACGATTTCGGCACAGTAGCGGTCGTAGGTCAGGAGGGTCATGACGCCACCGTAGACCGCGTCACTCACCTGCCCCCGTTGAATGTCAACGGCCCTGGCGCTATAGCAGGCCGGCGTCCTCGGCCCTACTCCCGAAGCTTGTATTCCTCGAGCAGCCGGCGTCCGATGATCATCTTCTGTATGTCGGTGGTGCCCTCGCCGATGAGCAGCATCGGCGCGTCCCGGTACAGCCGCTCGATCTCGTACTCCTTCGAGTACCCGTACCCGCCGTGTATCCGGAACGCGTCCTCGACTACCTCCTTGCAGTACTCGCTGGCGAGCTGCTTCGCCATGCCCGCCTCGAGGTCGTTGCGCTCGCCCGAGTCCTTCATCCGCGCCGCCTTCACCATCATCTGGTGGGCGGCCTCCACCTTGGTGCCCATCTCGGCGAGCCGGAACAGCACCGCCTCGTGCCGCGCGATCGGCTGCCCGAACGCGCGGCGCTGCTGGGCGTACGCGGCCGCGAGCTCGAACGCCCGCAGCGCCACCCCGCACCCGCGCGCCGCCACGTTGACCCGGCCCACCTCGATGCCGTCCATCATCTGGTAGAAGCCCCGGCCGGGCTCGCCGCCGAGCGGGCTGGACGCCGGCAGGCGGTAGCCGTCGAAGACGAGCTCGGTGGTGTCGACGCCCTTGTAGCCCAGCTTCTCGATCTTGCCGGGGACGGTGAGGCCGGTCGCCACCTCGCCGTACCCGGGCTCCTTGTCCACCAGCAGCGTCGTCATGCCCCGGTGCGGCGGGTCGGCGGCCGGGTCCGTCTTCACCAGGACCGCGACGAGGTTCGCCGTACCGCCGTTGGTGAGCCACATCTTCTGCCCGTCGACGACGTAGTCGTTCCTGGAGCGGACCGCCCGCGTGGTGATCGCCGCGACGTCCGACCCGCAGCCCGGCTCGGACATGGAGAACGCGGCGGTGACCTCGCCGGCGGCCATCCGCGGCAGGTAGTGCCGCCGCTGCTCCTCGGTGCCGTGCCGCTCGATCATGTACGCGACGATGAAGTGGGTGTTGATGATCCCGGACAGGCTCATCCAGCCCCGGGAGAGCTCCTCGACCGCGAGCGCGTACGTGAGCAGCGACTCGCCGAGCCCGCCGTACTCCTCGGGGATCGTGAGGCCGAACAGCCCCATGTCCTTCATGTCCTTGACGATGTGCGTCGGGTACTCGTCGGCGCGCTCCAGGCCCGCCGCCGCGGGGATGATCTCCGCGTCCACGTACTCGCGGACGGTACGTACGATCTCCCGCTGTACCTCTGTGAGCCCCTCGGTCTGGGCCAATCGCCCCATGGGTCAGCTCCTGTTCAGCCTTCGATGACGCCGTCGTGCCGCAAACCGGCTATTTCCGCCGGTTCGAGTGCCAACACGTCGCGGAGAACCTGCTCGGTGTGCTCGCCCAGCACGGGAGCGCGGGCGACGGTGGCCTCGGACCCGGCGAAGGCGAGGGGACTACCCGGCGCCAGGTGCCGTCCCACGCCCGGCTGGTCGATCTCCTCGACCATCGGGTTCGCCAGCAGCTCGGACCGGCCGGGGCCGACGACGTCGGCGAACTCGCGGTAGCGGGACCACGGCAGCGACGTCCCGCCGAGCACCCGCTCCACCTCCACCAGCTCCCGGTCGTCGAACCACCGCTGCAGCAACCCGGCGATCACCTCCCGGAACCGAAAGCGGTCGTCGTCGGTCGAGAAGTCGGCGCCCAGGGCCTTCTCCACCTCGGCCATCACCCCGGTCAGGCCGGTGACCTCGAGGAGCTCCCGCCAATGGCGGGTGGTCAGCGGGACGACCATGACGTGTCGGCCGTCGCCGGTGGTGAAGTCACGCCCGAACGCGCCGTACAGGTAGTTTCCGTCGCGGGCCCGACGCTCCCCGTTGACCTCGGCCTCGGCAAGGAAGCCCAGGTTCCCGGCCAGGGCGAGGGCGACGTCCTGGAGCGCGATGCTGACCTGCTGGCCCTGGCCGGTGGCTCGGCGTGTCCGTTCCGCCGCGAGGAGGCCGAGCGCCGAGTACAGCCCGCAGGCGACGTCGAAGGCCGGCAGGACGTGGTTGACCGGACCGGCCTGCTCCCTCGGGCCGGTCACCAGCGGAAACCCCACCGCCGCGTTCACCGTGTAGTCGATCGCCGCCCTACCGTCCCGATGGCCCCGTACCTGGAGGGAGATCAGGTCGGGACGGCGGCGGCGCATCGACTCGTGATCCAGCCAGGGGCGCCCCACCGCGTTGGTGAGCAGGATGCCCCCGTCCGGGCCGGAACGCTCGACCAGGCCGGCCACCAGATCCTGGCCCCGTTCAGAGCGGAAGTCGACGACCACCGACCGCTTGCCCTTGTTGAGGCCGGACCAGTACAGGCTGGTTCCCGACGGGGCGAGCGGCCAGCGCCGGGTGTCCGGCGCGCCGCCCAGCGGGTCGACGCGGATGACCTCGGCCCCGAGCTGGGCGAGGGTCATCCCGCCGAGCGGAGCCGCCACGTACGTCGAAACCTCGACTATGCGTAGCCCGGCGAGCGGACCGGCCGCCGCGCGAGCGTTGGACGCACGCTCCGAATCGGTCACCTCGACCCCCTTTCTCCGTGCTCCAGCACCGTAGCCCTTGCCGGGCACCCCTTTAAGTTGCGACGCGGCTCTTGATCTTGTCCAGCACCCGGCGATCAGGTACCCCTTGAAGAGCACCGGGTGCTCGCTCATCGGGAAGTGGCCGATCTCCTTCATGATGATGGTCTCCGAGCCCCGGCTCGGATCCTGAACGCTGACCCTGATGTGACCCGTCTCACCAGGCCGCTCCGGAAGGTTGGGGGCTCCCCCGAAGTTGCTGATGCAAGGTATATACCCCCTAGGGGTACTTAGGCCGGACGTTGCGGCAGCGCGATACCGAGGAGGACAGCGGGATCATGAGTAGCACTCACGAGCGGGCGACGGTGACCGAGGAGGCCGAACGCGCCGGGCAGGGCGCTGGCCACGGTGCGCACGCTGGCCATGGTGACCACGCCGGCCATGGTGACCACGCGGCGACGTTCCGCGACCGGTTCTGGCTGACCCTGGTGCTCGCGGTCCCGGTGATCGTCTTCAGCGAGATGTTCCAGGGGCTTCTCGGTTACACGGCCGAGTTCCCGGGATCGTGGCTGGTCTCCCCGGTGCTGGGAACGGTGATCTTCTTCTACGGCGGCTGGCCCTTCCTCGCTGGCGCGATCTCGGAGCTGCGCAGCCGGCAGCCCGGGATGATGCTGCTGATCGGAATGGCCATCTCGGTCGGCTTTGCCGCCAGCGCGGCCACCTTCGTCGGATGGTTCAGCGTCGAGGTCTGGTGGGAGCTGGCGCTGCTGATCGCGATCATGCTGCTTGGTCACTGGCTGGAGATGCGTGCGATCGGGCAGGCCTCGGGCGCGTTGGCCGCGTTGGCCGAGCTGCTACCGGACGAGGCCGAACGGCTGACCGAGGACAGCACGGAAACCGTCAAGGTCGCCGACCTTGCCGTCGGCGACGTCGTGCTGGTCCGCAGCGGGGGCCGGGTGCCCGCGGATGGCACGGTGGTGCAGGGCGCGGCCGAGCTCGACGAGTCGATGGTCACCGGCGAGTCGCGGCCGGTGCCACGCGGCGAGGGGGACCGGGTAGTGGCGGGCACGGTGGCGACCGACTCCGCGGTACGCGTACGGGTGGACGCCGTCGGCGAGGACACCGCGCTGGCGGGAATCCAGCGACTGGTGGCCGAGGCGCAGGGTTCCCGTTCGCGGGCACAGGCACTGGCCGACCGGGCGGCGGCGCTGCTGTTCTACGTCGCCGTTGCGGCGGCGGTGGTCACCGTCGTTACGTGGAGCCTGCTCGGGCAGCCGGCCAACGCCGTGACGCTGGCCGTGACGGTGCTGATCATCGCCTGCCCGCACGCGCTGGGGCTGGCGATTCCGTTGGTGATCGCCATCTCCACGTCGCTGTCGGCCCGTGGCGGCATCCTGGTCAAGGACCGGCTGGCGCTGGAGCGCATGCGCAACGTCGACGTCGTGCTGTTCGACAAGACCGGCACGCTGACCCGCGGCGAGCACCGCGTCACCGGCGCCGCAGTCACCGGCGCCGCAGTCAACGGTGCCGCGCTCGACGGTGATGCCGACGCCCTGCTGCGGCTCGCCGGATCCGCGGAGGCCGATAGTGAGCATCCGCTGGCACGCGCGGTCGTCGCCGCGGCCCGCGAGCGTGGCGAGGTGCCGGTGGCCTCCGGCTTCCGGTCGATGACCGGCCGTGGTGTCGAGGCCGTCGTCAACGGTGAAAACGTCGCGGTCGGCGGCCCGGGTCTGCTGCGCGAGCTCGGCCTGGGGGTGCCCGACGCGCTGACAGAGCAGGTCGCCGCGTGGGGGGAGCGGGGAGCCTCGGTGCTGTTCGTGATCCGTGCCGGGAACGTCGTCGGCGCGCTGGAGCTGGAGGACGAGGTCCGGCCGGAGTCCCGCGAGGCGGTTGACGCGCTGCACCGCCGCGGGGTGAAGGTTGCGATGATCACGGGGGATGCCCGGCAGGTGGCCGAGGCGGTCGGCGCCGACCTGGGCATCGACGAGGTGTTCGCCGAGGTTTTGCCCGCCGACAAGGACACCGCCGTGGCCGAGCTGCAGGGGCGCGGGCACACGGTGGCCATGGTGGGCGACGGGGTCAACGACGCCCCCGCGCTGGCCCGCGCCGACATCGGCATCGCCATCGGGGCGGGCACCGACGTGGCGGTCGAGTCGGCCGGGATCGTACTGGCCTCCAGCGACCCCCGCGCGGTCGTCGCGGTCGGCCGGCTGTCCAGGGCGAGCTACCGCAAGATGCTGCAGAACCTGTGGTGGGCGGCCGGCTACAACATCGCGGCCATCCCGCTGGCCGCCGGGGCGCTGGCCTGGGCCGGAATCGTCCTCCCCATGGCGGTCGGCGCGATGCTGATGAGCCTGTCGACGGTGGTGGTGGCGCTCAACGCGCAGCTGCTGCGCCGTACCGACCTGACCCCCGAGACGGCCTCCGTGACCTAGGAACTTCGAGCCGTGCGCGGCGCGGCGGCTGAGCCCGCCGATGCTGATCGACCTCGAACAATAAGCGCCGGCCAGATGGCGATCCCGTGATCGTGCAGACGCCGGCGCTCAGTCTCCCGCCCGGATTCTGCGGTGCGGAGGGCGCCCGCGGCCGGTGCCGTGCCGACGAGGTGGCCGGGCGGCAAGGTCGGGTGGCGCATCCGACCGTTTGGTTGGGGGCGGAAGTGGTGTCCCCGACGTCGCGATGTCCCGGACGGCTTGGTGGCCTGTACGTACATGGTGGCGGGTGGGCGTGACCCCGGCTGCGTCGTGTACGCGTGTGATGTCGCGGAGTTGGGGATGCTCGACAAACGCCACGACTGTCCCGGACGCGCCGGCGCGCGCGGTGCGGCCCGAGCGGTGCAGGTAGTCCTTGTGGTCGTTCGGCGGGTCGAAGTGCACGACCAGGTCGACGTCGTCGACGTGGATCCCGCGGGCGGCGACGTCGGTCGCGACGAGGACGCGGGGATGCCCCGCAGCGAATCCGGCGAGAGCCCGCTCGCGCTGGTTTTGATTCAGATTCCCGTGGATGGCCGCGGCGGCGACGCCTGCCCGGGTGAGCCGCTTGGCGAGCCGGTCCGCGCCGTGCTTGGTGCGGACGAAGAACAGCGTGCGCGCCGGGCGTTCGGCGATCTCGGTCGCGATGGCAATCTTGTCGTGGGCTAGCAGCACGAAGACCCGGTGGTCGGCCGCGGTGACGGGCGCAGCCACGGGGGCGACCGCGTGGACCGTGGGGTCGTTGAGGTACGTGCGCACCAGTTGGTCGACGCCACGGTCGAGCGTGGCCGAGAACAGCAGACGCTGCCCGGTGGACGGGGTCGCGTCGAGGACGCGCCTGACGGCGGGCAGGAAGCCGAGGTCGGCCATGTGGTCCGCCTCGTCGAGCACCGCGATCTCGACCCGGTCGAGCGTGCAAGCACCCCGGTCCAGCAGGTCGATAAGCCGCCCGGGTGTGGCGACGACGACGTCCGCCCCGCGGCGCAGCTGATCGATCTGCCGGCCGATGGAGGCACCGCCGTACACGGTCCTGACGCGCAGGCCGAGCGGGTGACCGAGCGGCGCGAGCACCTCGGCAACCTGCCGGGCGAGTTCCCGGGTCGGAACGAGCACGAGAGCACGCGGCGCCCGCTCCTGACGCAACGCCCTCGTATCAGCCAGCCGGGCGAGCATCGGCAGGCCGAAGGCCAGCGTCTTGCCGGACCCGGCCTGCGCGCGGCCGAGGACGTCCCGCCCCGCCAGCACGTCGGGCATGGTGCGGGCCTGGATCGCGAACGGCGTCTCGATGCCGCGACGCGCCAAAGCAGTGACGAGGGAGGCGGGAAGGCCGAGCTCGCGGAACGTCGTGGCCGCCGGCGCAGGCGCCTCGGCCGCAGCCGTGAGCGCACGCTCTAGTTTCGACGTCTGGTCACGGCGTGGTGTGTGCAAGATGAAGTCCGTCCGTTGTTGGTGGCCGCGTCGTGCGGGAGACGTCGACGACAGCGGCGAAACGGGTTCACCGAGAGGCGGACTACTCACACAAACGACCGCGCGGGCCACTCGCCCGCGAGAGTGACGGCGAATCCGCCGCCGAACGCGTAACCCTACCAGCTGGCCGTCACCGCGCATCGGTCGTGGCCGGGCGGAGTGGTTCGGCGACCGCGTGGAGGTGCTGGAGGACCTCGGTGTAGGAGCGGACAAGGGTGGCTTCGGAGTAGGGCAGGCCGTGCTGGAGGCAGAAGTCCCGTACGAGCGCTTGGGAGCGGCGCAGGCTGGGCCGGGGCATGCTGGGGAACAGGTGGTGTTCGATCTGGTAGTTGAGCCCGCCGAGCACGAACCCGACGATCCGGCCGCCGCGCACGTTGCGGGAGGTCAGCACCTGGCGTCGGAGGTAATCTCGCTTGGTGCGCTCGTCCAGCACCGGCATGCCCTTGTGGTTGGGTGCGAAGGAGCACCCTAGGTAGAGGCCGAATAGGCCCTGCTGCACGGCGATGAAGACGACGGCCTTGACGGGGCCGAGCACCAGCAGTACCGCGGCAAGGTAGCCGGCGGCGTGGACCGCCAGCAACAGCGTCTCCAGCGACCGCAGCGACCTGGCTCCGCGGCCGAGCAGCGTCCGGACGCTGGCGACGTGGAGGTTCGCCGCCTCGAGCAACAGCATCGGGAAGAACAGGTACGCCTGGTTGCGGGTCAGCACCCTTGCCAGCCCTCGCCGGGTGCGCGCCTGGTCGGCGGTGAAGACCAGTGCTCCCGCGCCGATGTCGGGGTCGCGGTCCTCGTCGTTGGGATGAGCGTGGTGACGGTTGTGCTTGCCGACCCACCAGCCGTAGCTCATTCCGATGAGCAGGTTGCCGTGCAACAGCCCGGCCAGCTGGTTGGCGCGTCGCGAACGAAAGATCTGCCGATGTCCGGCGTCGTGCCCTACGAACGCAACCTGGGTGAAGATCACCGCGAGATACGTAGCGATGGCGATCTGGTACCAGGAGTCGCCCACCACGACGAACGCCCACCACCCCGCGGCCAGTAGGACGGTGTTCACCGCGATCTTCGCCGCGTAGTATCCGGGCCGTCGATCCAACAGACCCGCCTGTCTGACCTGCCGGGACAGCTCGGCGTAGTCGCTGCCTCGGGCCGTCCGTTCTTCGGTGGTGGTCATACGAGGTCCACCACCAGGTGCACGGCGACGCTCATGGATGGTTCGGGTGCGCTCATCGTCCCCTCTCCCTGCTGCACACCTGCTGACGGGTGTGCCGCCGGGGTCCGGAGCGGCACCCACACCACGCACGATTCTCCGAGCCACCTCTGGGCGAGGAGCTGAGCCCCCGGCTCGACGGCCTGTGCCGGTGCTTGCGTCAACCATACCCAGGGGCGAACGCAGTAACGTGGCTAGTACGCCGAGATGTTGAGGCGGTGCCGTACTTGGGCAGTCGCGAAGCTAGGGTCTGGGCGCTGATCGCCGACTGGGCCCGTGGACTTGGCGAGCCGGTGTCCGCGCGTCATGCCTGCATGGCGTGCGCCGACGCGGCGCGGGGCAGCGAGGTGGCGTTGTCGGTGAAAGGTACGGATGGCCGCGAGCCGGTGTATGCAACTGGACAACTCGGTGAGCGGCTGGAGGAGCTCCAGTTCATCCTGGGCGAGGGACCATGCGTGGATGCTTTGGCCTCGGGTGGACCGGTGCTGGCCGCGGATCTGTCCTCGCCAGGTGGCCTGCGTCGGTGGCCGGGGTTCGCGGTCGAAGCGGCGACGGCGGGGGCAGGCGGGATGTTCGCGTTTCCGCTGCAGGCCGGTGCGGTCCGGGTGGGGGTGCTGGCGATGTACCGCGCGCAGGTAGGTCCGCTGAGCTCCGAAGAGTTCGCGGACGCGCTCGTCTTCGCCGACGCCGCGCTGGTGTTGTTGTTGGACACCAGAGCCGGGATCGCCTCCGACGCGTTGGTTTGGCCGGCGGACGGTATGAGCGAGCGCAGGGTCGAGGTACACCAGGCGACGGGGATGATCTCCGCGCAGTCGCAGGTCGGGATCGAGCAAGCGCTGCTGCGGCTGCGCGCCTACGCCTTCGCTCACAACAGGCGGATCGCCGATGTGGCGCGCGAGGTGGTGGCACGCCGGCTGCGGTTTGCCCCGGTCTCCGACACCACTGGAGACTCATGATTGCCGACGACGTGTTCATCGGGAGGTAGCCGTGGCGCGGGAACAGCAGTTGGCCGGGGCGTTCGTCGAGCTGGCGGACACCCTCGTGGCCGGGTTCGACGTCATCGACTTCCTGTACCTGCTCACCCAACGCTGCGTGCAGCTCCTCGATATCGACGCGGCCGGGTTGCTGCTGGCCGACGGGCGAGGTCGGCTCGAGCTGATGGCCGCCTCGACCGAGCAGGCACGGCTGCTCGAGCTGTTCCAGCTCCAAAACGAGGAAGGCCCATGCCTGGACTGCTACCGCACCCGTGAGCCGGTGGCATGCGACGATCTGGGGGCCGCCGGCGCCCGGTGGCCGCGGTTCGCCGAAGCGGCACAGGCCGCCGGATACATGGCGGTGCAGGCGCTGCCGATGCGACTCCGCGGCGAAATCATCGGCGCGACGAACCTGTTCCGCGTCGCACCCGGGCATCTCGACGGCGAAGCCCTGCACCTCGGCCAGGCGCTCGCCGACGTCGCCACCATCGGCATCCTGCACGAGCGTGCCCTGCGCGAGCGGGAGCTGCTCGCCGAGCAGCTGCAAGCCGCGCTGAACAGCCGCGTACTGATCGAACAGGCCAAGGGCGTGCTCGCCGAACGCCGCCAACTCGGCATGGACGAAGCCTTCACCACACTGCGCAGCTACGCCCGCAACCACAACCGACAGCTCTCCGACGTCGCCCGCGCGGTCACCGAAAACTCCCCCGACGTCGCCGAGCTGACCAACCCGCTCCGTCCGCTACAGCGCGCCGACACCGATTGACCCTCGTTATCACCGGGTGAGTAGCCCTAGTAGCCCTTGCCGCTCACCCAGCCGCCGTCCACCGGCAGCACCGCACCGGAGACGAAGTCGGAGTCGTCCGACACCAGAAACGTCACCGCCTTGGCGATGTCCGCCGGCTGGCCCCAGCGGCCCATCGGGGTTTCCTTCTTGATGAGCGCGACGAACGCCTCGTCGGAGAAGTAGGAGGAGGTCATCGGGGTCTCGACGACCCCGGGTGCTATGGCGTTGACGTAGATGTTGCTCTCGCTCAGCTCGAAGGCGACCGCCTTCGTCAGGCCGATCACGCCTGCCTTGGCGGCGCAGTAGGACGCGCGATTCTTGAATCCCATGATCCCGGCGACCGATGCGATATTGAGGATCTTTCCCTTACCGGTCTCGATCATGTACGGAATGCAGGCCCGCATGCAGAGGAACGGTCCGCCGAGATCGACGTCCAGAGTGCGCCGCCAGATTTCGTCGGTCTGTTCCAGGAAAGGCGCCACCGCCCGCACACCCGCGTTGTTCACGAGTATGTCCAGCCGACCGAACCGGTTGAACGTCGAGTCCGCCAGCTCTTGGTCCTTGGCCGGGTCCGCGACGTCCACCTCGGTGACCATCGCTCGTCCGCCTTGCTCCTCCTCTATCTCACGTACCGTGTCCAAGGCGCGGGACTCGTCGATATCGGCCACGACCACTACCGCGCCTTCCCGGCCGAGCTCCTTGGCTATCTCCTTGCCCAGTCCGTCGGCGCCACCGGTGACGATTGCCACCCTGTCCGCTAGTCGCATCGTGACCACCACATTTCTGATACGGAGACATGTTCGCCCATCCGAGCTCAAGCTGACGGGACACCCATACCTCAGCCGCGGGCGACCCGCGGAGCCCCGCCTGCCCTTACGGTATTGGGCGCTGCCGCGTACGTCCGACGCGCGCCCTGGGACGACCGGGCGAGAACGACGATTCCCACGACGATCAGCAGCGTCTCCGCGAGGATGACGAGCGGCAAACTCATGGAGACGGGCTCGCGCAACGCGAAGGCGCCGACCCCTATGGCGGTGAGCGGGTCCGTGACGAGAATCGTGGCCAGCGCCGTGGCCAGCCGCCCGCTGCGGTACGCCCCCTGGCTCAGCAGGAACCCGGCAACCGAGGCGGCCATGGCCGCCAGCGTCAGCCAGCTTGCGAACACCGATATGCCCCGCTCGCCGGCCCGGTGTACGAGCATCTCCACGAACCCAGCCGTGGTGCCGAACGCCACGCCCGCCCCGGCGGACAGCAGGAGCGTGCGTCCCTCGCCGCGGAGCCGAAGCGCGCCGAGCACGACGACCAAGAGCCCGATGGCCACGATCGCCGCCAGCGCGCCGAGGCGCCCCGGGTCAACGGCCGGCGCGACGGAGGCGGGGTTCAGCGTCAGCAGCAGGCTGCCGAGGCCCAGCGCCACAACGGCGGCCGCGTACACCTCCACCCGCGTCACCCGCCGGCCCTGCAGCATCGCCCCGACCGGCAGCGCGAACAGCAGCGTGGTCACCGCAACGGGCTGGACCAGCGGGAGCGGCCCCCACCGCAGCGCCACGACCTGAAGGCCCACCCCGACGAGCCCGGTGATGACCCCGGCCACCCAGATCGGCTTGCGGGCCAAGTGGAGAAGTAACGCCGGGTTCAAGGCCCCGCGGCTCGGTGCCGACGCCACACCCCGCTGTTGCAGCGCGGCAGCCAAGGCGAGAAAGAAGGCGCCCACCAGTGCCGCTACGCATGCCGAAAAGTTGCTCGCCACGCCCCTGATCCTCGATGGGTGACCGACCACGGACCATCCGGGAGATACCCGGCTTTCCCCTGGGGCTACCCCCACGGCTTTGTCGGGGTTGTCACACCCGCCGACACTTGTCCGGCCGCGGCGCGGGCGCTCTCTCCTCGCGGGGTGCGCGAGATACTGACGGACCCTGGAAAGGCTGTGATCACTGGCGTTCCTGGTCGCGGGAGGTATCGATGAGGTGGCGGCTGGTTCCGGCGCTTGAGCGGCGCTGGCCCTGTGTACGAGGTGTCCCTGCCGCCCACCCTGCTCCACGCCGACGTGGACGCGGCCTGGCGGGGCGAGCCCGCATTTAGCTGTGTGGTGATGTTCCGTGACGGCAACCTGTTCGCCAAGGGACACGCATGACGCCGCCGGGTGGAGCCTGGTGATACGTGCCGACGTTATCGACGCCGGCCGTTCGTACGGGTGGTCGCGGCTTTCCCGCCCAATCGAAGGTCTGAAGACCTTGAGACGCTCTGCGATGGCAGCTTCCCGATCGGGATAGATAAGGTCCGTCGGGCGCAGCTCCCCGCGACCATCGTTACGGGAGGCCGGCTCCACGCTCGCCCTACCCACTGGAAGTAGTTACTCGCGCCGTGTCCGTACCTTCAGAAACAATCGAAAGTTCGAACAGCTTCGGGTACGTTTGTGGGCGAGCAAGGAGGTGACCGGTGACCGAGGAGAGTTCGGAGCTTCACGGCTACGCCGACGAGGTCGGCCTGTTCTTCGAGGCCACGGGGCTTCCGCGGATGCCCGGTCGCATCCTCGGTTGGCTGCTGGTCTGCGAGCCCCCGCATCAGTCCGCCGAGGAACTGGCCGCCGCACTGCAGGCGAGCCGCGGCTCCATCAGCATGGCCATGCAGATGCTGATGGGCGCCGGGGCCGTCGAGCGTTACCCGGTCCCCGGATCCCGACGCACCTACTACCGGATGCGGCCGGGCTTCTGGCTGCGCGAGGCCGAGGACAAGGCGCGCCTCGCCGGCGAGTGGCGCAAGCTGGCCGACCGCGGTCTCGACCTGATGAGGGACCGGCCGGAGGAAAGCCGCCGCCGGCTCCAGGAGGCGCGCGACATGTACGCCTTCCTGGAGGAGGAGTACGCCCGCATCAAGGATCTCTGGCTGCAACGACAGGAGAGGATGACATGACCACGGCCCAAGCGGTTGTGGACGTTGAGGGGCTCACATTCACCTATCCGAAATCCGCGGAACCAGCGGTGCGCGGAATCGATTTCTCGGTCGACCGAGGCGAGATCTTCGGGTTCCTGGGGCCGAGTGGAGCGGGTAAGTCCACCACGCAGAAGATCCTCACCGGCCTGCTCACCGGCCACGGCGGCACGGTGTCGGTCTGGGGGAAGGACCCGGCGTCCTGGGGTTCGGAGTACTACCGGCGGATCGGCGTGTCCTTCGAACTGCCCAACAACTACCAGAAGCTGACCGCGCTGGAGAACCTCGAGTTCTTCGCTTCGCTGTACGAGGGGCCGACCCAGGACCCGATGTCGCTGCTGGAGCGGGTCGATCTCGCCGGAGACGCACGCACCCGGGTGGGGAAGTTCTCCAAGGGTATGCAGATGCGCCTGGTCTTCATCCGCGCCCTGCTGCACCGCCCGGAGCTGTTGTTCCTCGACGAACCGACCTCGGGTATGGATCCGGTCAACGGGCGCCGGATCAAAGACATGGTTCGTGAGCTGCGCGACCAAGGGTGCACGGTGTTCCTCACCACGCACGACATGGCCACGGCGGACCAGCTCTGCGACCGTGTCGCGTTCGTAGTCGACGGGAAGATCGCCGCGCTGGACTCGCCCGCCGAGCACAAGGTCAGCCGCAGCCGCCGGATGGTGCGGGTGACCTATCGCGGCTATGCCGGTAACGACCTGCAGACCAAGGACTTCCCGCTGGACGGGCTGGCCGACGACGAGGAGTTCCGCGCCCTGCTGCGGGAGGGCCACGTCGAGGCCCTGCACAGCCAGGAGGCGAGCCTCGAGGACGTCTTCATCGACGTCACCGGGAGGGCGCTGGCATGACCACGCCTCTGTCGGCCGCGGTGAAGCTGGACTTCCGGCTGCAGCGCCGCTACGGCTTCTTCTACGCCGCGGCGTTCGTCATCCTGCTCTGGATCGGCGTCCTCAGGATCGTGCCGGAGGACCTGCTCGGCCCCGCGATGCCGTACATCCTCTTCGGCGACGTCCAGTTCTTCTACTTCTTCATCGCCGGTGCTGTGTTCTTCGAGAAGGGCGAACGGACGCTGTTCGCCCTGCTCACGACGCCGCTGCGGTTCCGCGACTACCTGACGGCGAAGCTGGTGTCGATGTCGACGCTCGCCTTCGTCACGCTGGCCGTGATCGTGCTGGTGGATTACGGCCTCGGCTTCCGCCCGCTGCCCCTGCTGGCCGGTGTGGTGTTCATGACGCTGCTGATGATCCTGGCCGGGTTCATCACCGCGCCGCTCTACCCGTCGGTCAGCGAGTGGTTCATGCCGTCCACGCTCCTGCTCTTGGTGGTGAACGCACCGGCGATCGACTACACGGGGCTGTGGCCGCATCCGTTGTTCTATCTCATCCCGACGGAGGCCCCGTACCTGCTGCTGGGCACCGCCTTCGGCCAGGTGTCGCTGTCGCCATGGCAGGCGGTCTACGCCGTGGGCTACCCGCTCCTCTGGATCGGGCTGCTGTGCCTCCTGGCCAGGTGGGTGTTCTATCGGTACGTCGTGACGCGGGAGGGCGGCCAATGATGCGCGCGATAGCGGCGTTCGGCCGCCACGATCTCCGTACCATCCGCCGCGACAGCCTGATGATCGTCGTGCTGGTGGGGCCGTTCCTGTACGCGGCGGCCATGTGGCTCGTGCCGGCGCTCACCGACTTCGCGGCCACGAGATGGGACTTCGACCTCGTCCCCTACTACTCACTGATCATCACCCCGTTTCCCATCCTCGGCCCGCCCCTGCTGCTCGGGGCCCTGCTCGGCTTCCAGCTCCTCGACGACAAGGACCAGAACACGCTGACCGCCCTCCGGGTGACACCGGTGCCGCCGGCGGTCTACCCTGCCTACCGGGCGGTGTCGACGATCGTGCTCACCACGGTGACCGTCGTCGCGGCGCTCGCGCTCACCGGCCTGGCGTCCGCCGAGGTCGTCGCCAAGAGCGCGGCGGTTGGCCTGGTCGGCGGGCTGGTCGCGGTGATCTGTGGTCTGCTGATGGCCGCGTTCCCCCGAAACAAGGTCGAGGGAATCGCGATCATGCGGGTGATCGGTCTCGTCATGGCCGTACCCCCGCTGCTTCCGTTCTTCTTCCTCGACTCGCCCTGGCAGCTCGCCTTCGGCATCATCCCGCCGTACTGGCCGGCGAGGGCGTTCTGGTCGGCGATGGACGGCGGCGCCTTCTGGCCGTACATCCTGGGCGGCCTCGCCTACAACTCGGCGCTCGCGCTGGTCCTGCTGCGTGTGCTGGGCCGGCGCTTCGGGTGAGAACGGCGGGAGACGCCGCGCTCCAGCCACCAGCAGCGCAAACCACAGCCGGTTTAGCACTATCGACGTGGTCGTTTGGATCATCGGGCGGACCAGAGGAAGATCCCCGCGCGTGGAGTCGGGCCAGAAGAGGCGCCGACGATCGTGATGAGCGGGGCGACGTCTCGGCAGCGGTCCTGAACTTCGTCGTAGGTGCCCCCTGCCGCGGTGCGAGAGAGGAGACGCACGTCACATTCGTTCCTGTCCCATCTTGCCGAGCTGTTCCGTCAGGAAGGTGTAACCACCAACAACGGCAAGGAGTGCACCATGGATGCTCGCTTGAACCCCCTCGACAGCCCGGTCGCAGCCAAGGCCCTGAAGCACATCATCGCGGCGGGCAAGGTGCTCGCGGAATCGACGCTGCCGGCCGCGACGCTGGAGCTGGTGAGGCTCCGCGCCAGTCAGATCAATGGCTGCGGTTTCTGCACCGACATGCACACCAAAGACGCCGCGCACGCCGGGGAGACCTCGGTACGCCTCAACCTGGTCGCGGCCTGGCGGGAGGCCACGGTGTTCACCGATGCCGAGCGCGCTGCCCTGGAGCTGGCGGAGCAGGGCACCCGCATCGCCGACGCGGCCGGCGGTGTCACGGACGAGGCCTGGGCGAATGCCGCCAAGCACTACGACGAGGACCAGCTCGCCGACCTGGTGTGCGTCATCGCCATCATCAACGCCTTCAACCGCGGGAACGTCATCATTCAGCAGCCCGCCGGCGACTACCAGCCCGGCCAGTTCGGATAACGGATCCTCGTCGTGTTCCTGGGCAACAGGGGAGCATGACCTCCCGGCGCCCTACCGCGCGGCGATGAAGTGCAGGATCACGTTGTGTACGTGCTGGCTCTTCTCGCTGCCGCGGAACTCCACCTCGTACGTCTGCGTGCCCACGTGAATCGCGATCGTACCGGTCGAGAAGAACGAGCCAACCCACGACTTGTTGCTGACCACGCTCACACCGGTGATCTTCGTGTACGGGATGCTGGTGATCGCGACCCTTTTACCCACGAAGGACTTGTCCTGGACGATGACCCGACGGTCGGTGAGTCCGATGAAGCCGGTGCCGGCGCCTATCGCGTCGTAGACCGCGATGACCTGCTCGCCCTCCAGCAGGCCGCTCTCGATCTGGCGCAGCTGCTCTCGCCTGTCAAAGGTGGGGGTACCCATGGTTAGTCGAGCCTATCGGCCACAACGGGAGCGCCTCGAGGAGTTCCGCGACCTCTGCGAGTTCTCCGAAAAGCACATCCGCGACAAATTCATGCGGCGGTGGGAGGAGTACCGCACACAGAGGAGGAGCGGACGATGACGACGGAAAAGAGGGGAAAGGTCGACTGCACCGGAGTGGAGTGGGGGTCGGTGGAGTGGACGATGCTCTGCACCTTGTACCTCCGGGCATATGAAAGCCGTTCGATGCACTCGATCCTCGCCGACCACGCCGCGGCCGAAGCGGTGGACCGGATCGACTACGACTTCGACCGGATGAAGAAGTACGTCAAGCCGTCCAGCAACCAAGTCCGCCTGCACGCGCTCGAGGCTCTGTGCGCGCATCATCGCGCATCCGGCCGTCTCGATACAGCCTTGCAGGCTGGACTGGCCGCCGTCGCCTGTGAACCGCTCCGCGAGAGCGCCCATCGTCAGCTGGCCCGAGTGCACCTGGCCGAAGGCAATCCCAGTGAGGCTCTCCGCCAGTACGACCTCTACCGCCGTCTGCTGCGAACCGAGCTCGGGCTCGCCCCGTCGCCGAAGTTCCGCCAGCTCGTCGCCCCGCTGTTGGGACGTCCTCTGGACGCGCCGAGCGCGTGACGCCAAACCCACACGGTGTGTGGCCTGCGGCCGGGGGTACAGAGAGGGTGCTTGTCATCAATCCACCCCAAAGGAGGCGTCATGGCTGACGCTGCTTCTCGCGGTACGCAGGCCGGTGGCGGAGCCCGCACTGTCGTACAGCTCGCCGCTCTCGTGGTGGGCTTAGTCTTCCTGCTCGTCGGCGTGCTGGGATTCATCCCAGGAGTCACAACCGACTACGGCGGCCTGGCACTCCTCGGCCCCGAGTCCAACGCCATGCTGTTCGGCATCTTCCAGGTGTCCGTCCTCCACAACGCCGTTCACCTGCTGTTCGGGCTGGCCGGCGCCGCCATGGCACGCACGGTCTCGGTGGCGCGCATCTATCTCGTCGGAGGCGGGGTCATCTACCTCCTGCTGTGGCTGTACGGGTTCTTAGTCCCGCAGGACAGCCCCGCCAACTTCGTCCCGCTCAACATCGCCGACAACTGGCTGCATCTCGGGCTTGCCGTCGGCATGATCGGGCTGGGCTTCCTCCCGGGGCGCGGCGTCGTCGCACCCAAGTAACCAGGTAGCCCCTCGGTTACCCGGTGGGTATCCACACCCGCATAGGGCCGGCGTCGCGGTTGGCCCAGGCGTAGTACGGGATCGCGGTGAGCCGGACCGGCGACGGCTCGGCCGGTCTCGCTGCGGTCGACGCGGCGGCCGAGTTCGGGATCCAGTCGGCGTACGGCAGGCCCTCGGTCGGTTCGGACCTGTCGAGGCGGCCGGGCGCCTCTATCGCGACGACGCCGCCGAGGAGGTCGGGCCGGTCGACGGCCCGGAGACCGCCCGGGTCCGGCTCGACGAGGACGTTGTCGACGCTCGCCTTGTCGGGCTGATCGGCCTGCTCCAGGCAGTAGACGAGAGGCCCCCGTTCGATGGCGACGCAGCCGCGCACCGCGTCGATGCGCCGGTCGGGAACGGTGACGCGCGGCGGCATCGCCATGTCGAGCACCACCTGGTCGCCGGCACGCCACGGGCGCCGCAGGCGTACGTACTCACCCGGCCTCGGCTCGTCCCCGGGCCGAGATCCGTTGACCGCGACCTCGACCCGCCCGCACCAGGCCGGGACCCGCAGGGACAGCGTCCACGGACCCTCGGGTGTCGCGAGGACGGCGATCTCCACCCTGCCGCTCCACGGGTAGTCGGTGTCCACCCGCAGGCTTACGAGCTCGGCGTCAACGGTTCCGGCCGCGTACTGGTGCAGCTGCAGTCCCGTCTCGTCGCTGGTGACCAGGTAGTGATGCAGCGACGACAGCATGCGGATGACGTTCGGTGGGCAGCAGGCCGTCCGGTACCACGGCTGGCGGCCGTGCGCCGGGTGGCGTTCGTGGTCGGCGGGCGTCCCGCCGCGAAGCTGCAGCGGGTTCACGTAGAAGAAGCGGGTCCCGTCGAGGCTGGTCCCGGCGGCGAACGCGTTGTAGAGGGCGCGCTCGATCGCCTCGGCGAACCGGGCCTCGCCGGTGGCCAGCAGCATTCGCCAGCTCCACATGATGCTGCCGATGGCGGCGCAGGTCTCGCAGTACGCCCGGTCCGGCGGCAGCTCGTACGGGTGGCCGAACGCCTCGGTGTTCCACCGCGAGCCGATCCCGCCGGTGAGGTACGTCTTGGCCGACGTCATGTCGTTCCACTGCCGGAGCATCGCGTCCAGCAGGGCCCTCTCGCCGGTCTCGATGAAGAGGTCGGTGACCCCCGCCGCGAGGTACGTCGCCCGCACGGCGTGCCCCTCGATCCCGTCCGCCTCGCGGACGGGCACCCGGTCCTGGTAGTACGCGGGGCCGTACTGGCCGGGGCCGAGCAGGCCGCGCCCCCGGGCGTCGACGAAGTACCGGGCGAGGTCGAGGTAGGGCCGGTGCCGGGTGAGCCGGTACAGCTCCACCAGCGCCATCTCGATCTCCGGATGCCCGGGCACGCCCGGCTGCCCGTCCGGCCCGAAGGTCTCGACGAGCAGGTCGGTGAAGCGGCGGGCGACCCGCAGCAGGCCGTCCTCACCGGTCGCCCGCCGCGCGGCGACGGCGACCTGGATCAGGTGGCCGGCGCCGTAGAGCTCGTGGCCGAAGCCGAGGTCGGTGAACCGGTCCCGGCCCCCGCCGACGAACTGGAAGTAGGAGTTGAGGTAGCCGTCCGCCGCCTGGGTCTCGGCGAGAACCGCGGTGGTCTCGTCCTGCCACGACGCGAGCCGTTCCGACGGCTCGCGCGCCCGCTCCCAGGCGACGCCCTCGAGGGTCTTGTAGATGTCGGTGTCGGCGAACGGGCGACCTCGGTAGGTGCCCTGCGCCTTTCCTGTCGCCAGCCGGAGGTTGTCGAAGTTGCCGGCCTCGTCCAGCCGGCGCATCGCCGTCGGCAGGGTGACCTCGCGGTTCAAGGTCTGCCGCGCACCCCAGAAGCCCCCGCTGATCCGTACGTCCGCGAGGCCGAAGGGGCGCAGCGTCGTCGCCGATCCCGAAGTCGGTGAAACTAGGAAAACTATTGCCGTAGCCGTAGATGAGAGATGCTCACTGGTCAATGGCCTTGATCACGGAGGGGACCGGGGCGTATCTTGCCGACTGAAGGAGAGGATTTCGGAATCTTTCCGATCCTGGAGCCGGAGAGGGGTCAGGTGCCCGATGCCGGGGAGGCAGGGCCGGCCGGTGACGATCATCGACGTGGCCAACCTGGCGGGCGTGTCGGCGGGTACGGCGTCCAAGGCGCTCAACGGGCGGGGGCAGTTGCGCCCGGAGACGCGCGACCGGGTGATCGCCGCGGCCGAGCAGCTCGGCTACCAGCCGAGTCCGCTGGCGCGCGGGCTGCTGTCCGGGCGCAGCTACGCCGTCGGTTTGATCACCACCGACAGCTTCGGCCGCTTCACCATCCCCGTCATGTTGGGCGCGGAGGACGCGCTCGGCGTCGGCCAGATCTCGGTCCTGCTCTGCGACGGGCGCGGAGACCCCATCCGGGAGCAGCACTACGTCCGGACCCTGGTGGCACGCAAGGTCGACGGCATCATCGTGACCGGGCGACGGATCGACCCGCGCCCCCCGATCGGTACCGACCTGCCCGTTCCTGTGGTCTATGCGATGACCCAGTCGCAGGACCCGCGGGATCCCTCGCTGATCCCCGACGACGAGGAAGGCGGTGCCCTTGCGGTCCGCCATCTGCTGACCGCGGGCCGGGGCCGGATCGCCCACATCACCGGGCCCGAGCGGTTTCTGGCGGCACGGTTGCGCGCGTCGGGCGCCCGGCGGGTGCTGCGGGAGTCCGACCTGGGTCTCGTCGCCGATCGGGTCTTCTTCGGCGAGTGGAGCGAGGCGTGGGGGCGGCAGGCAGCGAACATCCTGCTGCGCTCCGAGCCGGGAACGGACGCGATCTTCTGCGGCAGCGACCAGATCGCGCGGGGCGTCGCCGACGCGCTGCGCGAGTCCGGCCGCCGCGTCCCGGACGACGTCGCGATCGTCGGCTACGACAACTGGGAGATTCTGGCGGCCGCCTGCCGCCCGCCGCTCACCACCGTCGATATGAACCTCGAGGAGCTCGGGGCGACGGCGGCGCGGCAGTTGTTGGCGGCCATCGACGGCAATCCGGCGCAGGGCACCAGCCGGCTGCCCTGCCGCCTGGTGATACGTGATTCCACGGGGGCAGCTCAGCCGCTGTAGTCAAGGGAGGAGTGGGAGCCCATGTTTACCTGGACCCGGCGGTCGGCCGCGCTCGCCGCGGCCGCCTGCCTGGCGACCTCGGTCGTGGCATGTGGAGGCGGGGGTGGAGGCGGCGGTGACGCGTTGGTGCTGTCCGAGCTCGACCCGTACACCGAGAAGCTGGACGGGCAGATCACCGCGAACATCCTCGACCGGTGCGGCAAGCGGGCGGGCGTCACGGTGGACCGCCAGGCGGTGCCCGGCACGGAGATCGTCCCGCAGGTACTCCGGCAGGCGTCCTCGCGCTCACTGCCCTCGCTGCTCCTGCTGGACAACCTGTACGTCCAGCAGATCGCGGAGACCGGGGCGCTCACCCCGCTGGACTCGTACGGCTTCAAGGACACCGACTCGTACTACGAGAGCGCCATCTCGGCGGGCACGTACAAGAACAAGCTCTACGGCCTGCCCACGGCGGTGGACACGTTGGCCCTCTACTACAACAAGGAGATGTTCAGCAAGGCCGGCCTGTCGCCGCCGAAGGACTGGACCGAGCTCACCGAGGCCGCGCAGAAGCTGTCCGGTGGGTCGAGGTACGGCATCGCGTTCTCCGCGGTAGCGAACGAGGAGGGCACCTTCCAGTTCCTGCCGTTCTTCTGGGGCGCGGGCGCCGAGCTGACGAAGCCGAACTCGCCGGAGGCCGTCAAGGCGGTTGACCTCTGGACGAAGCTGGTGCAGGGGAAGGCGGCGTCCCGCTCGGTACTCAACTGGACCCAGGCCGACGTCACCGACCAGTTCATCGCGGGCAACGCGGCGATGATGGTGAACGGCCCGTGGGCGCTGGCGGAACTGAAGGAACAAAAGGACGTGGAGTACGGCGTCGTGCCGATTCCCGCCCCCGACGGCGGCAAGGCCACCGTGCCGCTCGGCGGCGAGGTCTGGGTGATCCCGGCCACCGACGACGAGCAGCAGCAGAAGGCCTGGCAGGTGCTGCAGTGCATGAACGAGCCGAAGAACATGCTCGAGTGGGGAGAGAAGACCGCCCACCTCCCCGCCACGCCCGAGGTGGCCGAGCAGATGAGCGACCCGGTGATGAGGTCGTTCGCCGACGCGCTGCCGGAGACGCGGCCCCGTACCGACCCGCTGGGACCGCGCTATCCCGATGCCTCCAAGGCGTTGTGGACGGCTCTGCAGGCCGCCATCACCGGTCAGGCCACGCCGGAGGAGGCCCTGGCGAACGCTCAGTAGGACGCGCAGCAAACCCGCAGTAGGGAGTCGGGATCTGTGGCACGGACACGCGAGCGCATCGTCCGGTGGCTGTTCTTGGCGCCTGCCATCGTCTACATAGTCGCCTTCTTCTGCTATCCGGTCGTCTACAACGTGCGGATGGGGGTCACCCGCTACACGGTGACCTCCTTCTACACCGGGGAGGCGCCGTTCGTCGGGCTGGCGAACTACCTGTCGGTCGCCAGGGACGCACTGCTGGACACGGCGTTCATCAACACCGCGATCTTCACCGTCGGCTCCATCGTGCCGCAGTTCAGCATCGGGCTGGCGCTGGCTGTCTTCTTTCAGCGCCACTTTCCGCTGAACCGGACGTTGCGGGCGCTGCTGCTGTTGCCGTGGCTGCTCCCGCTGGTCGTCGCGGGCACCGTGTACCGGTGGATCCTGGACCAGGACTATGGGGTCGTCAACCAGGTCCTTCTCCAGCTGCACGTGATCTCGGAGCCGGTCCCGTGGCTCACCTCGCCGGGATGGGCCCTGGCATCGGTGATCATCGCGAACATCTGGGCGGGGATCCCTTTCAACCTGGTGGTGCTCTACAGCGGGCTGGAAGGGATACCCCGGACGCTCTACGAGGCCGCCGCGGTCGACGGAGCGCGGGCGTGGAGGCAGTTCTGGCATATCACGCTGCCGCTGCTGCGACCGGTCTCCGCAATCGCGCTCATGCTGGGGCTCATCTACACCATCAAGGTGTTCGACATCATCATGATCCTGACGAACGGCGGGCCGGCCGACTCGACGCAAACCCTCGCGACGTGGGCCTACTTCCTGTCGTTCATCGACCTGTCGTTCGGGAAGGGAGCCGCGGTAGGGAACATTCTGATCCTTATCACGCTGGTTTTCGCGGCGTTCTACCTGCGATCGGCCCGAGCCGCCTTCCGATGAGGAAAGTGACCGGTTTATGACGCATTCCCGTGTTCCGCGCTGGGCGATGACGCTCATCGCGGTTCTCATCGTGGCGTTCCTGCTGTTCCCGCTGTACTGGATGGTGAACGCCTCGCTGCAGGCCGGCTCCGCGCTGCTGCGGACCCCGCCGGCGTGGCTCCCGATGGAAAGCACGCTGCAGGGCTACCGAGACGCGCTCGCCACGCAGGGGTCACACCTGCTGACCAGCCTCATCGTCTCGCTGGGCACCGTGGCCCTGACGCTCGCGGTTGCCGCGCCGGCGGCGTACGCGCTGGCCCAGCTCCGTCTGTCGGGCAGCCTCACGATCATCTTCGCGCTGCTGCTCGCCCAGATGGTGCCCAATATCGTGATGGCCAACTCGCTGTACAGCATCTTCAACAGGCTCGGCCTTTTGGACAGCTATCCGGGGCTGATCCTGGCCGACTCGACCACCGCCGTGCCGTTCGCGATCCTGGTGTTGCGGGCGTTCATGCTGTCCATTCCCAGCGAGCTCGGCGAGGCGGCGCGGGTGGACGGGGCCGGGCACTGGCGGACGTTTATCCGGGTGATCGTCCCGGTCAGCCGCAACGGCCTGATCGCGGCGGGGCTGTTCGCCTTCCTTTTCGCCTGGTCCGACTTTCTCTTCGCGCTCACGATGACGACCAGCGACGAGATCCAACCGGTCACCCTCAGCATCTATCAGTTCCTCGGGTCGCACACGTCCAACTGGAACTCGGTCATGGCGACGGCGGTGTTCGCCTCGATCCCCGCGGCCATCCTGCTCGCCGTCGCCCAACGCTATGTGTCCGCCGGTCTCACCGGCGGCGCGGTAAAGGACTAGGGGTATATGAACCGCTCGCTCAGCCTGCTGTACGGCTACGAATTCCCGCCGTTCGATCCGGTACTCGCGGACCCGGTCCGGGAGACCCCGGATCGCATCCGCCGGGCGACGCTCGAGGAGCGGGTAGCGGGCGGCCTCCGGCTGCGGGCCGAGACGGAGGCCGGCGGACGGCTCGAGGTCGCCGTCGCGGTGGTCGCCCCCGGAGTGGTACGGGTCCGTACCGGACAGAGCGGCGGCGCCAGGACGTACTCGCTGGCCACGGTCCCTGACGATCCGCCCGAGGTGGAGCTGGAGGATCGCGACGGCGGGTACCTGCTCAGCGGGCCGGACGTCGCGGTGCGGATCGAGTGCGAGCCGTTGCGCCTGTCGTTCCTCCGCGATGACGCGGTGATGCTCGAGCAGGACGTCACCGGCACCAACATGCCCGGCGTGCCGACCGTGCTGCCGCTCGGCACCAGCCGGCTGTGGAACGGCGGCACGGTCTTTCACGACTCGTTCCGGTGCCGGCCGGACGAGCACTTCTACGGCTTAGGCGAGCGTTTCACCGACTTCGACAAGCGCGGTCAGGAAGTACGGATCTGGATGGACAACCCGCACGGGGTGAGCAACCGGCGGGCGTACAAGAACGTGCCCTTCTTCGTGAGCTCGCGCGGCTACGGGCTGTTCGTCGACAGCCTCGGGTGCTGCGACTTCGACATGGCGTCGCGCAACCACGCGGCGTTCAGCTTCGTCGTGCAGGACCGCGAGCTCGACTACTACGTCATCGCCGGGCCCCACCCCGCGACCATCGTCGAGCGCTACGCCGACCTGGTGGGGCGCCCACAGCTCCCGCCGAAGTGGGCGTTCGGGCTCTGGGTGTCCGGCGGCGCGCTGCCGGACAGCGCGCAGCAGACCCTCCAGCGAGCCGACGGCCTGCGGCGGCACCGGATCCCGTCGGACGTGCTGCACATCGACAGCTGGCAGCCCGAGGGCGAGTTCTCCGGCCTGGACTGGAATCCGTCGACCTACCCCGATCCTCGCGGCTTCGTCCGGGAAGTACACGACAGGGGCTTCCGGCTGTGCCTGTGGCTGTCGCCGTACCTCGCGGTCGGCAGCCCGCGGTTCGCCGAGGCCCGGGACAAGGGGTACCTGCTGGCCACCTCGACCGGGGAGCCGTACGTCCTGGGTCTCATGATCAACTACCCGCCGATGGGGATCATCGATCTCACCAACCCCGCGGCGGCGGCCTGGTGGCGCGAGCGGCTGCGGTCCCTCCTCGAGGACGGTGCCGACGTCTTCAAGACCGACTTCGCGGAGGGCATCCCGCCGGACGCGGTGGCCCACAACGGGATGACCGGCCGGGAGCTGCACAACCTCTATCCGCTGATCTACAACGACATCGCGTCCGAGGTCACCAGGGAGGTCACCGGGCGTACCGGCCTGGTGTGGGGCCGCTCGACGTACGCGGGCGGGCAGCGCCATCCCGCGCAGTGGGGCGGCGACCCGTGGTGCAGCTGGGAGGACATGGCGTCGACCCTGCGCGGCGGGCTCAGCATCGGTATGTCCGGCCATCCGTTCTGGAGCCACGACATGGGTGGCTTCAAGGGCAGGCCGACGCCGGAGCTGTACGTCAGGTGGTCACAGTTCGGGTTGCTGTCCCCGCTCTCCCGGCTGCACGGGACGACGCCGCGGGTGCCGTGGGAGTACGGCGACGAGGCGGTGCGCGTGCTGCGCGAGTTCGCCGAGCTTCGCTACCGGCTGCTTCCCTACCTCTACAGCCAGGCCGTCGAGTCGGTCAGGACGAGCTCGCCGATGCTGCGGGCCATGTGCTTCGAGTTCGCCGACGACCCGGTGACGCAGTGCCTCGACCTGCAGTACATGCTCGGCCCGGACCTTCTGGTCGCCCCGGTGTGCAACGAGGAGGGCACCGCCACCGTCTACTTCCCGCAAGGACGCTGGGTGGATCTGTGGACCCACGAGGTGGTGGACGGGCCGACGAGTCGCCGGCCGCACGTACCGCTGGATCGCATGCCGGTCTACGTACGCGGGAACGCCCTGCTGCCGACCACGATCCCGGCCCACCTCGAGGAGGAGCCCTTCGACCCGGTGATCGTGGACCTGTATCTCCTCTCCGAGGGCTCGCTGGTCCTGCACGACCTGGACGGCTCCACCGAGGTGCGCGCCCGGCGGGAGGGGTCCCACCTCGACCTCGAGTCGAGCGGGCCGAAGGAGCACCTGGCCGCCCGGCTGATCCCGCTGGGGCCGGGGCCGGAGGGCACGGCGCCGGTCGACGAGGTGCTGGCGAACGGCGTGCCGCTGGAGAACGTCGCCGACCTCGACCCGCAGGCCGCCGGCCCCGGCCCAAGCGGCTGGCGTACCGAGGCGGACGGAACCGTGCTGATCAGGTGGCGGCATTGAGTCCCTGACTTGTTTATTCTCGGTCGGGGCGGACGATGTGCCACTTTCCGGCCGGAGTTATCCACACGATCACTCCCGGCCACGGCTGCAACAACCGCCATCTCGGATGCTGCTTGACCTGGTGATGTCGGCGGCAAAGCGGCGCCAAATTGCACGGGCAAGTTGTCCCGCCTTTGTCAAATGCGAGCGAGTGATCAAGGTCGCATTGTCGCGCCGGGCGGCGGCAACTGGGAAAGACGCATCGGTCGTCTCGGTTTTCCACGAGCCGGCGCATTCCCGCCGGGGGCCGGTATCCGTTGTGGCCATGTACCTCGGCCGGCTTGTCGCCGTCGCCGGGGAGGGTGAGCGCGTCGCACCAGCGCAGTTTCAGGTCGGCGATGGCGTCGGCCATCCGGCGGGCGGCCGCCTCGACGAGGAGCGCAGCCCCGCCGCGGCGATCCGCTCGCAGTCGGGAGAATCGGGACAGGTCGTACAGGCCAGCCAGCTGCCTGCCGATCACCTCGGCGACCGCCTCGGCGATCCGGTCGGCCACGGTCCCGGCCGCCATCGCCGCCGCGACCGTGTCGGGGTCGGCAGGGGCGGGCGGGGCGGGGGGACTGGGCGTCGCGGGAGTGGGACTAACGGGAGTGGGGGTGGCAGGTGCGTAGTTCGTGGGTGCTTCGGCGACGTCGGGGAGCGGGCGGCCGCGCAGCAGGTCGATGAAGACATCGGCCCGAAGCTGGTCGATGGAGCGGGGGTCGCCGTCGGCGGCCAGGGCAAGGGCGATGGCGTTGACCTTGTTGTAGGCAGCCGTCGCCGCGTCCAGGGGCAGGTAGTGCCCGGCCAGATCGGCGGCTCCGGCCGGGGACTCCGACAACAGCACCCGCCGGTCCGCCTCGGCCTGATGACGGCGCTGCTCGGCCGCGTCCGGGCTGGCTTTGCGCACCAGCCGACGTATCTTCGCCCGCAACTGCCCCGTGGTCTGCGACGTCGCCGTGGCCAGCACCCGCCCCTCGATCCGGCGGGCCAGGCGATCGTCCAGACCCGCCAGCCCGTCGGCAATGACCCGGGTCTTGGCCAGGTCGATGCGGCCGTCGGCTAATGCCTGGCCGGTGTCCGGCAGCCGGGCGGCCAAGTCCTCGGCCAGCTCGACCCACCCAATCGCCGAGTGCATGGTCAGGGTGAGCGCCAACGCCACCTCGTCGGCCACCGCGTCCGGCGGCTGGTACCGGCCGGGTACGTCCGTCGGCATCTCCTCGTAGCGGTCGGCCTCCCGGCGTCGTGCGAGCTCGGCGATCGCGGTCAGCTCGGTGGCCTGCGCCCACGACGCCAACCGCCGACACCCTTTCAGGATCTCGATTAGCTCGTCGTCGCTCACCGACGCTGGGGTCCGGCCGGTCAACACGGCGGCCAGCTCGGGCCCGGGCTGCATGGTCTCCAGGCCAACGGCGCCCGGCTCGTCCGGCTGCGGCGGAGTGCTGGTCTCGATCGTCATGACCGGGCACCTCCCTCCACCGGAGCCGGCTCAGCCCGTCG
Organism: Streptosporangiales bacterium; assembly: GCA_009379995.1. Classification (GTDB taxonomy): domain Bacteria; phylum Actinomycetota; class Actinomycetes; order Streptosporangiales; family WHSR01; genus WHSR01. The sequence continues at coordinate 38,947 of WHSR01000053.1, forward strand.
AGGCCTTCATTTGCCGAACATACTATCGAACCAACCGCAAGTCCGTGTCCGCAATACACAGGCTGACCTAGGGGTCAGGTGGTCGCTACCAGCAGCTCTTGAACCCGGCGTCGCGGGCCCGGGCGCCGTTCTCCGACATCAGGCGTCCAGGACGATCTTCCTGCTCGACGAGTTCCAGCGGCGGCATCGGCCGGCTGGCCGGGATCGAAGCCGGCGGCGAGCGCGCGGCGATACCTCGCGTCGACGTCGTCGACCTAGTGTCCTGCGCCTGAAGTTCGACGAGATAATGTACGGTCTCTGTCATGCCTGGACGTGGCCGCCCGAAAGAGCCGCTGGTGTTGTCGGGGGAGGAGCGGGAGACGCTGCTGCGCTGGTCGCGCCGGGCGAAGTCG
>WHSR01000080.1 GCA_009379995.1 Streptosporangiales bacterium
AATTACCAGAGCCGGACTTCGCCCACGCATCTTCCATACTCCAAGATTACTCTTGTGATGCGTCTTCATACTGCAAATATCGGCCGACACGCCGAAGTGATCCGAACGCACGCTCAGCCGTTAGTAACTAAGCGGCATTGCACCACGGCGGCAAGGGTAGAAAGGACCACGGCCGCGGCAGTTTCTTGGACGTAGATCTGGAATTGTTGAGCGAGAACGTAGGCCGTGACGGCGTTGGGTAGGGCCGACATGACGACGGTGACATAGGCCCAGTCGGGGGGCATCGGCCACACGAGGGTCACCAGGGCCAGAGCAATCAGCGGCTGGATCAGCAACTTAAGGCCTACCGCGTATCCGATCGAGGCAAGGTACACCGAGCCTGCCCTCAGGGAGCGAACAGCTCGGCGGAGCGTCAGTCCGAGCGCGAACAGCGCTCCGGGAGCCGCCGCTGCGGCCAGAATCGTGATCGTTTGCCAGACGGGTTGGGGCATATCAACATTCAGTTCGGCCACCATCAGTCCAGCCGCCACCGACAGCGCTATCGGGTTGATGAACGCACGACGGCTGATGTCGCATGCGACAGTAAGACGTGGTTTTGTCGCCGAGTTCGCCCTGCGGGTGAGAGCCACCGAGGCCAGGGCGGGGAAGACCGTCATCACCATCAGGTTGTGCACTAGCTGACCCAGTGCGGCGGGGAAGGCCGTCCGTGTCCCACCAACGGCAACGAGCAGCGGCACTCCGAGGTAGGCGACATTGCCATAGGAAGAGATCATGCCGACTACGATTGCCGTCGAAAGGTTGTGTCTGAAGAGAGCTCGCGCTCCGATCAACCCGATGGTGTAAGCGGCGGCGATTCCCGCAGCATTGGCGGGCACGAAGGACCAGGGGATTCCGCGACTGAGATCCGCTTGCGCTATATAGGAGAATAGCAACGCGGGCAGGGCGATGTAATAGACAAAGCCGTTGAGAGCCTCGACCGCCTCCCCCTGAAAGCTCTTGTGGGTACTCGCCGCATATCCGATCAACATGATGCCGAACAGCGGAGCGACGGCGGCCAATATATTCATCGTCAGTAGTCGAGGTCGCCCCGCGCCCGCCGCTCCGCAGGAAGTAGACTGGCGTAGATGAACTGGTGGATCGGGGCCTGGACGCCGACCTGTTCGGCCAAGCGCACGACCGCGCCGCTCTGGTAGTCCAGCTCCGATGGCCGCCCCGCCGCGATGTCGCGCTGCATCGACGCGGTACTTTCGGAATGGAAGGCATCGACCTGAGCCATCATATGGCCAATGTCGTCTGGTCCGAGCGGCACGTCGTGTGCGCGCGCGACGTCGACGACCTCGGCCATGGCGGTTTCGATCATCTGCCGGGTTTCGGGAACGAGTCTAGTTACGCCAACCGGGGCGCGGGCGACCGCGCCGACGCCCCCGTAGGAGCTGATCAGGAGCAACTTCCGCCATAGGGCTACATTTATTTCATCGGAGATCTCGCAACGTACTCCGGCCTGAGTAAAGGCATCCCGTAGCCGGTGGGCAGTCGCGCCGATGTTACCCGTCAAAGACCCCATTTCGATGGCGGAGTTCCGGCCCACGAAGCACACGTGCCCCGGGCCGTCAAGATAGGCGATGACCACACAGACGCCTCCCAGCACGTGCTTGTCTCCCACGACCTTCGCCAGTTGTCGCGGTGCCTCCACCCCGTTCTGTAGCGACAGCACGACGGTCTTGCTCCCGATGAGCGGTTCCAGGGATTCGGCGATCTCAGAGACCTGCCAGGCCTTGACGGCGACGATGACCGCATCGACAGCTCCGACTGACTCCGTCCGATGGGTGGCATGTATCGGCCCGATCACCTCATCCGACTCCGGGCTTTGTAGGCGTATCGTCCCTCGACACTGGAGCGTCTGCAGATTTTGACCTCGCGCGAGGAAGGTGACCTGGTGGCCGGCCGCTGCCAGCCGGCCACCAAAGTAGCCACCGACGCCACCCGCGCCTACTACAACGATGCGCACGAGTGAGCGTTCCCTTCCTAAGAGCCTGCTGCGACCAGCATTTCACCAGGGGCCGCACTCCTGGCGGCCTCACGCATGATATTGAGCGCCGTCAGCTCGACGTCTTCGAGCCGTACGATTCCATTGTAGAAGTCCTGGATCTCGCGCGTCAGTCCGTCGAACCGCTCCCGCTTCGCCCAGTATAGGCGCTCCATATGGTCAGATAGTTGTTGGCAGACCTGGCTAATGAACTCTTCGTTCCTGGCGTACGCTTCCGGCACGCCCGCTTCCGTCAGCATCTGTCTAACGTAAACTGGGAAAAGCCCGATCTGGTTGAGGAAGTAGTCGACCCTTCTACTTACTCCCAAATAGTCGGGAACGTTGACGATGCCGGCGTTTTCGTTCTCCACCAGCATCCCGCTGACTGGCCTGTACGGGTCGGGGACAACCAGGAAGGTATCCTCCGCCAGCCTCGCGGCCTCGCTGAGCCGGTCGGTATCGAGATGCCTGCCCGTCACGGTGATGTTGCTTTCGGCAAAAATCTTACTCAGCGCCTCAAGGACCGGCAGACCGGCACGGTTGCCGAAACCGCCGACTCCACCCTCTACCATCTGAAACCCATTGAAAATTGAGATGAGAGCGTTCGCCGTGCCCAGACCGCGGTCGTCGTGGGCGTGCAGGTAGAAGGTCATGTCCGGGTTGTCGTGCACGAGGTTGGCGGTAAGAACCTCGGTAGCATGTGGCATGAGTAAACCGACCGAGTCGTTCACTCGAACCAGAGTTATGCCCAGCTGGCGGCAGCGGTCGATCTGCTCCGTGATGAATTGATATCGTTCCTCGTCGACACCCTCTGAAAAAGCATTCAGGATGCTCGCCCGAAACTTGTGAACTCCGACGTCGGAGAGCTTATCGACCACGCGTTCGAACAAGTGATTCTGCTGGTCGATTTCGATCATGCCGACACTGACATAGATCTCGGCCAGATACTCACGCGGGAGCGCCCTGAGCCTCTCGTACAACTGCTCCCATGTCTTGAGCGTCAGATTGAACGAGAACTGGGTGTCCGGGTGGATTCGCCCGAACAGTAGCTTGGCGTCCAGGAGGAGCCGCACAAAATTCGGCTCGGTCAGACCCGAACCCACATCGATGTCACGGATTCCCGCGTTGACGATGCTTTCCACCAACCTGAGCTTACGTCGATCATCGGCGCCGAAGAGGGCGCGCTCTCCTCCCTCGCGCAAAGTCTCGTCCGAGACACCCACCAAGTCAAAGTCGGAATAACGCGGCGCATGCCCCTGCGGTATCGTGATCATATTTATCACCTCTTCTCCATGATGGACACTTTCATCTGTCATGAGACAGGATCAGCAAACCTGCCAGAAGTTATCGGCTGGATCTTGCGCCAGGTCTCCATCACACGCGGAAACAAACGTCACCGGGCGAGACGACGTACGCGTTTATCACCTCCCCTGACGCCGGCCAAAACTAGCTCATACCGGCGCATGCCGACACGAGGGGACGGTCACAAACGTGGAGGTGGCCGGAGACAAGTGCCACCCCGACCAAGTTGCTTTGCGGCGCGGACCGCGACAGCGGCGATGCCGAGCAGACGCCGGGAAGTCGGTTGGTCACCAACGTGGTCGTGCTGATCGTCACCAGCAGCGGGCGAGTGCCGAGGGCGACGAGCGCACCTTGGATCAGCTATCGGAGGGTGGTCGGTCACGAGGTTGGTATCCATGGACTCCATCGTGGCCAGGCGAAAACTCTCGTCGACAGTTTCATATTCGACAGCTTCCGGTACTTTTCTGTCATGCATCAGGTTGTCCTGATCACCGCCGACAGCGTGTCCCCACTCGAGGCAGGTATCGCGGCCGAGGTGTTCGGAGTGAGGCGACCCGAGCTGAGCTGGCACGACTACCACTTGGCCCTGGCCGCACCCGCCCCCGGGCGCGTCGCCACCGCCGGCGGGTTCGCTCTCGCGGAAGCCCACGGCCTGCAGGTGCTAAGGGCGGCCGACACGATCCTGGTCGCACCCATCACGGACTTCGTCGACGCTCCCGCGCCCTCGCCGATCATCAGCGAGCTGCGGACCGCCCACGCTCGCGGGTTACGAATCGCTTCGCTCTGCGTGGGTGCATTCGTGCTCGCCGAAGCCGGCCTGCTCGATCACCAGGCCGCTACCACCCACTGGCGGTTCACCGACCGTCTCGCCCGCCGGTATCCCAACATCCATGTGCGGCCCAATGTGCTGTATGTGGACAACGGACAGGTGCTGACCTCGGCCGGGGCGCTGGCCGCCTTGGACCTGTGTCTGCATCTTGTGGGCCGCGACCATGGCATCGACGCGGCCGCACAACTGGCCCGCCGTATCGTCGTTACTCCTCGCCGCGCTGGGGACCAGGCCCAGTTCGTGGAAAACCCCATACCACAGGCTCACGATCACGACTTGGCGAAACAGCTGCGCTGGGCCATTGAACATCTGCATGAGCCGATCGGCGTCGATGCCCTTGCCGCCCACGCCAAACTTAGCTCGCGTACGCTCGCGCGGCGATTTGCCCAGCAGCTAGGTGTCTCACCTGGCCAATGGCTACGCATCCAACGCATAGACCGTGCCCGCCACCTCCTCGAAGTAACCGATCAGCCTCTCGACGCCGTTGCCGCCAACTCCGGGCTGGGTAGCAGCATCAACCTGCGCAAGATCTTTCGCGAACAGTTCGACATGACCCCAGCGGAGTACCGTCGACTGCACCATCAAATCGGACCTGCTGGGCAACAGAACTGATCTCGAGGTTTGCCGGGTCACTACCGGCGTCACCAGCCGTCGTGCCTCAGGATCTCGCTGATCCCCGCGAGCTCCCCACGGGTGGTGAGCTCGCCGGGCATCAGCGGCACCTGCACCATCCCGAGGCCGACGAAGTGATCGCGCGCGCGGGCCAGCACCTCGTCCTGGTGCGTCCGGCGGGCGGCCAGCAGGCCGCCCTCCCAGCTCGGCACCACCCGGTTCACCACGAGCCGCCCGAGGCACATCCCGGCCGCGGTCAGCTGCTCGGCCGCCCGCACCGTCTCGGCCAACGGAACCCGCTCCGGCAGCAGCACCAGGTGCACCGTCGCGTCCTCGCGCAGCCGCCGCTCGGTCTCGGCGAGCCGGGCGCGGCGGGCCCGCAGCCGCTCCAGGAGCGGGTCCGGCTTCTCGTCGTTCCGCCCGGCGAGGCCGGCCAGCATCCGGTCGACGCCGCGGGTCCGTTCCCGCTGCCGTACCAGCCCCTCGACCCACGGGGTGAGCAGAGCCGGCAGGTTGAGCATGCGCAGCAGGTGCCCGGTCGGAGCGCTGTCCACTACCAGCCGCTCCCACTCCCCCGGCACCGCGCCCAGCAACTCGGCGAGCCGGTCGGCGAGCGCGGACTCCACCATCCCCGGGCTGCTCGCCGCGTGGGCGAGGTGGCGGCGTACGGCGGGCAGCACGTCGCGGGGCAGCGCCTCGGCGGCATCCTCGTACACCTGGGCGACGCGCCGGTCCAGGGCGTCGGCCCCGCTGATCTCGGCCGCCCACAGCGAGCCATCCACGAGTCGCGGCCGCTCGCCGAGGTCTTCGGCGAGAACATCGCCCAGCGAGTGCGCCGGGTCGGTGGACACGACCAGGGTGCGCTCGCCCCGGCCGGCGCACAGCAGCGCGTACGCGGCGGCCAGCGTGGTCTTGCCGACACCGCCCTTGCCGCCGATGAAGGCCACCGGCCACGAGTAGCCCTTCAGCAGCACACCCCCGGATCGCCGAACCGCTCCTGACCCAGCCGGAGGTGCCATTCGTGCAGGTCGGCGACGAGTTGCGGGACGAGGTCGAGTGTCTCGTAGGCCACCGGGTTGTCGACCCCGAACGCCTCGAGCAGCAGAAGCGCCCTCAGCACGTCGCCCTGCCGTCGTGCCTCGCGTTCCAGTCCCTGCCGCCACGGCGCCACGAACAGCTCGTCATGGAACCTCTCGACCCGCCGCCACGCCCCGGCCGCCCGGATCCTCCACCCCTCGACGTCGGACGGCCTCACCGGCGCGACTCCAGATCGCCCGCGACCGCGGCCACCGCCTCCTCCGGCGCCGGGATCCGCCCGCTGAACAGGACTACGCCGTCACACACCAGCGCCTGGGCAGCGGTTCCGGCGTGTACCTGGCGGGCGGCCTCGCGCACGCTCAGGCCGCGCCGCCGGGCGTCCCGCCAGATCGCGCCGACCAGGTAGACCATGTTGCGCGGGTCGACAACCGTCAGCTCGACGGGACCGCTCGCCGTGCCGCCCAAGTAATCGGACGACTCGCCGTACTGGGACCAGAGGGCCCGGTAGACCTCGCCGAACCGGAGCATGTCCGCGCGGACGTGCGCGTACGGCGCCGGGGCACGGGACTCCTCGGCGACCACGCCGACCGCCTCGGTGCTCAGCCGTCCGCAGCAGCCCGATCCCGAGGTCTGCGCATCCCACTCGCGCACGAGCAGGATCCGGTGCGGCCGGGGCTCACTGCTCACCCGCCTTCGCCTCCTGGTCGTCCGCGTACGCGGGCTCTCCCGGGCGCCGCCACGCCCGCAGGAGGGCCATCGCCGCTTCCACGATAAGCCAGGCGGCGAGGACGAAGATGATGGCGTCGAGCGGGGCGAGCACCCAATCGCCCGCCTCGATGAAGTTGCCCAGGTTGATCCACAGCGCCCAGGTGGTCATCGACAGCAGGAAGACCAGCGGTACGAGCACAGCTATGGGGTTGCGGCTGTTGCGGGTGACCCAGACGGCGACGACTGCCAGTGCGAGCCCGGCGGTGAGCTGGTTGGTGGTGCCGAACAGCTGCCAGAGCACGCCGAACGTGTAGCCCTCGTCGCCGCCGCCGGGCAGCAGCGCCATGCCGAGCGGGATGAGGACCGCGAGGGTGGTGACCACTGTGACGTTGCGCGCGATCACCCGGACCCTGGCGATCTCAGCGATCTCCTGGATGATGTAGCGCTGCAGCCGTACGCCGGTGTCCATCGTGGTGGCCGCGAAGCTGATCACCACGACGGCGGCGAAGACGGCCGCAGTCGTCGCGGGTACGCCCAGGTTGCCGGCGAACGCCCCGACGCCGGCGGTGAAGTTCCCCACCGCGCCGTCGGAGGCGGTGGCGAAGTCGGCGTACAGCCGCTCCCAGTCGGTCGTCGCGGCGGCCACGCCGGCGGTGCAGGCCAGGATGGAGCCGAGGGCCAGCGAGCCCTCGCCGACCGCACCGAGGTAGCCCACGTGCCGGGCGTCGGTCTCCTTGTCCAGCTGCTTGGAGGACGTCCCCGACGAAACCAGACTGTGGAAGCCGGAGATCGCCCCGCAGGCGATGGTGATGAACAGGAACGGGAACCAGCTCGGGGAGCCCTCCGGCACGTCGTTCACCACGGGCGCCACTATGCGGTCCATGCCTACCAGGATGCCGAGCAGGATCACGCCGAGCGCGATGAACAGCTGGTGGGAGTTGATGTAGTCGCGCGGCTGCAGCAGCACCCATACCGGGATGCGCGAGGCGACGAAGGTGTAGGCGAACAGCAGGATGACCCATAGCGCGCGCTCGCCGATGCCGAGCGCGTCGGCGACCGGCGCGAGCGAGATCGGCAGCAGCTGACCGAGCCCGATCGACAGGTACAGCAGGATCACGCCGACGATCGACGGGACCAGCGCCGGGCTGCGGGTGCGGTAGATGTACTGCCCGATCGCGATCGCCAGCGGGATCTCCAGCACGATCGGCAGGACGGCCTGCGGTGTCGCGATGAACAGGGTAGCGATGACCACCGCGAACACCGCGTTCACCAGCGTCAGCAGGAAGAAGATGATCAGCAGGAACAGCGTGCGCGCCCGCTTGTTGATCACCTCACGCGCCAGCGTCCCGATGCTGCGGGCGCGATGTCGTACCGATACCGCCAGCGCGCCGAAGTCGTGTACGCCGGCGGCGAACACCGTGCCCAGGACTACCCAGGCGAGCGCGGGTCCCCACCCCCAGAACACCGCGATCGCCGGGCCAACGATGGGCGCCGCCCCCGCGATCGACGTGAAGTGGTGGCCGAACAGCACGTGTTTGTTGGTCGGCACGAAGTCCACGCCGTCGCGGAGCTCGTGGGCTGGGGTGATGAACGCCGGGTCGAGGGCGTAGACCTTCTTCGCCAGGTACGCGGAGTAATAGCGGTAACCGAGCAAGTACACCGCGAGGACGACCAAGGCGACGACGATGGCGGGCATGGCGTTCCCTCTCGGCCGGTACGTGTTCGCTGAGCGCCGGCATACTGTCTACAGGTCCATACGACGCGGCAACGTAGCACGGGATGTCCCACTAGGAGAATGGGCAAGCGTGCACGAAGAGATCAAGGTTTGGCAGCGCGCTGTTACTGGCGAGCTGTGCTGGGTGGCGCCGGACGACCGCCCGATGGGAATCCCCGTGGTTCCCCTGGTCATGGACGACCACCCCTGCGTCGCCCTGCCATACCTGCACCGTGATGTCGCCGAGGCGCTACGGGAGGCCGAGGAGGTCGCGTTCGCCGTTACCGACTCCGCTTCGCTGCGTACCGAAGGCGGCGCCGGCGGGGTGGCGGTGATCGGCCCGGCACGCGTCGACGACGACGTCGAGGGCGACCTGTTCGCAAGGGACCTGCTGGAACAGGAGCTGGTCAAACACCCGCCGTCGCGGCTGCTGGCGGACAGCCGGCTGCTGCGCCGCGAGAACTGGTGGTGGCTGCCGCGCGTCATCGTCCGCCTGTCGCGGGCGAGCCGCACCCTGCGGCTGCCCGCGCGTACCGACCCGCGACGCGACGCCGTACTGGTGCGTGACGGCGTCGGCCTGCGCATCGACACGGTCCGGGCGGATGACGCGGGTGGCTGGGCGGCCGACCAGCTCACCCTGCGTTCGCTGGCCGGTGAGCCGCTGCGGGGCGACGGCGGGCCGGCGATGGCCTTCGGCCACACCTACACGGTCCCCGACCTGGAGCGCTGGGAGGTCTGGAACCGCTCGGGCGTCCTGCGCGGCGAGCGGCTCCTCGTCGCCGGCCGGGTCGGCAGCCCCGACGCGACGCTCGAGCCATTGGGCCTGCTCTCCCGCATCCGCCGGCAGCGGGACCTGGCGCGCGGCTGCCGGGCCGGCATCGCGGAGGCGGCGGCGAAGGCCGGGGCGGGGCCGGCCACGGGCCGGCCGAGAGGAGAGGACTAGACTCCGCTGCGGCCCAGAGACGTCGGGAGGAGATAACTGCCGTCGTGCGCGAGGACATCCTGGACACCGCCCGCGATCAGGTGCTGGAGGGCGGTCGCGGGCTCGGCTACGAGCAGGCCCTTGCGTGCCTGCGGCTCGGCGACGACCGGCTCGGCGAGCTGCTCGAGCTCGCCCACCGGGTACGGAATCGCTGGTGCGGGCCGGAGATCGAGGTCGAAGGCATCGTGTCGGTCAAGACCGGCGGCTGCCCGGAGGACTGTCACTTCTGCTCGCAGTCGGGCCGCTTCGACTCACCGGTCCGTTCCGCGTACCTGGACATCTCGGAGCTCGTGCGGGCGGCCCGGGAGACGGCCGCGACCGGCGCGACGGAGTTCTGCATCGTCGCGGCGGTGCGCGGCCCCGACCGGCGGCTGATGGACCAGGTACGAGACGGCGTCGCGGCTATCCGCGAGGCCGTGGACATCAACATCGCCTGCTCGCTCGGCATACTGACCCCGGACCAGGTCGACGAGCTGGCCGAGATGGGCGTGCACCGGTACAACCACAACCTGGAGACCGCCCGGTCGCACTTCCCCGGCGTCGTGACCACCCACACCTGGGACGAACGCGTCGAGACGTGCCGGATGGTGCGAGCGGCCGGCATGGAGCTGTGCTGCGGCGGCATCATCGGCATGGGTGAAACGGTGGAGCAGCGGGCCGAGTTCGCGGTACAGCTCGCCGCGCTGGAGCCGGACGAGGTGCCGCTCAACTTCCTCAACCCGCGCCCCGGCACGCCGTTCGCGGACTACCCGCTCGTCGAGGGACGGGATGCGCTGCGGGCGATCGCGACGTTCCGGCTGGTGCTGCCGCGCGCGATCCTGCGGTACGCCGGCGGGCGGGAGCTGACCCTCGGCGATCTGGGCACCGAGCAGGGCCTGCTGGGCGGGATCAACGCGATGATCGTCGGCAACTACCTGACGACCCTGGGCCGTTCCGCGGACGCCGACCTCGCCTTGTTGCGCAACCTGCGGATGCCCGTCAAGGCCCTTTCGCAGACCCTCTGACGCTTCCCCTTGGCCGTCCAGACCAAATGCATCCGCTGATCATGGAAGAGATCGCGAGATCACGCATCGAGGAGCTCCACCGCCAGGCATCCGGGGAGCGACGCGCCCGCCGGGCACGCCGGAGCCGGCGCGCAATGGCAAAGGAGCGCCAAGCCGTGAGCGACCTCCTGATGCGGGCCGCCGTCCGCGCCAGGTCGCGCGCCCACCGGCGTCTAGCCAGGGGGGCGACGGGCGGATGATGGGCGACCGGGCACCGGCCGATACGGCCCCTCTCTTCGACGAAACCGGCCCGGTGATCGTTGTCACCGGGCCGCCGGGGGCCGGCAAGACCACAGTGGCGCGGCTGCTGGCCGACGAACTGTCGCCGGGCGTCCACCTGCACACCGACGACTTCTGGCACTACATCCGTCGCGGCTGGATCGCCCCCTACCTGCCCGAAGCCCACTGGCAGAACGAGATCGTCATGGACGTTCTGGTGCACGCCGCATTCGGCTACGCCGCCGGCGGCTACCACGTGTTTGTCGACGGAATCGTTGGTCCCTGGTTCATCGACCGGTTCCGGACCGCGAGCAGGGAAACCGGCAACCCCCTGCACTACATAGTGCTACGCCCGGACGAGGCCACGGCCTTGCACCGGACGACCACCCGAGGCGACCAGGCGCTCACCGACGCCGGACCGGTGCGCTCTCTCTACCGGCAATTCGCCGACCTCGGGACCTTCGAGGGCCATGCCCTCGACTCCACCCAACTCACCCCCGCCCGCACCGCCGACGCCGTCCTCCGGGGCATCGCCGAGAGGAGCTTCCTCCTGGGTGAGGTACCCGCCTAGATCACCGGCGGGCGGCCGGCCTTGGCCATTGTCCACACAGTGCGCCACGAGATCGGGCGCCGCTGACCGGCGGACACCCGCCAGCCCTCGCCGAAGCCCCGGAGCCATGCCCGAAGCGCGCTCACCGACCGCTCCCGGAGCAGGGTCATCACCAGCCAGTCGAACAGATAGACGGCGGCGAGCGGCCAGGGAAGGTTGCGTCGCGCGAGCCACACCCGGTTGCGCGCGTTGAACCGGTAGAAGTCGGTGTGCCGGCTCGGCTCGACGACCGGGTGGCACAGCACCGCGTGGGCGTCGTACCAGATCCGGTAGCCGGCGTCGATGACCCGCCAGGCGAAGTCGGTCTCCTCGTGCGCGTAGAAGAACTGGTCGGGCAGATCACCCACCAGCTCGAAGAGCGAGCGTCGCACCGCGCACGCCCCGCCGAGGAACGTCGTCACCTCGCTGGAACGCTCCGGGTCCCCGGCGCGCAGCCGGGGCACGTGCCGGCGGGCGGCAAGGCCACCGTTGTTCGGGTCGCAGACCCGGAAGGACAGCACCCCGAGCCGGAAGTCACGGCTGAAGGCGTCGCGCACGTGCGCCGCAACCCGGCGAGAGTCGTACCACCCGTCGTCGTCCAGGAACAGGATCACGTCGCCATGGCTCGCCTCGACGCCGCGGTTGCGACCGGCGGGGATGCCCACGTTCTCCCGCAGCCGCACCACCTCGACGCCCGGCGGCTGCGGGGGCAGGTCGGCACCCTGTGCCACGACGACGACCTCGACGTCGGCATCGTCCTGGTCGAGGGCACTGTGCACCGCCCGGTCGAGCTCAGCCGGCCGGGTGCCCCTGGTGAGGATCACGCAGGACAGCTTCAGCGCGCTCCGCTCCCTTCCCAACAACCGCCCGAACGGACGGTAAATGATGGGTAACCACAACCTTACGTCTTTTCGACGTGCCGGAGATCACCGGGGGCAGAAAAGGCAGGTTGCCCGGTTACCGGAGCCGGCGCGAGGCGAGAATGCTGACCAGGTGGAGCACCAACTGGACCCCGGCGACACAGGCGGCCGCTACCGTCAGGACCCTGGTCGCGGTCAGGCCACCGGCGACGGCGTCGTAGGCGGCGGCGAGCAGTGCGAGCATCGACAGCTCCACCGCCTGGACGACCCGGTGCAACCGGGTCGCGGCCGCTACCTGTCGAAGCGATCCGAGCCGCCGGCCGGGCAGCTCGCTGGCCGCATCCTCGGCGGCCGGCAGGCCGGACCGGGCTCGGGCCACGTCGACCAGGTCGGTCTCCACCTTGATGAGCACCGCGCCGAGCGCCGCCGCGAGGCCGATCAACACCCAACCGCCGGCGGCCAGTGAGCCCTGTGCCCGCACGCCCAGACCGACGAGCAGCGCGGCCTCGGCGAAGTAGTGCCCGACCCGGTCGAGGTAGACCCCGACGATGCTGGTCCGCCCGGTCCACCGGGCGACCTCGCCGTCGGAGCAGTCGAGCAGCAGGTACACCTGTACGAGGACGGCCGCCGCAGCGGCAGCGGCCAGGCCGCCCACGGCGAGCACCGCGCCGGCCGCCACGCCGCACACGATCATCGCCCAGGTCACCTGGTTGGGTGTAAGGCCGGCGCGGACGAGCAGCCACGTCGCGTACACCGACACCCGGCGCATATAGAGGCGGCCCGCCCAGTGCTCCCCGCTGTGCCTTTCCAGCATCCGCTGCGGCTGGCACACCGAGCGGAGCTCAGCTACCGAAGGCCCGGACATACTCATCCACCCGACGGCGGATCGCCGCTGCATCGAGATCGAGGTGCTCCAGAATCGTGTAGCGGCCCGGCCGGGTCCTCGGGGCGAGATCGACGGCTGCGGCGAACTGATCGTCGGACAGCCCGAGCTCGGACGGCAGCTTGGGCAGCCCGTGCCGGGCCAGGCACGCGGACACCACGGCGGTCCGCGCCGGGTCGCCGCGCAGGAAACAGCAGAACAGCGCGCCCACGCCGGCGAGCTCCCCGTGGTTGCCGGTCCCGGGATAGAGCTGGTCGATGGCGTGCAGGATCTCGTGGTCGCCGCCGCTGCACGGGCGGCTCGACCCGGCCGCGGCCATCGCCATGCCGGACAGCACGAGCGACTCGGCGAGCACGGTGAGGAAGGCGTCCGAGGAGACCGAGTCCTGCCGGTACAGCAGGGCCTCCGCGGCCGTCCGCGCGAACGTCACAGCCATACCGTCGACCGGCTCGCCCTTTTCTTGTGCGGCGAGCAGCCAGTCGTCGATCGCCGACAGATTACTCACCACGTCACCCACGCCGGCCCGCACCATCTGGACCGGTGCCGCCCGGACGTAGTCGAGGTCCACGATGACGGCGAGCGGCATCGCCACGCCGAAGGATCCCTTGCCGTTGTCGTGTTCCAGGGAGCTGACCGGCGAACAGATGCCGTCGTGGGAGAGGTTCGTCGCGACCGCCACCATCGGCAGGCCGGCCATCGAGGCGGCGTACTTGGCCACGTCGATGGTCCTGCCTCCGCCGATGCCGACCACCGCGTCGTAGGAGCCCGAGCGCACGCGCTTGGCGAGGTCGACGGCGACCTCCAGGGAGCAGCCCGGCACCGTGAACAGCTCGGCGTTACGCATGCCGGGAGTTACTCGCTCGGCCACCCGCTCGCCGAGGCCCGGACCCACCGCCAGCGCCACGTGACCGCCGCCGGAGATCCGGTTGTCGGCCAGCAGCTCGCCCAGGCGCGCGACGGCACCGGGCCGCACATCGATCCACAGCGGCGCACTGAGCATCCGCGCTAGCAGCGGCACGCGATCTCCCGGGCACGCCGCAGGTCATCGTGGTCGTCGACCTCGACCCAGTCGAGGCCGCCGATCGGGGCAATCGCCACCTCACCCCCGCGGTCGACCAGCTCCTGGTACCCGTCCTCGTAGTACAGGTCGGGGTCGCGCCGCCACGTCGCCTCCAGCGCCTCCGCCAGGGGATTGGCCACGGCCGGCTCGATGAGGGTGACGCCTATGTACTCTCCGTACGCCTCCGCGGGCGGCATCCGCTTGGTGATGCGGCGGACCGTCCCGCGCTCGTCCAGGGCGACCTTCATCTCCTCCTCGGCGAGCCGTTTCGCCTCGTCGACCGCCAGCAGCAGGCCCGACCCGCCGACGTTCCCCCGGGCAGCGAGGAGCTTTTGCTGCACGCTGGCTGGGTGGACGGTGTCCCCGTTGGCCAGCAGGACCCCTTCGGCGAAGTACGAGCGCCCAAGCCACAGCGAGTACGCGTTGTTCCACTCCTCCGCCCGGTCGTTGTGCACAAGCGTGAGGTGGACGCCGTGACGCTTTTCCAGGTCAGAGCCCCGTTCAGCCACCTCCTGCGCCGCGTAGCCGACGATCACCACGACGTCGGGAACGTCCACGGCGGCGAGATTGCGCAGGACGATGTCGAGGATGGTCGTATCACCGTCGACGGGCACCAGCGCCTTGGGAAGGTGGTCGGTGTACGGCCGCAGCCGCCGACCCGCCCCCGCGGCGAGCACCATGCCGATCATTCCTCCGGCCTTTCTCCCTCGATGTCCTCGGGTGCGCCGCCACGCTGCGCCCGCATCCAGCTCACCACGCTCTCCACGACGAAGAGGGTGCCCAGGACGGCGGTCATAGCCGCGAACCCGGGCGTCTGCATACCGACCAGGGCGGCCAGCCCGGCGATAAGCATCCGACCCTCCCAGCCCAGACCGGCGCGGGAAACCCACGGTGGCTGGTCGATGCCCTGCCGCAGGCGATAGACGGTGTCGTAGTGGTGATAGGCGACGGCGCAGATCAGGCCGAAGATCAGCGGGCCCGGCACCCCTCCCGCGAGGCCGACGGCAACAAGAAAGACGTACTCCGTCGCCCGCAGTATCGCCGGCACCAGCCAGTCCAGCCGCCCGGTGTGGCCGCTGTGCGACCCTACGGCGGCGACCAGGGCGCACCAGAGCGCGCCCGCCGCCGACAGGTCGGCTCGACCGCTGATCGCGACGAACGGGGCGGCGGCTCCCAGCAGGGCGAACGGCAGGGGGGAAAGCCGGCCCAGCGGGTTGCGGGAGGTGATCGTACCGACGGCCAGGGCCAGCAGGCCGTCGTCTCGGTAGCAGGCGATGGTGCTCATCGGGTCACCGACCTCAGGACACGGCCCATCAGGACGTAACAGGCGGCGACGCCACCCCAGACGAGCAGCGCCAGGAAGGTCACGCGGGCGTTGTAGAAGGCGGCGGTCACGGAAATGAGTGCGAACCTCTCTCCGATCGGTAGGACGATCATCCGCTTGAACCAGTACAGCGCGGGGATGCGGTTGGACTCCTTGGCCACCGCCGTCACCCGGCGCCTGATCCGGCGGCGCAGCGAGGGGGGCCTGGGCGCGGCCTCCGGGGTGGGGCCGGCCGGAACGGCCGCGTAGTCGCCGGGCCCGTTGTCGTTGTCGAGCCCCTCGCCGGGCCCGTCGCCGGGCTCGTTGTCGTCGCCGAGCCCGTTCCCCAGCTTGTCGGCGACCCTGTCCCCCACGCTGTCGCCGAACCCGTCGTCCGGATCGGCGAGCGGACGCTGCGTCAACGCGGCGGCGACCACCTGCCGGCGTCTCGCGCCGTAGGAAAAGTCGATGAGGTGCCGAAGCGACTGCAGGACCAGCGCGGCCAGCGCCAGCGTCCAGATGTCGCCGAGCCCGGAGACGACGGCGCCGACGGCCAGGCCGGCGTAGACCACGTACTCCTTGGCCCGGTCGAAGACGGAGTCGAGCCACGCGCCGAGCAGCGAAAACTTGCGGGTGTAGCGGGCGAGCTGCCCGTCGACGCAGTCGAAGGTGAACGCTACCTGCAACAACAGCGCGCCGCCGATCAGCCCGGCCCTGACCCCGGTGGCGAAGCAGGCCGCCGCGGCCACCCCCAGACCCATGGAGAACACCGTCACCGCGTTGGGTGTGAAGCCGCGGCGCGCCGCCCACCGGGCGATGAACTTGGAGTACGGGCTGACGAAGTGGGTGGTGAAGAAGCCGTCGCTTCCCTTGACCGCCGCGTCGAGCAACACCCGGCCTTCGTCGACCCCCAGCAGCTCCTCGTCGGCGGCCTGTGCCGACCCCGGGTCGGTGGCCCGCAGGCAGTGCATGCCGCGCAGGTAGCGGGGAGTCACCTGCACACCCGACCGCACCAGCCCGACGAGGAGCACCGCCGGCATGTCCGGCGCCTCCTGGGCGTCGTTGTCGACGGGGCTCGCCAATTCCTCGGCCGCCGTGGCGAGCGTCTCTTGGTACTCGGGGGCCACCCGCAACAGGCCGAGGAATGTGGCGTTGGGACGGGTGACCGTGTGGTAGCCGGAGCTCGCCGAGACCACGTATCCCCGCTCTACCCGAACCCGAGGCAGCACCCGGAGAGCGCGGTAGTACTCACGCTTGGTGACCAGAGCCCCGGTGGTCGCGCGGGGATCGGCGAGCAGCACGGCAAGCGCCTCGCGATGGGCGGCCAGGTCGCCGTGGGCGATGACGAGCTCCTCGTCGGCCGACCGGGCCACCCGCGCGAGGGCGCGCAGATCGTCGGCGACCCCCTTGCACTCCACCACCTCGACCTCGCCGGAGGCGCGGAGCGTCTCGGCGTGCTCGGGACGTGCGATCACGATCTGCCGGCTCACGCCGAACGACGCGAGCTGGACGCGCAGTCGAGCCAGCACGGTGCCCTGGTGGAGCCCCAAGGTCGCACTGGCCCGGCCGTCCGATTCGGTGGTCGCGAAAAGTACCGAGATCGTCACTTCGATGCTGCCTCGCTATCCGCGCTGTGGACAGTCAACGCCGGGCGCCGGGAGCCGCTCCGTATGCCGGACAAGGGTACGCACCCCAAGGCGCCACCGTATCGTTACCCCCTGGCAAGACCCCGTTCATACCTGTTCGGGAAGAACTTTCCGGACCGCGACCAGGTAGAGTCCCATTGCGGCGCCCCCACGACATGCCCTCACAACGCGGATGTCGGCGAAGGATGGAGGTTACGCTGCGCACCGTTGCCGTGGTGCTCGCCGGGGGTACCGGCGTACGCATTGGCGGCTCGGTACCCAAACAACTCCTCGCGGTCGCCGGCAAGCCGGTCATCGAGCACGCGATCGACGTGTTCGAGGCGGCGCCAGAGGTCGACGAGATCCTCGTCGTCATGGCGCAGGGCTTCGTTGGTGCGGCCGAAGAGATAGTGCGGCGCGGCGGCTACCGCAAGGTCTCGGCGGTGCTGGAAGGCGGAACCACCCGCACCGGTTCCACCCATCGCGCGCTGCAGACCCTCGTGCGGAGGTACGACGGCGAGGAGTGCAACGTCCTGCTCCACGACGCGGCGCGCCCGTTTCTGGCGGGCGACATCGTCGGGCGCTGCGTCGCGGCGCTCCGTACGAACGAAGCGGTCGCCGTCGCCATACCCTCCTCCGACACCATCCTCGTCGTGGACGAGCCGGATGGCGGGGGCGACGTCGTCACCGCGATACCGGAACGCCACCGGCTGCGTCGCGCACAGACCCCGCAGGGCTTCCGGCTGTCCGCGATCGCAACTGCCTACGACCGCGCGATGGCCGACCCGGCGTACGTGGCGACCGACGACTGCGGGGTCGTCCTGCGCTACCTCCCGGACATGCCGATCCGCGTCGTCACCGGCAGCGAGCACAACATGAAGATCACCCATCCGATGGACCTCGCCATCGCGGACATGCTGGCCGAGCTGGTTGGCCTGACCGAGCTGCCCGGCGGCGCGCGGATGCCACAGCGAGCCGACGACGGCGGCAACAGCAGCTAGGAACGCTCGAGGCCCAGATGAAACCGAGAACCCCTGTCTTCGAACCACGACCAGCGATCATCGGGCACCGCGGCCTGGGCGGCGGGACGAGGCTCGGCCTGCTGGAGAACACGCTCGACTCCTTCGTCGCGGCCGCCGAGCACGGTCTGGTCTGGGTGGAGCTCGACGTCCGGCGCAGCTCCGACGACGGCCTCGTCGTCCATCACAACCCGACAACTGACGACAGCGCGTTCGTCATCGAGCAGACGACGAAGGACCTCGCCGCCGACGGGATGTCGCTGCTCGACAAGGTCCTCGACGCCCTGCCGGCCGAGGTCGCCGTCAACATCGACGTAAAGACGGAGCTGGAGGACGCGGTGACCCCGCCCCGGCGGCGGACCGGAGCGCTGCTCGTCCCGGTGCTGCGGCGCGAGCTGCGGCGGCGCCGGCTGTTCGTCTCCTCGTTCGATCCCGCGCTGCTGCTGTACCTTCGCGACGAGGTCCCCGCGGTGCCGCTGGGCCTGCTCACCTGGGTCGACTTCCCGCTGCGGCAGGCAGTACCCGCCGCCGCGCACCTGGGCATGCAGGTCGTCGGCCTGCACGTCGGATCGTTCGGTCCTAACCGGGTCGAGCCCGGGCCGGTGCACCGGCCGGCGGAGTACGCCGTGGGTATCGCGCACGAGGCCGGCCTCGAGGTTGCCGCCTGGTGTCCGAGCGCCGAGACCTGCACCAACTTGGTCCAGGCCGGCGTGGATGCGATGATCGTCAACGACGTACCCGGCGTACTCGCGGCCCTCGGCCACGTGGCCGGTGACGAGTGACGCCCATGTCGATCGGCGGTGGCGATGGACTTCGGGCTGCTAGGTCCGCTCCAGGTACGCGACGACGCGGGTCGGCAGGTCTCCGTTGGGTCGTTTCGGCAACGCAGCGTGCTGGCGCTGTTGCTGTGCCGGGCCGGCGAGACGATACCCACCGAACGGCTCATCGACGAGGTTTGGGCGCACGAGCCACCGGTGAGCGCGCTGAAGAACCTGCACGTGTACGTGCATCGGCTGCGGCGGGCGCTCGGTGACGAGGGGCGGATCGGGTACCGGCCGCCCGGCTACCTGGTAGTCGTACACGACCGCGAGCTGGATATCCAAAGGTTCGCCGCGTCGGTCGCGGCGGGCCGCGCGGCCTGGGCCGCGGGCGATGCCGCCCGGACCGGCGAGCTGCTCGGCCGGGCGCTCGCCGAATGGCGCGGCGCGGCCCTGCACGACCTGAGGAGCGTGCACGCACTCCGTCGGTACGCCGCCGGACTCGAGGAGCAGCGGCTGGACGTGCTGGAAGCGCGCATCGACGCCGACCTCGCGCTGCGCAGGCACCGGGAGATCCTCGCGGAGCTGACGGAGCTGGTCGCCGAGCATCCGCTGCGCGAGCGGCTACACGCCACACTGATGCTCGCCCTGTACCGGGCGGGGCGGCGGGGGCAGGCGCTGGACGCCTACCAGGCGGCGCGACAGGTGTTGAAGGAGCGGCTGGGCCTGGACCCGGGAGCCGAGCTGCGCCGGCTGCAGGAGGCGATGCTGGCCGGCGAGCCGGCGTTGGATCTCCCCGAATCGGTGCTCGTCTCGTCGGCATCCGCGTCGGCATCGGCTCCGTCGGCATCGGCTCCGTCGGGGACCGCCCCCATCGGTGCCGCGCCCGAGCCGGCGTACCCCGTCGCCTCCTGCCTGCTGCCGGCCGACATCGCCGACTTCACCGGGCGCGGAGAGGAGGCGAGCCTGCTCCGCCGGTTGCTCCGGGCCGGCGAGGGCACGGCGGTCACGGTGGCCGCGATCGCGGGACGGGGCGGGGTAGGCAAGACGACGCTGGCCGTACGTGTCGCCCACGAGCTGCGCGAGGACTTCCCCGACGGCCAGCTGTACGTGAACCTGCAGGGGACCCTGGGGTGCCCCACCGACTCCGGCGATGCGCTGGCGTGGTTCCTGCGCGCGCTGGGGGTGGACAGCTCGGCGGTCCCCGAGGCCCCCGCGGAACGTGCCGCCATGTACCGCGCCCTGCTGAACGAGCGACGGGCGCTGGTCGTCCTGGACGACGCGGCCGACGAGGCCCAGGTCCTGCCCCTGCTCCCCGGCAATCCGCGCTGCGGTGTGCTCGTCACCAGCCGCACCCGGCTGACCGGGTTGGCCGGGGTCCGGCCGGTGGAGCTGGACGTGTTCGCCCCGGCGCAGGCGGTGGAGCTGCTGACCGCGGTCCTCGGAGGCCGGCGGGTACGGGCCGAGCCGGGCGCCGCCCGCGAGGTGGTACGTCTGTGCGGCCACCTGCCGCTGGCCGTACGCATCGCCGGGGCCCGGCTGGCCGCCCGGCCACACTGGTCGCTGGACCGGCTGGCCGGGCTGCTGGCCGACGAGCGGCGCCGGCTCGACGAGCTCGCCCATGGCCACCTCGACGTGCGGGCCAGCCTGCATCTCGGATACGGCGGCCTCGACGGGCGGGAGCGGCAGCTGTTTCGCCGGCTGGGCCTGCTCGACGCCCCGGACGTACCCGGGTGGGTAGCCGCCGCGCTCCTCGACGCCCCTCTGCCCGATGCCGACGATCTGCTGGAGCGGCTGGTCGACACGCAGCTCGTCGACGTCGTCGGACGGGACGCCACCGGCGGGACCCGTTACCGCATGCACGACCTGACCCGGCTCTACGCCCGGGAACACGCGGCGGCGGAGGAGCGCGCCGCGCCCCTCCGCGCCGCCCTGGCCAGGGCGTTCGCGTGCTGGCTGGCCCTGACCGAGCGGGCGCACCGGGAGGTCTGGGGCGGCGACTACGCGATCCTGCACGGGGACGCCCGGCGCTGGCAGCCCGATCCCGGCTTCGCCGACCGGCTGGCCGGACCCGATCCGCTGGGCTGGTACGAGGCCGAACGGCTGGGCATCGGGACCGCCGTCCGGCAGGCCGCCGAGTACGGCATGGACGAGCTGTGCTGGGATCTCGCCGTCTCCGCGGCGTCCCTGTTCGAGTCGCGGAGCCATCACGACGACTGGAGCCATACCCACGAACACGCGCTGGCCGCGACCCGAGCCGCGGGCAACCGTCGCGGTGAGGCGGTGGTGCGCACCGGGCTCGGTCTGCTCTACCTCAACCAGCACCGCTACGAGGAGGCGAGCGCCGTCCTGGAACCGGCGTTCGGCGCGTTCGAGCGGCTCGGTGACCGGCATGGCCTCGCGCTCGCCCTGCCCCTCGGCGCGTATGCCGACCACATGCGCGGCGACTTCGACGGTTCGCTGCGCCGCTACCAGCAGGCGCTCGTCACGCTCCGGGAGATCGGCGACCGGGGCACCGAGGTGCTCGTGCTGCGCTGCATCGGCCAGCTCCATCTGGACCGGGAGGGACCCGACCTGGCCGAGCGCTACCTGCGGGAGGCGCTGCGCGTCCTCGACGGCGACGCCGACCTGGGCGACCACCCGCGGCCGCAGGTGCTGTACCGCCTCGCCGAGCTCCGCCTCGCCCAAGACGACACCGAACGGGCGGAACGGATCCTCTCCGAACTCCTCGACCTCAGCGAACGGCTGCGGGACCCACAGGCCCGGGCGTACGCGCTGTACGGGCTGGGCACCGTCAGGCTCCGCGGTGGCGAGCACGCGCCCGCGCGCCGCACGCTGGTCCAGGCGCTGTCGCTGGCCCGCGAGGCCGGCGAACGGCTGCTGCAGGTGCCCGTCCTGCTCGCGCTGAGCGAGCTGCATCGCGGCCGGGACGAGCCGGAGCAGGCCGTCGCCGTCGCCGCCGAGGCCTTGGCCATCGCCGACGAGCTGCGGACGCCGCTGTGGCGGGCGCGAGCCCTGCACGTCCTCGGCTCCGCGCAGCATGCCGCCGGCGATCCCGCCGCCGCGGAAGCGACCCGGCGGGGGGCGAAGGCGCTCTTCGCCGCGCTCCGTAAGCGCTCGTAAGCGTGCGTATACCGGCACGGCGCTCGGGGTTGCTACGTTCCCGTTCGATCGCCGCTCCGCGCGCGGGGGCCGCGGAGGGTGAGCCCGGCGTACGAGGAACGGGGGCGTGCGATGGCCGACGGATTCCGCGCCGACTGTGAGAACCTCATCGATTTCAGCGGTACGTACCTGAGACCGCTCGCATCCGACGTCTCCGAGTCGGCGCAGGCGGTCTCCGACCTGCGCACCTGCCCGGAGACCTGGGGAACGGGCCCCTCCATCTATCCCTTTCTCGGCGCGTCGTACGAGGCCGTCCGGCAGTTCTTCGAGGACGCCCAGTGGGACGTCGCGGTGACCCTGAGCGATGTGGCCGACGCGCTGTGCGCGGTGGCGGAGAACTACCTGCGGCTCGACCGGCAGATCAGCTAGGGGGTGTCTGCTCATGGGATTCCTCGAGGACTGCGGGCTCATCGTCAACCTGGGCAGAGCCGCAGGGTGGGGGGACACCGTAGTCGAGATGACCACCAGGATGAAGGACGCCCAGGCGGGCAATACGCGGGAGCTCCGGCGGCTGTCCGACGGCTGGGCAACTGTTGGCGAGGCCGTCGACCGAGGGTTGGATCTGGCGGCCGATGCCCTCCCGGGCACGATGGCGAACTGGGAAGGGGGCGCGGCCGACGGCTTCACCGCCTACATGGCCCAAGTCCGCGGCGTCCTGAAGCTGCACGGCGAGCGGGCCGGCGAGATCAAGCTGTGTCTGGACACCATCAGGTGCGCGATCGAGCGGGCCCGCCGCGACGTGGAGAAATTGGCCAACTCGACGGCCGACGCGCTCCG
Source organism: Streptosporangiales bacterium (assembly GCA_009379995.1). Lineage (GTDB taxonomy): Bacteria > Actinomycetota > Actinomycetes > Streptosporangiales > WHSR01 > WHSR01. Next base: position 22,510 of record WHSR01000080.1, read on the forward strand.
CGACATCACCGCCGCAGCGGACCCAGGGGGCATGCGTGCCCTCGTCAACGGGGTGTTCGAGCGGCTGGACGGCATCGAAAAGATCAGGGGAGAAAACGAGCGGGCGGCCCGCGCCGAACTCGAGCGGCTGGCCGCTGCCCTCGGCGACGCCGACGTGAACGACATCTCCGGTCCACCGGAGCCGACCATCACGACGGCCCCCAGCTTCTCCTCGGCGGAGTTCCGGTCGCGGCACCAGCCGCCCGAGTTGAACAAGACAAAGGTGAGCACCAGCCCGCCGGAACACGGGCGCTCGCTGCGTTAGGGGTGTCCCGCTAGTTCGCCGTTCGCTGCCGGATCTGCGGGCCGCCTGGCCCGGTGTGGACGTCGAGGCGCCGGGAACTGGTGAGGAAGCCGACCCCCCACGTGCAGTGCATGGTGACGTAAACGACCGGCAGCCACAGCAATGCCCGCGGCGGGAGCCGGCGCCCCGTCCACAGCGAGCCCGCGAGGATCGCGACGAGGTATCCGCCCGGCACCGCGAGCCCGGGGAGAAAGCCCAGCGACACGGCCACCAGGCCCACGGCCATCGCGGTGACCGTGACCGGCGGCGCGAGGTAGCGCAGGTTGATCGTGCCGCGATGTTGCCGTGCGACCACCCGGCGCCAGCGACCGTAATAGAAATACTGCTTGGCGAGCGACCGAATGCTTTCCCGTGGCCGGTACGACACCCGCATCTCCGGCTGGAACCAGACGAGCCCGCCGGTTTGCCGGATCCGGTAGTTCATCTCCCAGTCCTGGGCCCGCAGGAAGCTCTCGTCGTAGCAGCCGACGCGTTCCAGGGCGCTGCGACGGAAGACACCAAGGTAGACCGTGTCGGCTGGTCCGGGCTTCCCGCCGGTGTGGAAACGCGCGTTGCCGACGCCCAGCTTGGAGGTCATCGCGCAGGCCACGGCCTTCTGGAACGGCGTAACACCCTCGGCGGACATGACACCGCCCACGTTGTCCGCCCCGGTCTCGTCCAGGGTCGCCACCGCAATACGCAGGTAGTCCTTCGGGAGCAGGGCGTGCCCGTCAACCCGGGCGACTATCGGATGGTGGGACGCGGCGATCGCCGCGTTCAGCGCCTTCGGCGTGGTCCCCGACGGGTTGCTCACCACCCTGATCCGCGGATCGGTCGCCGCGACCTCGGCCGCCACCTCGGCTGTGTGGTCGGTGGACGGCCCTACCGCGATGATCACCTCGATGTCACCGGGGTAGTCCTGCTGCAGCAGGCGGCACGTGGCGTCGTGCAGATGTTGTTCCTCGCCTCGTACGGGCATGACGATCGAGACCGGCGGCCAATTTGTGCGCGCGGACACACCTTGCCCGGAGATCGAGGAATCCATGACGCCATCACGGTACTGTACGGAAGCCGTACGCACGTCATCTTCGCCGCGCAACCGTCCGCCTCCACCGGGCGTCGGATTATCGGGGGGAGAGCGGACGTCCACTGGACACACGTCATATGAGCAGGCCGTACGACAACGACCCACGCAGCGACCCGTTCGACCGGTACTTTCGCCCGCAGCGCGAGGTTGAGCCGGGTACTGACGAGTGGCTCGCGGAGATCGGCGCCGAGCCCCGGCCACGCCGGGCCTCGGACCGGTCCCCACCCCCGCAGCCACCGCCCTCCCGGCGGGCCGCCGGCGGCAGAGGCGGCGGACGAGGCGGCGGGCCATCTCGGCGGGCCGCCGGCAGGGGTGACTCCGGCCGACAGGTGAGGCGCTTCCCGTCCAAGCGGGTACGCCGCAAGAAACAACTGCTCGTGACCTCGGCGCTGATGTCGCTCATCGTCCTGGTGAGCTCCGGCGGACTCTGGGCGTTCTCCGACTACGCGATGAGCAAGATCGGCCGGATCGACCCCTTCGCCGGCCTGCACAACCGTCCGCAGCGAAGTGTCGCCGGGGCCATGAACATCCTGGTCGCGGGCGCAGACCGGCGCGAGGGCATTCCCAAGGAAACGCTCAACCGGCTCAACCTCGGCCACGACTCCGGAAACCGGTCCGACACGATGCTCCTTGCGCACATCTCCGAACACCAGGACAGCGTGGTGCTGGTGAGCCTGCCGCGGGACTCGTTGGTCACCATTCCTCGGCACAAGGCACCGGACGGCAGTTGGGTTCCGGCTCAGCGCAACAAGCTCAATGCGGCGTACTCGTTCGGTGGTCCGCAGCTCGCCGTCGCCACCGTGGAGCAGGCTACCGGGGTCCGCATCGACCACTACGTGGAGATGAACTTCCTCGGCTTCGTCAAGGTCGTCGACGCCCTGGGCGGGGTCAACGTGTGCACACCGGCCCCGGTCAACGACCCCCGCAGCGGCCTGCGGCTGAGCGCGGGCCGACACCTGCTGGACGGGGTTTCCTCGCTGGCTTACGTACGGACCCGCTACAGCCTCGGCGACGGCAGCGACCTGAGCCGGATCGAGCGGCAGCAGGCGTTCCTCGGCTCGATGATGCAGCGCGCCACGAGCACCGGCACGCTGCTCAACCCGGTGAAGCTCTCCCGCTTCCTCGACGCCGCACTCTCGTCGGTGCGGGCCGATCAGGATTTCACCGCCGAGAAGATGCGCGCGCTCGCCCTCGATATGCGCAACCTCTCCCCCAGCAAGGTCAACTTCATCACCGTGCCGATCTCCGATCCCGGCTATACGGCGCCGGGTGTCGGTTCGTCGGTGATGTGGGACCGGCAGCAGGCGGGGGTGCTCTTCGAGCGCCTCAAGAACGACACACCCATCGTCGGCAGGGTGAAGGAGAAGAAGGGTAAACCGCCGCTCACCATCCCGCCGAACAGGATTGCCGTGCAGGTGTACAACGCCGCGGGCACGCCGGGCCTCGCCGGACGCACCGCCGAGGACCTGGAAAGGGCTGGCTTCCTCGTGCCGGAGCCGGGGCAGAACTGGTCCGGAGCGATGGGAGCCGAGCAGACGGTGATCGAGTACGGCCCGAACCGGGCTGACTCGGCCCGAACCGTTCAGGCCGCGATCCCCGGCTCGGTGCTCCGAGAGAATCCGGAGCAGGGGGACGACGTCGCCGTGGTGGTGGGATCGGGCTACTCGGGCACCAAGCCGGTGCAAGTGGCCGCGCCGAGCTCCACCCAGAAGCTGCAGCCGAAGACCGCCGCCCAGAACCCCTGCCGGCAGTAACGAAAACGCCCCCGACGGGTCGACGCGCGACGGGGTGACGGCGTGCCGTTAGGCGACGGCGCCTCCGTCGATGACGAGGTCATGGCCGACGACGAAGCCCGCTTCGTCGGACGCCAGCCACAGCACGGCGGCCGCGATCTCGTCGAGGCCGCCGACCCGGCCGATGGGGATCGCCGCCTCCAGGCGTGCGCCGCGGTCGGCGTTGGTCTCACTGGGAAGGTGAGACATCGGGGTGTCCGCCGGCCCGGGGCTGATCGCGTTGATCCGGATGCCGTCCGCGATGTTCTCCCGTGCCGCCGCACGCGTCAGGACGCTCACGCCCGCCTTGGACGCCGCGTACGCGCCGAGTCCGGGCACTGTCATATGGGCGCCGATGCTCGAAGCCATGTTGACTATGGCGCCGCCACCCGCGCGCATATGGGCGATCTCGTACTTCATCGACAGGTAGACGCTGGTCAGGTTGGTTGCCAGGGTCTCCGCCCAGGCCGCCTCGTCCAGCTCGGCGAGCGGACCGGGTGCCCCGAGGGTCCCTGCGTTGTTGAACGCGACGTGCAGGCCGCCGTGCCGGGCGACCGCCGTCGCGACGAGTCGGTCGACGTCGTCGGCGCGGGTCACGTCGACAGTGATGGCGCTTGCGCTGGCGCGTGATCTGGAGGCCTCGATCAGCTTCACCGTCTGGGCGAGGGGCTCGGGGCTGCGCCCCGCGACGACGACCGTGGCACCCTCGCGGGCGAACACAAGCGCGGTGCCGCGGCCGATGCCGGAGCCGCCGGTCACCAGGGCGACCTTGCCGGCGAATCGTTCGGTCATGTGATTTCTCCCTTTTTGCGTAGCGCCACAGCGACCAGGACCGCGGCGAAAGCGAAGAGCGCGCCGGCGACGCCGAGGGTGGGGCCGGTCTCGATCGCGGTGTTCACCACTCCCGCAGCCAGCCCAGCCCGGTCCGCGGGCACGTCGTCGACCGCCGCCACCGTGGCGCCGGAAAGGGTCAGGCTGATCCCGAGCGCGAGCAGGAGCAATCCGGCGAGCAAGATGCCCGCGTACGGGGTGTGCACGGTCATCCGGCTGAGCAGCGGCAGTCCGGCCGCGGCCGTCGCCAGCCCGGCCACGGTGACGGTCCTGCTGCCGGCGCGATCCACCAGCCGCCCGACAGGAAGGCGGCGGCGAGCTGCATCAGGCTGTACGGCAGGAACGCGGCACTGGTCCACAACGGCGACAGGCCACGGATCTGCTGGAAGTACAGCGAGAGGAAGAAGAAGGTCGAGGCCATGCCGCCCGCGGCGAGCACTATCGCAAGCAGCGCGGCGGCACGCCGCTTCGAGGCGAGGAACGAGAGCGGGATCAGCGGGGCGCGGGTACGGGACTCGACGGCGACAAACCCCGTCAACAGCGCCGCCCCCACGGCCAGCGGAACGAGGACGGCCGGCGAGGACCACTGACGGTCCGAGGCCGCCAGGAGCCCGTAACTCAGCGCGGACACGCCCCCCGTGACCAGAACGGCTCCCGGGACGTCCAGCCGGACCCGGGCTTGCGACGGACCCGCGGGCAGCAGCCGTGGCGCCGCGACCACCACGACGGCGGCCACGGCCGCGGGGAGCGCGAACGTCCACCTCCAGGTCGCCCAGGGTGGTGATCACGCCGGACAGCAGTGTGCCCGCGGTCGCGCCGATGCTGCCCAGGCCGCCCCACACGGCGAGCGCACGGGAGCGGCGGACCGGATCCGGGAACACCGAGCCGAGCAGCGCCATCGCGGCCGGAGCCGCCAACGCGGCCCCGGCACCCTGCACGAACCGGGTGCCGAGCAGCACGCCGAGTCCCGGGGCGAACGCGGCCCCGGCCGAGGCGAAACCGAAGACCGTCAGGCCGAGGACGAGCATCCGGCGCCGGCCGAGCAGGTCGGCCAGCCGTCCGCCGAGCAGGAGCAGCCCGCCGAGTGCACGGATCCTCTGGGGCACCCGACACCGGCCCCGTTCCAGCGGTCACGCCGGTGCGGAGGCCGATGCGGACCTCGGCGTCGCGCGGGCGCGGCAGCCGATCGCGTTGCGCCGCGCATACCTGCTCGGGCTGATCAGCAACCTCACCAACCCGAAGATGGCGGTGTTCTTCCTGACCTTCCTGCCTCAGTTCGTCGCCCCAGGCCCGAACGCCACCGCCCAGCTCGCCCTGCTAGGGCTGTTGTTCAACGCGATGGCCAGCACCTGGTGGATCGTCTACGTCTTCGGGCTGGAGCGCATCTCCGTATGGCTCAGGCATCCCGCGGTGCGCCGCACGATCGAGCGGATCACCGGCGCAGTCCTGGTCGCCCTCGGCGTCCGCCTGGCCACGGAACGATGAGCGACGACGGCTTCACAGAGCCGGTGCCCAAAATAGCGCCCGGAATGTCGCTTTATCTGGTCACTGATTCTGTGAAGCGGGCCGGGCCGGCTTGGTCGGCTTGGTCGGCTTGGTCGGCTTGGCTGGCTGGTCGGCCACCCTCTTACCGTCGAGCCGCGGCGCGCTTCTCGAACTCGGGGCACGCCGCTGGTACGAGGGCGGTACGCGCGTTATACGCGAGGGCGACGACACCAGGTACGTCATCCTCCTCCGGGCCGGATGTGTCAAGATCACGGGACGACTCGACAACGGGAGTGAGGCCCTCCTCGCCCTTCGCGCACGCGGAGACATCGTCGGCGAGATGCTGCGTGACGGCGAGAAGGAATGGCTCACCCCTATGCTGTGGCGCTCGCCCAGGATTCACGCCGCGCGGCGGAGATGGCGCGGACGATGTTCGAGGACCGCAACCGCCAGATCCGGGAGACGTGTGACGAAGTCGTCCAGCAGGTCGGGGAGTACGGCAAGGCGGACGCGTTCGAGCTGATGACCCACGGGGACACCGTGCTGCGGCGGTTGATGGAGCTACTCCAGATCCCCCAGCCGGTCCCCTTGACCAGGTCGCCGTTCGCCGACCGAAACGCGAGCGATCAACCAGCCCGCTCGCTTAGGTGCAGGCGGGGGATGGGACGTTGCGAGTTGGCGTACCAAGGCTATACTCGAATACATGTTCGATGACCTGGTCATGCTTCCTCCCGGGGAGCCTCCACCGCCCGCCGACGACCTCGTCGACGGGTTGTTCGACGAGGCCGTCGATGGGGTGGGGCAGTGGGATGGGGACGGCATGGGCGGCGGCGACTTGAGGGACGTGGCGTGGTCGGGGTTCGACCCCTCGGGTTTGCTGGTCGATCTGTTGGCGGCGTTGCCGGTGGCGGAGTTGGGCGACTTCGAGACCGTGGAGGCGATCAAGGCCTGT
>WHSR01000156.1 GCA_009379995.1 Streptosporangiales bacterium
ATCCACCAGGTCGCATAGGTGGAGAACTTGTAACCCTTGGTGTAGTCGAACTTCTCCACCGCCCGGATCAGACCGAGATTCCCCTCCTGGATGAGATCCAGGAAGAGCATCCCCCGGCCGGTATACCGCTTGGCGAGCGAGACGACCAGGCGAAGGTTGGCCTCAAGGAGGTGGTTCTTGGCCCGCCGACCGTCGTCGGCGATCCACTCGAACTCGTCCCGCACGTCGACTGGGAGAATGCCCCCCTCCTGGGCGAGCTTCTCCTCGGCGAACAGGCCCGCCTCGATGCGCTTGGCCAGCTCGACCTCCTGCTCGGCGTTGAGCAGCGGGACCTTGCCGATCTGCTTGAGGTAGTCCTTGACCGGGTCGGCGGTGGCGCCGGCCGCGGCGACCTGGGCAGCGGGTGCGTCCTCGTCGTCCTCGACGACGACGAACGCCTCGGTGTCCTCGACAACGACATGCCCGCCGACCTCGGGGTCCCCGCGGAGCTCGAGGACGATGTCCTCGCCCCCCTCGGCTTCGACCTCGTTCTCGATGGCGGCGAGCTCGGTGTCCAGGTCGGCCAGGTCGATGTCGTCATCGACCTGCTCATCGCCGAGCCCGGCGACAGCGCCCTTCGGTTCGCCGATCGCCTCGGCGGCCCCGGGCTGCTCCTCCGGCGCGGCGGCCCTCTCGTCGGCCTCGGGCTCCGGCTTCGAGCTGTCCTCGTTCGGACGGGTAGCGGTCGCCGTGGTCCCTTTGGCCGCCTTCTGCGGGGTCTTCTTGTCGCTCGACTTCGTGGCCGTCTCCTCGGTCGCTCCGTGCTGTGCTCCGTGCTCGTTGGCGGCCGCCACGGTGTCCCGCCCCTCCTGCGGAGCCACGGCCGCCTTCCCGTTCTGTTTGTTGGTCTTCGTGGCTGACGTCCCCCTCTTTTGTGACGTCGACGCGCGGGTGCGCTTCGGCGCCGCGGAGTCGGCAGCGCTCACCATGACCGTCACACCCTCCCTGCTGAGACTTCGCAGGATGCTCGAGGCCCTCGACATCGGGATGTCGGCCTGATCGAACGCCGTACGGACCTCTTCGGCTCCGAGGTATCCCCGAGATCGCCCACGTTCGACAAGCTGCTGAACGACGGCTTGCACCTCAGAAACAGAGCGAGTCGACCTGGCAGGCGACACGAACACCTCTCGATCGGACGTGCGGCGGGATTGGGCCAGTTGCCCAGAGTGAACGGGGCAGTTCGCAGGCTGGTACCTGTTGTCGAACCCCCAAGGTATCTACCACAGCATTTTGGCACGATGTCGCATTCCCCGAGGTCGCGAACCCGTCGGATCATCCCCCCAACGATAAGCGCTCGGCCGCAGTGCCCCGTACGTCTCGGGCTTACCCGCTGGTCCGAGGCACGTGCAGGGCCAGCAACGTTACATCGTCGTCCTGCTCGTATCCGGCGAGCATTCGGTCAACCAGGTAGTCCAGGAGTGTCTCCGGATTGGTCACCACCTCCGGTGGAGCTTCGGTCGCCACCGCGACCAGTTCCTCCAGCCCAGCGTCCAGGCCTCGTTTGCGGTTCTCCACCAGACCATCGGAGTAGATGACGGCAGTGTTGCTGGGCGCCACCACGAAACTGCGCTGGGTTCGCCCGCTCTGGATCCCGAGCGGTGTGCCCGCCTCGATCTGCGAGAGGGTCGACGGTCCCTCCGGGGCGACGTGCAGCGCCGGCGGGTGTCCCGCGTTTCCGCACAGCGACTCGCCGGTCGCCGGGTCGATCACGATGTAGGTCACGGTCGTGACCTGCTCCTCCTGCTCCGTAGCGGCGAAGAGCCGGTCCAACCCGGCGAGCACCGCCGCGGGCCGCGGATCGGTGAGCGCGAGCGCCCGCAGCGCGTTGCGGACGCGACCCATGCCGGCGGCCGCCCGCACGCCTTTGCCCATCACATCGCCCACCGCGAGGGCGAGGCGCCCGTCGGGCAGCATGAAGGCGTCGTACCAGTCGCCGCCGACCTGCACGTTCCGCGCCGCCGGAAGGTAGCGCGCGGACAGGATGACGCCCGGGAGCTGTGGCAGCCTGTCCGGCAGCAGGCTGCGCTGCAGCGTCTCCGCGGTCCGGTGCTCGCGCTCGAACAACGTCGCCCGCTCGACGGCCAGCGCGCACTGCCCGGCCAGCGCCTCGAGGAAGACCCGCTCCTCCTCCAGGATGTGGCGCGGCCGGTTGAAGGCGAACCGCAGCGCTCCCAGCGAGGTACCCGCGGCGAGAAGAGGAAGGCCGATCCACGAGCGCTCGTCGGTGTGCTCCAGGAAGAGATCAACCTCCGGAACTCCTAATTGATCGCGGAGACTCTCCGGGGTCTCGGCGAGGAACGGCTTGCGCTCCCGCACCGCCATCGTCAACACGCTCGGATGCTCCAGCGGAGTAACCTCGGGCGGCGCACCCGGGCTCGTGGGCAGGCCGTCGTTGACCACGCGCAATACCAGCTTGTCAGGGTCGAGCAGGGCGACAGCGGAGCGGTCGGCGCCGATGGCGGACCGGCCCACCTCGGTGATGACCTCGACCACCTGCTCCACGGTGATCGCCTCGGCCAGCATCGAGGTCGCCTGCTGCAGCCTGGCCGTGCGCAGCGCCGCGGCGCTCAGCTGCTCGGTCAGCCGGCCACGCATCTCCTCGGCCTCGCGCTGCGCGGTGACGTCGGTGTTGGCGCCGACCCACTCGACGATCTCGCCGTCTCGCGCGATGGGCACGGCGCGCCCGTCGTAGTGGCGGTACCCGCCCGACCGGGTGCGGACCCGGTAGCTGGCATCGAAGATCGAGCCGGTGCGGACCGCCTCCCACCACGCCCGCTCGGTGCGCTCGCGGTCCTCGGGGTGGACGGCGTCCAGCCACCCGCTGCCGAGGTACTCCTCAGGGGTCTGGCCGGTGATCGCCCGCCACTCCGGTGAGTCCACGTGGGCCTGACCGGCGGGATCGGTCACCCAGACCACCTGCGCGGTGGCCTCGACCAGCGAGCGGTAGCGTTCCTCGCTCCGCCGGATCGCCTCGTCGGCCCTGCGACGCTCCGTAACCTCCACCGCGAGCACCGCGACGCCGAAGACCCGGCCCTCCTGGTCATGGGCCGGGAACCAGGACGACAGCCAGTACCGCTGCAGACCCGCGGTGTCCACCGGGAAGTCCGCGTCGAGGATGGGCCGGTCCGTGTCCACTACCTCCTGCAGGACCGCCTCGATCGGCTCGGCGAACTCCGGAGGCAGCACCTCGGTCGGCCGGCGGCCGATGGCCTGGGAGATGGACAGACCGTGGATCTCGGCCAACGTCTTGTTGACCCGGAGGTACTGCAGCTCGGCGTCAAAGAACGCGAAACCGATCGGCGCCTCGGTAAGGAGGGTTTCCAGAAGCGCGGAATCCGGCGTGTCGAGACCGGAGACCTGCGGATAGGGCACGGACGTGTCGGTGCTCACGTCAAAACCTCCGTGCCTCCGCACCACTGCAAAGACTCCATATCACCCAAATGAACGGCAGCAGGCTAGCGTCCTCCCCGGACGAAACGACACCGATCGGGGACAGTCCCCCCATCATGTCGGTATGGCGACGCTCGGGGAAGCGCTTCTGCCGCACCCATCCCCTTATTGTGGCTCATTGCCGCCGCCTGGGCATACGCATCAGCCGGGCAGGCCACCGCCCAAATACGGCTACCTCCATCTTAGGAGGTCGGCCTCACGTGCTCCCCGTCTTCTGCCTCGCCTTGGCCGCCTGCTTCGTCTCCTGTTTGTAGGCACGTACCCGTATCAGGCTCTCGACGTCGGTGATGTCGGCGACCGAGCGGTGCGCACCCTCCTCCCCGTACGGACCGGCCGCCTCGCGCCAGCCGGCCGGCTGCACGCCAAGCTGCTTGCCGAGCAGGGCGAGGAAGATCTGCGCCTTCTGCTTTCCGAAGCCGGGCAGCCCCTCCAGCCGCCGCAGCAGCTCACCGCCGGTCTCGACGTCGCGCCAGATCACGGCGGTATCGCCGTCGTAGACCTCGACGATGAACCCGCACAGCTTCTGGATGCGCGCGGCCATCGAGCCCGGGTAGCGGTGGATCGCCGGCTTCTCCGAACAGAGCGCGGCGAACTCCTCCGGGTCCTGTGCCGCGATGTCCATAGCGTCGGGGTCGCGGCCCAGACGCTGGGTGATCATGTACGGCCCGGTGAACGCCCACTCCATCGGGACCTGCTGGTCGAGCAGCATGCCGATGAGAAGGGCGAGAGGGCTGCGGCCGAGCAGCGCATCGGCCTCCGGGTCCTGGGCGAGCCGCAGTGTTGCCATGGACCAAGCCTCGCAGAACCTCGCCGCCCGCGCCTCCCCCTGCCGCCCCCTCCCTTGTCGCCCTCCTTGGCAGCGAGGACCGGGCAGCGCGCGTCGAGGAGGATCCGCTGCGCGTTGCTTCCGAGGACCAGCTTGCCCACGGGCGAGCGGCGACGGAGGCCGATGACTATGAAGTCGGCCCCCTCCTCTTCGGCGGTGACGATGATGTCCTCGGCCGGCTCCTGTCCCTGTGCGAGCTGGCGCACCTCGCATGCCATCCCGGCGTCGTCGAGCCTCGCCCGTACCCGGTCGAGCTCGTCTTGGTACGCCGCGGCCTGCTCGGCGGTCAGGGCCCGGCCGGCCCGACTCGAGTTGACGACGATCAATCGGTAGCCGCGCAGGCGCGCCTCCTCGGCCGCCCTCCGCAGCGCGGCTCGGCCCTCCGGCGTCGGCACGTAGCCCACAACGATCGTCACCCGCGGCCTCCCTCTACCAGAAACCGTACCGACTGACCGATAACGAGCGGTTTCGCAAGGCGACACGCCGACTACCCTTGACAACGAGCCCGGTGAGCACACTGGAATAGGTAACAGACCGGTCACGCAGTGTGCCGGGCACGATCTGGCGTCGTTCCGGGGAGTGTGCCATGCCAACCCTCACGCGGGACTACACCACGATGATCGCCCGGCTCTCCGCGGAGTTTGGCGAACTGCCGCGGCACCGTGTCGAACGATGCGTGGCCGACGTATGCGTGTGTGCCCTGCACCTTGGCTTCGAGGTCACGCCGAGCCTGGTGGAGACGCTCGCCAGAGAGCGCCTCTACGGCGCGTGGATGTCCCGTCACCTGGAGACCCCGCTGCCAAGGCAGCGACCGGCGACGCGTTAGGACCGGGCGGTGCGCACGGGTTCTCGCCGTACCCGCTCACGGTTTAGGGTGCTCGTCGAGCATGGTTACCCTTGAGCGCCCCTCACGCCTGGTCCTCTGGGACGTCGACAAGACGTTGATCGACATCGGCCCGGTCAGCGACGAGATCTACCGCGAGGTGTTCGAGTCGGTCATGGGGCGGCCGCTGGTGCACGTCGTGACCCGGGCGGGTCGTACCGACCCGGAGATCGCGGTGGACACGCTCACCCGGCACGGGATCGCCGATCCGGGCTCCTACCTCGATCGGGTCGCGGAGACCCTGACCGACGCGGTGCGTACCCGAGCGGCAGTGATCCGTCGACGGGGTCGAGCGCTTCCTGGCGCGGAGGCGGCGCTCGAGGCCGTTGCGAAGGTTCCGGGAGTCGTGCAGTCGGTCCTCACCGGCAACGTGCGCGACAACGCGGTGGCCAAGTTGGCCATGTTCGGGCTCGACCGGTACGTGGACTTCTCCGTTGGCGCCTACGGTTCTGACAATCCGGTACGCGCGAAGCTGGTCGACATTGCCCGGGCGCGGGCGACGGCGAAGTACGGCGCCGTCTTCGACGACACCACTACCGTTCTCGGCGACTCCCCGAACGACATCGCGGCCGCCCGGACCGGCGGCGCCGGCATCGTGGCCATCGCCACGGGCCTGTTCGGCACCGCCGAGCTGGAGGCGGCGATGCAGCCCGCCCCGCCGGGGGCGAACGGCGTCGTGCTGACCGATCTGACCGACACCGCGGCAATCCTCCGGGCCGTTCTGGGCGATACTGGGCCAGTATCTGACAGGGTGGGACCGTGAGCCCGCAAAGCCGACGCAGATCCAGCAGAGGCGGCGCCGGCCGCCCCGGGCGTCGTACCCAGAGCAACCCTCCGCCCGACGCGCTCTTCCAGGAGATGCTGCGCGCGGCCAGGGAACTGCTCGCGGTACGGAGCCCTCTCGATGCGGAACTCATGGTGAGTGAGCTGCTCGGCACCTGGTGGGGACAGCGCCTGTCCGATGCCGACGTCGAGGAGGTCTTGGGCGAGGCGCTTGTCGACCATGCGGCGCAGGCAAATACCCCCGCGGCACTCGCCCTGCTCACCGGAATCGCCTACCTCGGCACGCACGGCCAGTCGGCCAAGGCGGAGCAGGCCGCGCTCGCTCTCATCGACCAGGGCGTGGCACGTCCACGCTGGGCGGACCAGGTCGGCGCCGTCGCCGCCGACGACTGCTGGACGTCCAAGGACGTGTACGGCGACCAGGAGACCGCCATCTGCACCTTCTCCTACCGCGGCGAGGAGCGGCACGCGCTGGTCGCGCTCGTCGACTACAACCTGGGCGGCATGATGAAGGACGCGTGGGTGTCCTCAGAGGTCGACAAGCTGCTCGAGTACTGCCGGCAAGAGGCACGGGACAACCCGTTGATGCGGCTGGAGTCGCTTCGACCCTCCCGCGCCCGGGCGATCCTGCAGGCCGCCCTCGACGAGACCGACGCGGCGGACCACCCACCGGTGAATGAGTCGTTCGGCTCGTACCACGCCTTCGTCCGTGCCCGGGTACGTGCACTGCGCCCGGGCCGGGCGGGCGGCTCGCCGCCTACCTTCTCCCGCGACACCCGGGCGGCGCTGGCTGTGGAGTTTCTGGCCTCCGACGAGGCCGAAGAGCTTTCCGACCCCTCGGCCGCCGGCCGCTGCGCCGACACCATCATCGACTACGGATGCGACCTGGACTTCGGGCGGCCGCTGCGGGTCAGCCCGACGAAGACCGAGGTCTTCATGCTGGACTGGCTGCCCCGGAAGGTCCTGCTCACCCCCGAGGAGCAGGAGGCCATGCCGCACGTGCTGGCCGCGTGGACCCGATGGGCGGGAAAGCAGATGGGGCTGCCCGAGCGGTGTGTCGGGGCAACGCTCGACGCGGTATGGAACACCACCACCAAGTTCGCCGACACCTACGCCGCGAGCGCCTACAGCCTTCCCCGGCAGGTGGTGGAACGCCTGCTCCCCGACCGCGACCTGGAGGCGCTGCCCCGGCGCACGTTCGCGTTCCCGCTCCTGGAGGGCACCCACGGCGGCATGGATCTAGGCGCCCTCGACCCCACCGACCCCGAGGACCGCAGGCAGCTTCTCCGGGTGGAGCACCTCGGACACTCCGGCAAGGACCGGGACACCCACCTCGCCCTGCACGAGGTGGTGGCGGAACAGCTCTGGGACGGGAAGCCGGCGGAGACCTGGGAGACGGTGCAGCGGCTGCTGGACGCCGGCTACGAGCGGCACGACGTGCTGCATATGATCATGGACGCGGTCGAACGGTCGGGCGGCCGCTCCTACGACATCAAGCGGCTGCGCCGGGCCCTCGACCAGCTTCCCGACACCCTCTGATCCTGACGCGGGACACCGTGATCCCGGGCCGAGCCGCGCGGCCGGGTCGCGGCGGCAAGAATTACCGCATGCGGTGGTTGTTGCTGCTCGGTGCCATCCTGAGCGAAGTCGTCGGAACGTCGGCGTTGAAGGCCAGTCAGGGGTTCACCCGTCTCGGCCCCAGCATCGTCGTAGTGGTGGGCTACCTGCTCTCCTTCTACCTGCTGAGCCTCGCCCTGAAGCTGCAGATGCCGGTGAGCGTCGGGTACGCCCTGTGGTCCGGCATCGGTACCGCGCTGATCGCCGCGATCGGGGTCGTCTGGCTGAACGAGCCGATGACCGCCCTGAAGGCGCTTGGCATCGGGCTCATCATCGCCGGCGCGGTCGTCCTCAACTTCTCCGGGACGCACTGAGCTAGAATCACATTCTAAAACTTGCTCGGTGAGGTACGCGAAGGGACGAGCAGATGGTCGACTTCTCCCTCTCTTACGAGGAACGCCAGATCCGCGACACCGTTCGAGCCTTCATCGAGAAGGAGGTCATGCCGCTCGAACCGGAGGTCCTGCGCAACGAGCGGGCGGGAAGGCCGGGGATCGAGCCGGAGGTGCTGCGGGACCTTCAGCTCAAGGCCAAGCGCTCGGGTTTCTGGGGAGTCAACACGCCCGAGGAGTACGGCGGGATGAACCTCGGCCCGGTGATGACCGCCGTGGTCACGATGGAGACCGGACGGACGTTCGTGCCGTTCACGTTCGGTGGTTACGCGGACAACATCCTCTACGCAGGCACCGAGGAGCAGAAGCGGCGCTACCTCATCCCGACCATCAACGGCGAGCGCCGTTCCTGCTTCGCGATCAGCGAGCCCGGCGCGGGCTCGGACGCGCGGAACATCCGGACGTCCGCCCACAAGGACGGCGACCACTGGGTGATCAACGGGGAGAAGATCTTCATCACCGGGGGGAACGAGGCCGACTTCACCATGGTCTTCGCGGTCACCGACCGGGAGAAGGGCGCCGACGGCGGGATCACCTGCTTCCTGGTCGACCGGGACATGGGCTGGAAGTCCGAGCCGATACCCACCATGGGCGAGTGGGCGCCGGCCTCGCTGGTGTTCGAGGACGTACGGGTGCCCGAGGAGAACGTCCTCGGCGAGCTGGGAAAGGGCTTCGAGCTGGCCATGCGCTGGATCGGGCGCGGCCGCTGGATGATCCCGGCGCGGGCGATAGGTGCTGCCGAACGCATGCTGCAGATGGCCATCGACCAGGCGAAGACCCGGCACTCCATGGGCCGGCCGATCGCGGACTACCAGGCCATTCAGTGGATGATCGCCGATTCCCAGGTCGAGATCGAGGCCGCGAAGTGGCTCACCCTGTACGCCGCCTGGCGGGCCGAGAACGAGCTGGACCCGCGGCACGCCTCGTCCATCGCCAAGCTGCACGGCGCCCAGATGGCCAACCATGTTGTCGACCGGATCATGCAGATCCACGGCGGGATGGGCTACACCAAGGAGCTCCCGATCGAGCGCTGGTACCGCGAGCTGCGCCTGCTGCGCATCTACGAGGGGACCGACGAGATCCAGCGCCGCACCATCGCCCGCAACCTTCTCAAGGGCTACGTCAAGCTCGGCGAGATCGGCGGCTAGTCCCAAGGCCGTGTAGTTAAAGATTCGGATGCGGCCGTCAAGCCGGCTGAGACAGGCAACGGAGTCCCTGCTAGAACTGCGTCGACCAAGATCGCTGTCTGGCGAGGGACTCCGTTGGGCATCCAGTCTGTCA
>WHSR01000118.1 GCA_009379995.1 Streptosporangiales bacterium
CGCGCGTAATGACAGACTGGATGCCCAACGGAGTCCCTCGCCAGACAGCGATCTTGGTCGACGCAGTTCTAGCAGGGACTCCGTTGCCTGTCTCAGCCGGCTTGACGGCCGCATCCGAATCTTTAACTACACGGCCTTGCGGCTAGTCCTCGCCTCTCCTGTCCCCTCCTGCCCGTGATCTTACGGAGAAAGACGAAGCGGTCGGATTTGAATTTCTGCAAGATCACGGGCAGGAGGGGGGCAACGGAGGGGTCACCAGGACGTTGGCTTCTTCGAACCGTACAGCCAGACCTGGAAGAGCTGGTCGAGCTGCTTGCCGGAGATCTCTTCCGCCAGGGCGACGAACTCGTCGGTCGAGGTGTGGCCGTGCCGGTGCTCGCTCGCCCAGGTACGCAGCAGCCGGAAGAACGCGGCGTCGCCGATCTCGGTGCGCAGTGCGTGCAGCGTCATGGCTCCCCGCACGTACACAGACTGATGGAACATCCGGTCCGGTCCAGGGTCGCCGGGCGGCACCTCCCACACCGAGGAGTCGCCCGGCTGGCTGTAGAAGGAGTCGAAGTGCTTCTGGGCGGACCTGTCGCCGCTGTGCTCGCTCCACAGCCATTCCGCGTAGGTGGCGAAGCCCTCGTTGAGCCAGATGTCCCGCCACGTCGTGGGGGTCACGCTGTCGCCGAACCATTGGTGGGCGATTTCGTGCGCGATGATCCACTCCAGCGGCGCCCCGTCGTACAGCGGCCGGCTCTGTGTCTCCAGCGCGTACCCAACGCCGACCGTGTCGACTATCGCCCCCGTCGTGTCGAACGGGTACCGGCCGAAGACGGAGCTGAAGTAGTCGGTGATCGCACCGGTCTGTTCGGCGACCGCGGCGGATCCATCGACCTGGGAAGGGTCGATCGCCACCAGGCTCGGCACGCCTCCCCCGGTGCGGCCACGCTGGACGACGAACCTGCCGAGGGTCGCGGTCGCCAGGTAGGTGGCCATGGGCGACTCCTCCAGCCAGACGTACGTGGTCTCGCCGTCCTCGGTGTCCTGCGAGGCCAGCCGGCCGTTGGCGGCGGCGAAGTATCCCTCCGGCACGGTGACCCGAAACATGTACGACGCCTTGTCGGAGGGGTGGTCGTTGCACGGAAACCAGGTGGCCGCCCCGGCCGGCTGGTTGGCCACGAACGCCCCGTCGTCGGTCGGCATCCATCCGCTCCGTCCGAGCGGGCCCTCCGTGGGCCCGGGGGTTCCCGAGTAGCCGACCTCCACGGAGAAGGAGGAGTCGTCGTTCAGCCCGGAGGGAGGGGTGATGACGAGTTCCCGACCGCGGTGCTCGAACCTGGCCGGCTCGTCGTCCACGGTCACCTCCTGTACTCGCAGGGCCAGCAGGTCGAGGTCGAAGCGGGAGAGGTCCTGGGTCGCCTGGGCGACGATGCGGGTCCGACCCTCCAGGCGCCGCGTCTTCGGGTCGTAGCGGAAGTCCAGCTCGTACCGGGACACCTGATATCCACCGTTGCCGGCGAGCGGAAAGTACGGATCGCCGACGCCGGCCGCACCGGGGCGGGACCCCGGGGGCGGCGGCTCGGCGGACCCGGGGAGCCCCGTACACGCCGAGGCCGCCAGCGCGCTGCCGGCAAGCAGGGCGGCGGCCCGGCGCACCCGAGGGGTGACCACCACACCTCCCTCCCCGGACATAACGCACGCAATGGATATCATGCGGACCGTAAACGGCGACGGCGGCCGAGGAAGTCCGGTGGAAGTCCGGCGCGGTCCCGCCACTGTGAACGGGTAGCTGACCCCAGGGATACCGGCCACGGCCCACATGGGCGGGAAGGCCAGGGGAAAGCGTCGATCCGTGAGCCAGGAGACTCACGCCGTCGCCACCTCGCTCGAGTCGGGGCGGTCGACCCCGGTGAGGATGGTGTTCGCATGCACAGCCTGCGCTCAGGGCAGCCCTTCCTGCCCGGTTCGTCCCGCCTTCCTTCCGCCGCTACCCGGTGAGGCGGCCACTTACCGCACTGCTCGCCATGGGCGTCGGCGCGGGGTTGCTGCTCGGCTGCGCCCCTTCCGCCGAGGATCGAGGCGGGCGGTCCGGGCACGGCTGCATCGCCGACTACCGGCCTGGGCGTGACTACTTTCCGGCCAAGTCGGCCGTCGAGCACGCGACCAACTTCTCCATCCGCTACGAGAAGACCTACCAGGTGCTGACCGTGCGCGAGCCGTACCCCGGCGGGCGGCCGGAGTCGTACGTGCTCGTGCGGTGCGGCGCCCCCGAGCCGAAGCTCGCCGGGGAGCTGGCCGGGGCGCCCCGAATCGAGGTCCCGGTCCGGAGCGTCTTCGCCGGCTCCACCACCAACCTGCCGCTGCTGGTGGACCTCGACCGGCTCGGGGTGCTGACCGGTGTCGCCGAGGCCGACCGGGTGAGCACCCCGCAGGTACGCGCCCGCGTCGAGGCCGGGAAGGCTGTCGAGTTCGCGCCGGCGGGCACCGTCATCGCCGCCCGTCCGGACGTGCTGATGAGCGGCGGTACCGAGGACCCGGCCTACCGGACGCTGCGCCGCGCCGGCATCCCGGTGGTACCGACCGCGGAGTGGCGGGAGGACACGCCGCTCGGCCGTGCCGAGTGGATCAAGGTGATGGCCGCGCTCACCGGTACCGAGCGCCGGGCCGCGGCCGTCTTCGAGCGGATCGAGGCCGCCTACCGCAGGACCGCGGCGCGGGCGGCGGAGGCCGGCGAGCCCACCCCGGTTCTCGCCGGGAAGATGTTCCAGGGGGAGTGGTACGTACCCGGCGGGGACAGCTACCGCACCCAGCTGATCCGCGACGCCGGCGGCACCCATCCCTGGGCGGACACCCCGAAGCACGGCGCGCTCACGGTGGGCTTCGAGGACGTACTGGTCGAGGCCGGCGACGCGAAGGTGTGGATCACCGACATGCCGTGGCGGACCCTTGCCGAGGGGCGCCGGGCCGATCCCAGGTACGCCGAGCTCGCCGCCTTCCGCGACGACAAGGTGTGGTCGAACACCCCGCCGGAGCCGGGCACCGGGATCGACTACTGGGAGCGCGGCGTCACCCGGCCCGACCTGGTGCTGGCCGACTACCTGGCGATGCTCCACCCGGAGCTGATGCCCGAGCACCGGTTCACCTTCTTCCGCCGCATCCCCCGCTCATGACCGCATCGGCGTTCCCCGCCGACCGACGTCGACGGCGTGCCGTGCTCGCCGCGCTCGCGGCGTCGGTCCCGGCCGCCCTGTTGGCCGCCACGATCGCCGGCTCGGTCTCGGTGCCGCCGGCCGACGTCCTGCACGTCCTGACCGGCGGTGCCGCCTCCGACCCACGCTGGCAGGTCGTGATCGAGACGGTACGGCTGCCGCGGGCGGTCACGGCGGCTCTCGCCGGTGCCGCCCTGGCCACCGCCGGGGTGCAGATGCAGGCGCTGTTCCGCAACGTGCTCGCCGACCCGTACGTCCTCGGCGTCAGCTCGGGCGCGAGCCTCGGCGTCGCGCTGTTGATGCTCGCGAGCGGAGGGGCGGGTGGGGCATTCGCGGCGGGGCTGGCCTCCTTCGTCGATCTCGTCGGCCTCGGACGCCTCGGCATGGTGCTGGCCGCGGCGCTCGGCGCGGCGGCCGTGCTGGCGTTCATCCTGGTGCTCGCCCGTTGGGTGCGTTCCGCGGTGACCCTGCTGCTGATCGGGGTGATGGTGGGGTACCTGACGACCGCGCTGGTGAGCGTCCTGTTGGCGACGGCCGATCCCCGCTGGGCACAGCAGTACATCGCCTGGGGGCTGGGTAGCTTCGGCGCTACCCCCTGGCCGGACCTCGCGGTTCTGGCGCCCGTGGTCGGTGCCGGCCTGGCGATCGCGTTGCTCAGCGCCAAGCACCTCAATGCGCTGCTGTTGGGCGAGGACTACGCGCGGACGATGGGGATACGCGTGCGGCGGGTCCGGCTGGGCACCATGCTCGCCGCGTCGCTGCTCGCCGGCTCGGTCACCGCCTTCTGCGGGCCGATCGGCTTTCTGGGGCTGGCGGTGCCGCATCTGGCCCGCTCCGCGCTGGGCACCTCCGATCACCGGGTGCTGCTGCCTGCCGCGGTTCTGTTGGGCGCGGCCGTCGCGCTCGGCTGCGGTGCGGTGGCGGAGGTACGGGCGCTGCCGCTGAACGCGGTGACGGCTCTGCTGGGGGCGCCGGTCGTGGTAGCGGTCCTGGTCCGCGGCTCCCGGGCGGGCGGCGCCGGCGGAGCGCTGCGGTGACCGGCGAACCGCAGGGGTTGGTCCTCCGGGGCCTTGCCGTGGGGTATCCGCGTCGAGGCTGGCGCCGCCGTACCCCGCACACCGTGCTGTCCGGGCTCTTCGCGCACGCCCGCCCGGGCGAGCTGACGGTGCTGCTCGGGCCCAACGGCGCCGGCAAGTCCACACTGCTGCGTACCTTGTGCGGGCTGCAGCCGCCGCTCGCCGGGTGGGTCTGCCTGGACGGTGCCGACCTGCGAACGATGGACCGGGTTCGGCTCGCCCGTAGCCTCGCCGTGGTGCTCACCGAGCGGGTGGACATCGCGTTGTTGACCGTCCGTGAGCTGGTGGCGCTCGGCCGGCATCCGTACACCCCGGCCACCGGCCGGCTGGGCGAGGCCGACGGAGAGGTGGTCGCCCGCGCGCTGGAGACCGTCGGCGCGGGCCATCTCGCCGGTCGCCGGCTCAGCGAGATCTCCGACGGAGAGCGGCAGCGGGTGATGATCGCCCGGGCGCTTGCCCAGCAGCCGGACCTCGTGCTGCTGGACGAGCCCACCGCGTTCCTGGATGTGTCCGGCCGTGCGGCGATCATCGCCCTGCTGGGTCGGCTCGCCCGGGAGCAGGGCCTCACCGTGGTGGTCTCCACCCACGAGCTGAACCTCGCCCTGCCGGTCGCCGACGTACTGTGGCTCATCGACCGGGCCGGCCGGCTGCACGTCGGCACGCCCGACGAGATGACGCGATCCGGGATCGTGGTGCGGGCGCTCGAACTGCCGACTTAAGCTGCAAGATCACGGATGGCCGGGCGCGGCGTGCTCGAAGGCGATATAGAAGGGGTTGACAGAGGCGGCGGACCGGTCCATAGTCGGTCAGTCCTGCATCATATCGGGTATACGAAGGCCGTCGTCTCGGAGCGGTCCCGTGCGCGCAGGGAGTTGGTCATGGCGGTAGGTGAACCCCGTCCCGATCCCGTACAGGAAACGCCCAAGGCGTGGAGCGCCCGCATGGCGGTCCTGGGACCCGGGCTCGTCATCGCCGGTGTCGGCGTCGGCGCCGGAGACATGGTCACCGGCCTCGCCGGCGGCGCCCGGTTCGGGATGGCCCTCGCGTGGGCGATCGTGCTCGGTGCCCTGGTCAAGATGGCGGTGACCGAGGGCATCGGCCGGTGGTACCTCGCGACGGGGCAGACCCCGGTCAAGGGCATCCACTCACTCGGCCGGTGGGTCAGCGGCTACTTCGTGTTCCACCTGTCCATCCTCGGGTTCGTGTTCGGCGCCGCGGTGATGTCGGCGACCGCGCTCTCGCTCAACGCGATGTTCCCGGCCATATCGGTCACCGCCTGGGCGGTAGTCGTCGGCGTGGCGGGCTTCACGATCGTGTTCTTCGGTCGCTACCGGGTCTTCGAGACCATCATGAAGGTCCTGGTGGGCCTCATGTTCGTCGGCGTGGTGGGCGCCGCCATCTTCACCCTTCCGAGCCTCGGTGAGCTCTTCCGCGGCTTCGTGCCCACCCTTCCGGAGGGCGGCTCGGTGCTCTACGCGTTCGGCATCGTCGGCGGCGTGGGCGCGACCATCACCCTGGCGGCGTACGGCTACTGGCTGCGCGAGAAGGGCTGGCAGGGGTCGTCCTGGATCCCGATCATGCGGACGGACCTCGCGGTCGGGTACGCCCTGACGTTCATCTTCGTCCTCGCGATGATGATCATCGGCGCGGAGTTCCTGTTCGGCACCGGCCGCAGCATCGAGGAGAGTGAGGGGCTCGCGGCGCTGGCCGACCCGTTCGGCGACCGGTTCGGTGCCGCCGCCCGCTGGCTGTTCCTCATCGGTTTCTTCTCGACCACCTTCAGCTCGGTGGTCGGGGCCTGGAACGGCATGTCCTTCTTGTTCGCCGACTTCGTCCGCATCGCGCGGCGGATACCCGACGAGGAGGCCGGACCGCACACGGCGGTGACCGCGCCCGCCTTCCGCATCTTCCTGTTCTGGGTCGCCTTCCCGTCGATGCTGTTGCTGCTGTTCGGCAGGCCGGTGCTGTTGGTGATCGTGTACGCCGCGCTCGGCGCGCTGGCGATGCCGTTCCTCGTGCTCGTGCTGCTCTGGCTGCTGAACTCGCGGCGGGTGGTGCCCGAGTACCGCAACAAGATTCTTGCCAACGTCGTGTACGGCGTGATCCTCGTGCTGTTCTTGATCCTCGGCGGGAACGAGGTCATCGGCCTGTTCTGAGCGTCTAGCTTGGCTCCCTCCGGGTTAGCGTCGTGCGACAAAGAGAGACCGGATCGTGACCTGCTGAGGCTGGACGGGCGAAACCGGCCCGGCCGATCTGCCATTCACTCACCGTCGGATGCGAGGGAGTTCGCGTCACCATGGCTGGCTAGATCGGTCGACTGAGTTCGCGGCAAGCTGTGATCGTGGAGGATCTCCAGAGGGTGGTTCGGTCCGTGCTGGACGGCTTTCGACCGACGGCTGTCTGGCGTCATGGGATGCGCAGGGCCGCCGTGGCGATTGCCTTGGTCGAGGACGCGAACGAGAGGCCGTGCTTCCTCCTCACCCGCCGCTCGGCGAGCCTGCGTACGCATTCGGGCCAGTGGGCGCTGCCCGGTGGTCACATCGACGACGGCGAGGGTGCCGAGGAGGCAGCGCGCCGCGAGCTTCACGAAGAGCTGGGCCTCGCTCTGCCGGAGTCGTCGGTGCTGGGCCGGTTGGACGACTACGCCAGCCGGTCCGGGTACATCATCAGCCCTATTGTGCTGTGGGCCGGTTTCCATCCGAGACTGCGGCCACGGGCGTCGGAGGTGGCGCAGGTCTTCCTCGTACCACTATCCGACCTCGACGTGGAACCACGGCTGACGACCATCCCAGAGTCCGAGGCTCCCGTCATCCAACTGCCGTTGCTCGGGACATTCATCTACGCCCCCACCGCCGCCGTGCTCTACCAGTTCGGTGAGCTGGTGTTGCACGGGCGCCAGACCCGCGTCGCCCACTTCGAGCAGCCGGTCTTCGCATGGCGGTGATGTGCGCCCAGCCGCGGCGGGCTGGGCTGCGGCTGCGACCCAATGTTGATTGTCGGCGTGTTCGTCACCGCAAGATCGCCGCGTGCCGAACAGGCCGACGGTCAACGTGCGGAGCCGGCAGGACTGGCGATGCGGACGGTGCGCAACAGCCCGGTACCGGTAACCTTGAAGCGCTGGGCAATGCCGTCACCGGTGCAGTTCATGCGCCCGCTTGGGCCGGAGATCTTGTCGGCGAGCTCGCCGCAGCGGCGGATCGAGGTGACGAACTCGCCGACGGTCAATGTGGGGCGCCGGCCGCGGCGGCGTTGCGGGCGGTGGCCTGGCCGACGAGGAGGGGGAGGACCTGGCCGGTCGCGTCGTCCAGGCGGGCGGCGATGTGGGTGTCCGGTCGGATCAGGTACAGCCGGCCCGGTACGGACTCGAACGCGGCCGCGAACTCGCCGTGGTCGTCGACGAGCCGGTCCGGGCCCGGTTCGCCGGACGGGACCACGGTCACCACCCGGGTGGGAACCTCGGGGCGGTGCTCGGCGGCTTCCTTGCCGAATCGGTCGGCGTCGACCGGGTCGCGGGCCAGGTAGAGCGCGGTGAAGTTCGCGCCGACGAGGTCGAGCATCCGTACCCGTTCACCGTTGGGGCCCATACCGGTGGCGTCCGGGGCGACGGCGCCGACCTGAGCCGCGGCCCCGACAGCCGGCCCGGCGTCCGGCGCGGGCGCCGCCACGATCGGCGAGTCGGCATAGACGTACGGCTGGGACAACTTCCCCGAGTTCACGTACCGCCGAAGCCTCGGCACGGGCAGCGACAGCCGGAGGATCGCGTTGCGCAGCAGCCAGCCGACGCGGCTCGGCGGCACCATGAAGCGCATGGTCGCCTCGGTGACGCGAAGGTTCTCGCTCGCCGCCGGCCGGCGCTCCGCCTCGTAGGTGTCGAGCAGCGCGTCCGGGGCGAGCACGCTCGTGGCCAGCCACAGCTTCCAGCTCAGGTTCACCGCGTCCTGCATGCCGCTGTTCATCCCGCGTGCGCCGAAGACGCTCATCAGGTGCGCGGCGTCCCCGGCGAGGAACACCCGGCCGACCCGGAACCGCTCGGCGAGCCTCTGCGCGAACGTGTACTGCGACAGCCACGCGATCTCGTAGTCGACGTCGCCGATGACCTGCCGGATGCGTCTGTCCAGCCGGCCGGTCCGCCGCTCTTCCTCCACGTCGACGTCGGATGGCACCTGCCAGTCGATGCGCCAGACCTTGTCCGGCTGCGGGTGGACGAGCACCTGCCGGCCGGGGTTCCACGGCGGGTCGAAGAAGAACCGGCGCTCGTCGGGAAACGGCAGGTCCGCGCGGATGTCGGCGATGAGGAACCGGTCGCCGTGGGTGTAGCCGGGGAAGCCGACGCCCACCAGGTCGCGCACCGCTGAATGACCCCCGTCGCACCCGACCAGGTACGGGACCCGCAGGCGGCTGGGCCCCTCCGGGGTGGCCACCTGTACCGTCACCCCGGCATCGTCCTGATCCAGATCCTCCACCGTGTGCGACCAGAGCAGCGTGACGAGCGGCTGCCGTTCGACCTCGGCCAGCAGGATCTCCTCGACCCGGCGCTGCGGGATGTTCACGAACGGCGGGTAGCGCCCGGGGGCGGTTTCGCCCAGTTTCACGTGGAACAACTCGGTTGTCCGGAAATACGTGCGGGCGGTGCTCCAGGTCACCCCCTCGTCGGCCAGCGTCCGCCCGGCGCCAATGCGCTCGGCCAGCTCCATCGTGTGCTTCTGCACGACGATGGACCGCGACCCGTCGCAGACGTGCCGCGGCTCGGTCTCCACCAGCGCGCAGCGCACGCCGTACGACGCCAGCGCGAGGGCGGTCGTGAGGCCCACCGGCCCGGCGCCGACGACGAGGACCGGGAACTCCTGCGGCGTCTCCACGGCTACCTCTGCAGCAGGTCCCAGACCGCGCGGTCACGTTCGGCGGTCCAGATCCGCGGGTGCAGGCCGGTCAGCTCGTCCCACATCCGCTGCACGTTGAACGGCATGCAGTGCTCGAAGATGGGCCAGGCGCCGTACCGCGGCTCGAGCGCGGCGTGGGCCGCGTCGAACGCCTCCTTGACGGTGCCGTCCCGCCGGAGCACCTCGGCGACCGCGTCCCGCAGCACGACGAGGAACTCCCGGGTCTGTGCGATCGCGTCGCCCACCGCCTTCTCGCCGTACACGACCGGCCCGCGCCCGCCGACCAGGGCGCGGGCGCCGAGGGCCGCCGCCCGGTCCAGGGTGCCGCTCATCCAGTCGGTGTGGTACGCGTCGCCGGTGTACAGCGCGGCCTCCGCCTCGACGAGGTCGCCGGCGAACAGCACCCGCTCGTCCGGCAGCCACACGACGATGTCGCCAGCGGTGTGTCCTCGGCCGCAGTGCCGCAGCTCGACGACGCGGTTGCCGAGGTCGACGGTCATCCGGTCGCTGAAGGTGACGTTGGGGTAGCTGAGGCCGGGGATCGTCTCCGCGCCCCGAAACAGCCGGGGCATCCGGGCCGCCTCCGAGTCCCAGTCCTGCTGGCCACGCTCGTGGATGAGCGCGAGCGTGTTCTCGTGGGCAATGATCGACGGCGCGCCGAACGCGGCCGCCCCGAGCACCCGCACCGCGTGGTAGTGGCTGAACACGAGGTATCGGAACGGCTTGTCGGTGCGTTCCCGGAGCTGATCGATCCACTGCTGGGCCATCACCGGGGTGGCGCGCGCCTCGAAGGCGAGCACGCAGTCGGCGCCCTCGATGGCTCCGACGTTGGGGTCGCCCTCGGCGGTGAGCGCGTACACGCCGTCCGCGATCTCTTCGAGGGTCTCCCGCTTCTCGGCCAGGTCGGCGCTGGAGGCAAACGGCTTGCTGGTCATCGTGTCTCCCTTGCCCAGGTCCACGGGTACTCCGGGTCCTCGCTGGCCCGCGCCGCCGGCCCGAGGCCGAGCGGACGGAACGTGTCGATCATCACGGCCATCTCGTCGGTGCGTTCGGCGCCCAGGCTGGCCTCCACCGCGCCCGGCTGCGGCCCGTGGGTGAAGCCGGAGGGGTGCAGGGAGATGGAGCCGAGCGCGATCCCCGAGCCCTTGCGTGCGGAGTAGTCGCCCCCGACGTAGAACATCATCTCGTCGGAGTCGACGTTGTGGTGGTTGTACGGGATGGGTACGGCCCGCTCGTCGAAGTCCAGCGGGCGCGGGCAGAACGAGCAGAGCACGAAGTTCGGGCCTTCGAAGGTCTGGTGCACCGGCGGCGGCGCGTGGAACCGCTTCACGATCGGCTCGAAGTCGTGGATGTTGAAGACGTACGGGTAGAGGTAGCCGTCCCACCCCACCACGTCGAACGGGTGATGCAGGTAGGTGAACCGGGTCAACCCGCCTCTGTGCCGTACCAGGACGGGCGTCTCGCCGGCGTCGACGGCCAGCGGCTCCGCCGGCCCGCGCATGTCCCGCTCACTGTACGGGGCGTGCTCCAGGAACTGCCCGTACTGCGACAGGTAGCGGCGCGGCGGACGGACGTGCCCGCGCGCCTCGAACACCATCGCGCGCAGCACTTCCCCCCGCCCGATGGCGCCGCTCCCGGCGCCCCACCCTGGCTCGCCGCCCCCGCCGGACCCGTTGCCCCCTTCCGGGCGGCGCGGCAGGAACCGGTGGACCGTGCCGGTCGGAATCACTACGTAGTCGCCCTCGCCCACATCCAACGCGCCATAGGTCGACTCGAACCGGGCAGCGCCGGCCTCGACGTAGACCACCTCGTCGCCGACCGAGTTCCGGTACAGCTCGCCGTCGGCGTCCGCGGCCACGTAGGAGACCCGTACGTCCTCGTTGCCGAAGAGGACCCGTCGTCCCGTCGCGGTGTCGCCGCCCACGGGCAGCGAGCGGGTGCGGAAGTGCCGAGGTGACAGCGGATGATTGGGTGTGACCTCGTCAGCGCCGGCCGGCACGTCGACCGCCTCGGTCTTGACGATGGCCGTCGGCGGATGGACGTGGTAGAGGAGCGAGGAGTCGGAGGAGAAGCCCTCCTCGCCCATGAGTTCCTCGGCGTACAGGCCGCCGTCCGGCTTACGGAACTGGGCGTGCCGCTTGCGCGGCACCTCGCCAACTCGTCGGTAGAACGGCATCGTGTGCTCCTTACGGTTGGGAGGAGGTAGAGGAGGTCGTGGTCGGCCCCGCGGCGGGACCTCGGCCGCTCACCTGGGTGCCGTGCTGGGTGCCGCCCAGCCAGGAGGAGATCTCCGCCGCTGCCCGGCGCACCGCGTCGGCCAGGTCGGCTTCGGGCGGGAAGCGTGGGGTCGGGGCGACCACGCCCACCGACGCGATGACCCTCCGTCCGGGTCCGAACACCGGAGCGGCCAATCCGGTCACCCCCACCTGCAGCTCGTCCTGGGAGATGGCGTACCCCAGGTCCCGGACCTCGTCGAGGAGCCGGCCGTACCGAACGGGCTCCGGCGCTGTTTCGAGGAGCCGGGAGATGGTGACCGCCGCCATGTTGGCCAGGATCGCCCGCCCATGTGCGCCCTGCCACAGCGGGTGCCGGATGCCCGGGTGGTAGTCGACGTGCATGAGGTTGCGGGAACCCCGCGCCTGCTCGACCGGGACGGCATGGTCCCCGTCCGCTACGGCCAGAACTGCCGTCTCGCCGAACCGGGCGGCCAAGCTCTCCAGCACGGGGACCGTGATGGCCCGCAGCCGTCCCTCCACATGGTTGGCGAGGCCGAAGAGCACAGTCCCGAGCTGGTAGCGACCGTCCGCGTCGCGATGCGCGAAGGCGCGGGCGACCAGAGTCGCCAGCAGCCGGTGCACGACCGTGCGGTTCAGCCCCAGCCGCTGGGCCAGCTCGGCGGCGGTGCCCGGACCGGACTCGGCCAGGGTGAGCAGGAGCAGCAACGCCTGGTCGGCGGTCTTCGACGTTTCCGGCACGCCCCGGCTCCCCTCCGCGAACGCGGACGTGGATCACAGGTCGTTCGTTAATCGGACGAACGGTACGACTATCGAACACGAGGCAATCACCGCATTCCCGGGCCGTCAACCCCGCACCCGGGAACACCACGGTCGTCACTATCTGTCCGCGCTTCGCGTCCTCTATCGGCCGGCGGCGCACCCGTCCGACTCGTCCGACCGTGCGGATAGTGTCGGTGTGTGGACGTCGTACGACTCCTTGGGTTCCGGGATTCCTCGCTCTCGGTGGACGAGGTGCTTCGCGCGGTCGCCGACCCGACGGCTGGCGGCACGGCACTCTTCGTGGGCACGGTGCGCGATCATGACCACGGCCGGGAGGTGACCAGGCTGTCGTACAGCGCACACCCCTCGGCGGAGCAGCAGCTGCGGGAGGTCGTGGAGAAGGTCGCAGCCGAGTTCCCGGTGCGGGCGGTGGCGGCCCTGCACAGGGTCGGCGACCTTGAGCTCGGCGAGGCGGCGGTGGTGGTGGCGGTCGCGTGCGATCACCGCGCCGAGGCCTTCGACGCGTGCCGGCGCCTCATCGACGACCTCAAGCACACGGTGCCGATCTGGAAGCACCAGTTCTTCGCCGACGGGGATGCGGAATGGGTCGGAATGTGTTGACCGCCCGGTGAGGCGGGAATGGTTCTAATGGTGTCGAGCAGGCGGCAACGCGCAGGGGGCCCGGATGTCGGTGATGACGTGGTGGCTGATCCCCGTTGCGGCTACCCTTATCGCGGTCGTGGTGAGTGCTGTCGCGAACCGCGCACGGGGCCCAGGTCCGAGCGATCGGTCGGTGGAGGAGTTTCGCCGCTTCCGTTCCGCCCTCGAGCAGCAGACGCGGCGCAGCGGTGAGCAGAACCGGGCAACGGATGCCTCGGGGCATGCCTGGAACGAGTGACGGCGAGGAACCTCGTACGCTTCCCGACATGTCCCGTCGCCTTGCCACGCTCGCGGTCAGCAGTGCTCTCGTTTTGGCCCTGGGTGCCGCGGGCGCGTTGTTCCCGGTGCCGTACGTGGCGCTCGAGCCCGGTCCCGCCACCGACACGCTGGGCAAGTCGGGCGACAAGCCGGTCATTGCGGTAGAGGGGCGCCGGACGTATCCGACCGAGGGCCGGCTCGACTTCGTCACGATCGCCTACCGCGGCAGCCCGCAGGATCAGATCGGCCTGTTGACGGCGTTGCGCGGCTGGCTCGACCCACAGGTCGCGGTGGTACCGCAGAGCGCGATCTTCCCGGAAGATCAAAGCGTCGACGAGTTCGTTGAGCAGACGTCCCAGGCGATGACCGACTCGCAGCAGAATGCGACCACCGCGGCATTGCGGGAGTTGGGCATCACGGTCAGGACGAGCGCCATGGTGCGCGACGTGACGAAGGGTTACCCGGCCCATGGCGTGCTGCGAGCCGGCGACGTGATAGTCGCGGTGGACGGGACCGACACCCACGACGCCGAAGCGGTTTCCCGGCTCGTCTCGCGCCACCGGCCCGGCGAGGACGTCACCATCACCGTCCGGCGCGACGGGCAGACCAAGGAGTTGCGCGTCGCTACCACGAAGGCCGAGGAACCGCCCGGCCAGACGGTGGTGGGCGTGCGCCTGGAGGCCCGCCACACCTACCCGTTCGCCGTCCGGTACAGCGTCGGCGACGTGGGCGGACCCAGCGCGGGGCTGATGTTCTCGCTCGGCGTCATCGACAAGCTGACCCCCGGCAGCCTCACCGGGGGCAGGTCCGTCGCCGGCACCGGGACGATCACCGCCGACGGGACGGTCGGCCCGATCGGCGGCGTGGCGCAGAAGCTGATCGGAGCCCGGGAGTCCGGTGCCACCGTCTTCCTCACCCCCTCCGAGGACTGCTCCACCGCCGTCCGTACGGCACCGGAGGGGCTCCGGCTGATCAGGGTGGAAACGCTGCACGGTGCCGTCGAGTCGCTGCGGGCGCTTCGCACCGGCAACGGTCCGATACCGAGCTGCGAGTAGATTCCCACGCCGATGATGCGCGATTGGTACCGGGAACCCCAGGCGTGCCCGGTAAGTTTCCCTTGACGTACTGACTCCCCGCGTCCCACCGAACTGAAGGCCCGAGGTGCACGCGTGACTTTCCGAACCCCCGGTCAGGGGCCGGGCATACGGGCATTTCGTCGCCCGCGCCTGCTCCTGCCGGTCATCGCCGCAGTGGTCCTCATCGTGGTGCTGTTCGTCATCTTCACCTCGATCTGGACGGACCTGTTGTGGTACCGCTCGGTGGGCTACACCTCCGTCTTCACCACGCGGGTGGTCACCAGGCTCTTCCTGTTCCTGATCATCGGGCTGGCGATGGCCGTCCTGGTGGGCCTGAACATGGTCATCGCCTACCGGATACGTCCGGTGTACCGGCCGCTGTCGGTCGAGCAGCAGGGGCTCGAGCGGTACCGCACCGCCCTCGATCCGCATCTGCGCCTGGTCATGCTTATCGTGACGGGCGCCGTCGCGCTGTTCGCCGGGTCATCCGCCTCCGGGGAGTGGCGGACGTGGATGATGTACGCCAACGGTCAGTCCTTCGGGGTGAAGGACTTCCAGTTCGGGATCGACATCTCCTTCTTCGCCTTCACCTACCCGTTCCTGCGGCTGGTGCTCGGGTACGCCTTCGCGACGGTAGTCCTGGCGTTCATCGCCGCGGCGTTCACCCACTACCTGTACGGCGGGCTGCGGCTGCAGACCCCGGGCGACAAGGCCAGCCCCGCGGCGCGGGTCCACCTGTCCGTGCTGCTGGGCATCTTCGTGCTGCTCAAGGCGGTGGCCTACTGGCTGGACCGGTACGGCCTGGCGTACTCGGAGCGCGGGCACGTCACCGGGCCGTCGTTCACCGACGTCAACGCGACGCTTCCGGCGAAGTCGATCCTCGCCACGATCGCCGTCATCTGCGCGGTGCTGTTCTTCGCCAACATCTTCCGCCGGGGCTTCTTCCTCCCGATCGCCTCGCTCGGCCTCCTGGTACTGTCGGCGATCCTGGTCGGCGGCGTGTACCCGGCTATCATCCAGCAGTTCCAGGTCAAGCCGAACGAGGCCGACCGGGAGGCCCCCTACATCGAGCGCAACATCAAGGCGACCCGGACCGCCTACAACGTGGGCGACGTCAAGGTGGGCAGCTACGACGCGCGCACGGACATCGACCAGGGGCAGCTCGCCGAAGATGCGGCGACGATGTCCGGGATCCGCCTGCTGGACCCCAACGCGGTGTCCAGGACGTACCAGCAGCTGCAGCAGATCCGTGGTTTCTACCGGTTCCCGGACCTGCTCGACATCGACAGGTACCAGGTCGACGGCCAGTCCCGCGACATGATCGTGGCCCTGCGAGGACTGGCGGGGCCGCCGCAGGGGCAGCAGAACTGGGTCAACCAGCATGTGGTCTATACCCACGGCTTCGGGCTCGTGGCCGCTCCCGGCAACCAGCTGGACGAGAACGGCGCGCCCGCCTTCCTCGAGGGGGATATCCCGCCGCAGGGCGACCTTGGTGATTACCAGCCCAGGACGTACTTCGACGAGACCATCCGGTCGTACTCGATAGTCGGCGCGCCGAAGGGAGCGACGCCCCGCGAGTTGGACTTCCCCGACGAAAGCGAGACCGGTCAGCAGAACACCACCTACACCGGCAAGGGCGGCGTCCCGATGGGCTCGCCGATCAACCGGCTGTTGTTCGCTGTCAAGTTCCAGGACCGGAACATCCTGTTCTCCGACGCGATCAACGACCAGTCGCGAATCATGTACGTGCGGGATCCGCGGGCTCGCGTGCAGAAGGTGGCACCGTTCCTCAAGCTCGACGGCAACCCGTATCCGGCCATCGTGGGAGGCCGGATCCAGTGGGTCGTGGACGGCTACACCACCTCGAGCGGCTACCCGTACTCCCAGCGGGTGGGCCTGGACGAGGCCACCAGGGACGCGAACACCACGCGGGAGACCGTGTCCGCGCAGCCCCGGGACACCGTCAACTACATCCGCAACTCGGTCAAGGCCACTGTCGACGCCTACGACGGCACTGTGACGCTCTACCAGTGGAACGAGGACGACCCAGTGCTGAAGACCTGGATGAAGACGTTCCCGGGCATCGTCCAGCCGAAGTCCAAGATCTCCGACAAGCTCATGGCGCATCTGCGGTACCCGGAGGACCTGTTCAAGGTGCAGCGGTCCATCCTCGCCCGCTACCACGTGCAGGAGCCGTACTCCTTCTACGGCGGCCAGGACTTCTGGCGGGTCCCCGAGGAGCCCGCCCAGGGAGGCGGTGACCAGCCGCCGTACTTCCTCAGCCTGAAGATGCCGGGCCAGCAGGAGCCGACCTTCTCGCTGACGACCGCGTACGTGCCGCGTAACCGACCGAACCTCGCGGCGTTCATGGCTGTCAACGCCCAACCCGGCCCCGACTACGGGACGATTCGAGTCCTGCAGCTGCCACGCAACACGGCGATACCGGGGCCGGGGCAGGTGCAGAACACCTTCGAGTCCAACCCGACGGTCGCCCGGGAGCTCACCCTGCTGCGTGGGGGAGGAGCGCAGACAGTCCTCGGCAACCTGCTCACCCTGCCGCTCGGCGGAGGGCTTATCTACATCGAGCCGGTGTACGTGGAGGCGGCGGGCGGCGAGTCGTACCCGATCCTGCGGCGCGTGCTGGTGTCGTTCGGTAACCGGATCGGCTTCGGCCCGACCCTCGAGGATTCGCTGGGGCAGGTGTTCGGCGAGGCGGGCGTTCCTCCGACCGCGCCCGAGGAGGAAGGCGGTCAGCAGCCGCCACCGACCGGCGGGCAGGCCGACGAGGAACTCCAAGCCGCGCTGCAGGACGCCCAGACGGCGTACAGCGACGGCCAGGAGGCGCTCCGGCGCGGCGACTGGCGTGCGTACGGCGAGGCGCAGGAGCAGCTTCAGGACGCCCTCGAGCGGGCTCAGCAGGCGGGACAGGGCAGCCAGCAAGAAGGTCAGCAGGGAGGTTAGCCAGCGACGGTCGGCCGGCGACGTGATCTCGCGGCGGACGCCGGCCGAGGTCGGGAACAGATCCACCCCCCGATTTGCTTCACGCTCCGAGGCTGAATACAGTGAGATCTCATCCCGACGCGGGGTGGAGCAGTTCGGTAGCTCGCTGGGCTCATAACCCAGAGGTCGCGGGTTCGAATCCCGCCCCCGCTACCAAGAGATCGCAGTTCAAGGGCCTGGTCACCGGCAACGGTGGCCAGGCCCTTGAACATTTGCGGGCGGGTTGCGGGCAAGGCTAGCCGCAAGGCCGTGTAGTTAGGGGGTTGGTGGTGGTTGTCAAGGTGTCGGGTGGTGCCAGGATGTCGATGCCCACGGTGGCTTTGTAGCTGGTGCGGTCGATGCCAGGGCCGCGGGCCTGGTATTTGGAGATGGC
>WHSR01000039.1 GCA_009379995.1 Streptosporangiales bacterium
GCCATCTCCAAATACCAGGCCCGCGGCCCTGGCATCGACCGCACCAGCTACAAAGCCACCGTGGGCATCGACATCCTGGCACCACCCGACACCTTGACAACCACCACCAACCCCCTAACTACACGGCCTTGGGGCTAGTCGGGTGCAGCCACGAGCGAGCCGGTAGCAGGGGTCGCCGGTACGTAGCCCCGCAACTCACGAACACGATGAACGCGGGCATCCCCGCCGAAGCACGCGACGATGATGTGCCGACCCAAGGACAGGCCCATCTGGAGACGGGCCGCCGCCAAGTCCGCCGGGGTCGCGGCGGCCCGCGAGACCGAAACCACCGCCACTCAGCCCTCGCCTGGGTCGTCGACGATGCCCTTGTCCCGCATGCGGCACTCCGTCCAGGTCACTTCACCTGCGCTGTTCCCTGACCGCAGGCGACAGACCCCCAATCGGGCGCCAGCCGCCTGCCAGTCGCCTCCGAGGCCCCGCAAGCGGGTGGCGCGACGAGCGGCGTGGGGACACACTGATTGAGCCACGTGCGTCCGCGGGGGTTCCTATGCCAGTGGATCTTGCCGGCGCCGTCCTGGGCTGGGCGGTCGGTCAGGCGGGCACACACGGGGTGCGGTGGGCTTGGCGGAAGGCCGGTGGCGAAGACCAGGAACGGGCGCTGCGTGGCGTGGTCGGCCGGGCGATCGAGCGGGCCGCCGAGATCGCGCCCATGGAGGCGCGGGAGCAGCTGCGGCGGGTGCTCATCGAGCATCAGACCACGGGGCTCGATGCCGCGTCGGTGATCTCGCTGCGCGCGTTGATCTCGGCGTGGATCGAGCCGTTGACCAAGCCCATCGACGCGCCGAACGACGAGAGCTACCTGTCGGATCAAGGGATCGACCCGGATCGCTTGGTCAACGTGCTCGAGCGGGAGATCCGCGACGGGATCGAGGCGGACGCGATACGCAGGGGTCCGCTGTCGCCGATCGCGGAACGGTTCCGCCACGACGACCAGACCGGCCGGATCGAACGTGTCAGCGCAAGGATCAACGAACTAGGCGAACGGTTGGAGGCCGTAGCCGTTGAACCGGCCCCGACGGGGCCGCCCCGGCAGCTTCCGCACGAGCAGCCCGACTTCACCGGGCGGGTCCGCGAGCTCGCCGCCCTGCGGGAGCAGGCCGCCGCCGAGCGCGGCACCTTGGTGATCTCCGCGGTGTCCGGTACCCCCGGTGTCGGCAAGTCGGCGCTCGCCCTGCACGCCGCCCACCAACTCGCCGAGCTTTACCCCGACGCCCAGCTGTTCGCGAACCTGCGCGGCGGGGACGCGGCTCCGATTGATCCAGGCGACGTGCTCGGCGGATTTCTGCGGGCGCTGGATCCGCGGCACGCCGACATCCCGGTTCGGGCCGAGGGCGGCGGAGTACCGGTCGCTGCTGGCGGGCAAGCACGCCCTGATCGTTCTGGACAATGCGGACGGACGAGGCGCAGGTGCGGCCGCTGCTGCCGGGTTCGCCGAGCTGCCTCGTCCTGGTGACCAGCCGGCGTGACCTTGCCCTCGAGGGCGCCCACACCCTCGTCTTGGACGCCATGGATGACGTCGAGGGCGGCGACCTGTTCACCCGGCTGGTCGGCGGCGACCGCGTCGCCGCCGAGCCGGATGCGGCGGCCGACGTCGTACGACTGTGCGGCGGGCTTCCGCTGGCGATCCGCATCGCCGCCGCCCGGCTGCACCGCCGGCCACAGTGGCAGACCGCGCACCTCGCCGAACGGCTGTCGCAGGAGCGCCTGCGGCTGGCCGAGCTGCGGGTTGGCGACCTGGACGTACGGGCGAGCTTCGCCGTGTCGTACGAGGACCTGGAGCCCGGGGAGGCGGCGCTGTTTCGCCGGCTCGGCGTCGTGCCGGCCGCCGAGTTCGACGCGCGGCTGGCCGATGCGTTGGTGGGCGGCGGGACGGAGGACGCCGTCCTGGTGCTGGAGGCGCTCGCCGATGCGCACCTGATCGAGGCCGCCACCCCGGGACGGTACCGGATCCATGACCTGTTGCGGTTGTTCGCCGGCGAGTGCTTGGAAGGCGAGGAGGGCACCGAAGAGGTGTCCCGTGCCCGCGACACCGTGGCCCGTTGGTACGCCGAGATGGTGCCCGCCGCCGTCGATGCAGGAATCGCAGGTCGGCGCGACGACACAGCCCGCGACGGCCCGTTCCCGGACCCCCAGACGGCGCTGGCCTGGTTGGACGCCGAGTGGGAGGCCGCCGTCGTCGTTGTTGAGTACGCCGCGACCGCGGACGACGCCGACGTGGTGGACGACCTCCTCGCCCTGCGGGAGTTTCTCTACCTACGCGAAAACTTCGATGCGGTAGAGCGGCTCAGCAGGCACTTCTACGAGACCGCTCCGCGACACGGCCGCGCCCGGACCGCGTCACTAGCCGCTATCAACCTCGGCAGCGTGGCCCGCATGCGAGAGGACACTGATGCGGCGCTCGACTGGTACGACATCGGCGCGCGCATGGCCGAGGAAGCCGAAGCCCACACCGCCACGGTCTTGGCGCTGACCAACCTGCTGGAGTTCCACCGCCACCGCGGCGACGAGGCGGCGGCCCGGCAGGTCGCGACCCGGCTCGAACGGCTGATCGAGAAAGTGCGTGGCACCGGGTACGCGGCCATGGCTGCAAACACGCTGGCTGTCTTCCAGTCATACTCGTGGCAAACCGTCAAATGGCTCAGACGGGCATACGACCTGGCGACCGAGGAGAACCACCCAGCGGAGGCGGCCAAGGCCGCGTACCGCCTCGGTGCCCTCGCCGGGGCGATGGGACGGCGGGAGGAGGCTCGCCGACAGTGGGCATTGGCGGTCGAACAAGCCCGGCGGGACGTCGTTCCCACCGAGTCGCGGCTCCATCACAAGATCGCCACACAATGCATGGAGTTCGGCTGGTATGACGAGGCGCGTACCCACCTCGATGCGGCCCGCACATTGCACCGGCAGCTTGGCGACCACCGCCTGGAGGCCACCGAACTGATCGAGCTCGCCCGGGCACACGCCATGGGACGGCGCTTCGAGGATGCGTACCGGCTCCTCGACGACGCCCTCGCCCTGACCCGTGAGCTCGGCGATCCCTACCTCGAGGGTTGGAGCCTACTCGTGCGGGCGAAATGCGAAGAACTGCAGGGCCGCCCCAGGCGGGCCGAGGCCCACGCCCGGGACGCCTACCACCTACTCCGCACCGTCGACCAGGACTTCGCGAAACTGGCCCAAGAAATGCGGTTTCGAGCCCGCAAGGCGAAGCAGCAGACGCCGCGGCGCCAAGACGGTCAGAAACGCCGCCGTAAGAAACGACGTTGACGTCCCCCGGCCGCTGTCGCATGAACGATCGTTTCGGTGTCCCGTGCTGACGCCGCGCGCGCCATACGCGGCGACTTGCTGGCACCCGAGGGAGGCCGGGATAGCATCGGCTCGCCCGGTGACGCCGAGCCACCGCGAGGATGCCATGCAGCCGCCGCCACCCAGGCCGCGCCCCCCGACACCACACCCGGCCACGCCGCCACCACCGCCTGCCGGACGTCCCCGGCAGACGTCGCTCGATCCACTACGGATCGTGGTTGGGCTGGTGCTCGTGCTCCCCGCCTTCTTCGGGCTGCTGACCGGCTACCTCTGGCCGACCATCCGGACCGCCTGGTGGAGCTTCCAAGCGCGCCAGCCGTTCGGTGGGGGTGGTGGTGGCCAATGGGTGGGCCTGGACAACTACGTGAGGGTCCTGGCCCAGTTCGGCCGGACGTGGGGCTTCGCGCCAGTGTTCGCGATCATGCCGCTGCTGACGCTGGCCGTCGTCGTCCCACTGCTCGCGATTGCCGCGCACCGGGCGGGCCGGCGGGCCCGGTGGGCCGTCCGGCTCGCGCTCGCCGTACCCATGGTGTGCTTTGCCCCGGTGGCGTTGGCCGGCGGATGGCAGCTCGACCGGTTCGACCTCGCCGGGGCGCAGGGGAGTGTGTTCGCCGCGGCGTTCCTGAGGTTGGGGGTGGTCTCGGCGGCGTGGCTGAGCATGTTTGGCTTGGTCTGCGCGATCGGCGTCACGGTCTACCTGGCGGTGCTGCGTGGCCGCGGGCCGGGCCCGTCGGCCTACTTGGCGGATCTTGCGGTGGGTGCGCTGGCCGTAATCGTCACGCTGGCGGTCGCGCTGCAGTCCTTCACGTACCCGTACGTCATGACCCAGGGCGGGCCGGCGGACCAGACCCTCACGCCGATGCTGGACACGTTTCGGTCCGGCTTCTTGACCTTGGAGTTCGGCGCCGCCGCCGCACAGGCGATGCTGGTGCTGGTTGTGCTCATGGTGCTCGGGCTCGGTGCGGCATGCGTGATCATCCTCACCGGGCTGCGGGTGGAGGTGGACCCCTCGCCACACCCCGCGGACGGGCCGTCGCGGCGGGCAGGGATACGCGCGACCCCGGCGCTCCTGGCCGCACTGGGGCTGTTCGCCGTGCTCGCGGTCACGGCGTACGGCCTGTGGCCATGGCTGTCCCGCCTCGGTGGGTTGGGCCCGGTCGATGGCCCGACGGCGATCTCGCTGCTCGCCCGGACCTGGCTGCCGCCGGCCGTGTCCGCGGTGGTCGGGGTCGGGCTGGCCGCGGTGGCCGGGTTCGGCATCGGCGCGCTCCGCCCGCTGGGCCGGTGGAGCGAGCTGTTGCTGCTGCCGTTCGCGCCGTGGCTGTTCGTGGGCGTTGGGCCGCTGGTCCTCGTCTGGTTCGACTTCGCACGGGCCATCGGCCTACTCGACACCTTCCTCGGGCAGATCCCGCCGGTGTGGCTGGCCGTGCCGGCGTTGTTCCTGTTCACGGTGGTGTTCCGCGGGCTCGCGCTCCGCCCCGCCGAGCCGACGGTCGGTGCCGGCGCCCGGTACGGCCGGATGCTGCTGTGGGGGCTGCCGATGCTGGTATTCGTCGGCGGCGCCACCTGGCTGGTGCAGGCCCAGAGCCTGTTCTGGGGGCTGGTCTCCGGCAACCGAAACCCGACCGCGCCCGTCTGGGTGGTGCAGCAACTCGGCGCGGATCCGGCCGCCCGGGACGCGGTCTCGTTCGGCCTGGTGCTACCCATCCCGACACTCGTGATCTTCGCGGTCGGGCTGGGGTTGCTGCAGGTGTTCTACCTGGACCGGCTCGTCATCCGGGTAGGCACGTCACCTATCGACCGACGTTAGGTAGCGCCGTCGGCGTCGGTTCACCGGTTTGGCCGGTCGTCGCTATCTGTGGGTAGGTGCGCCTCCACGAACATGCGGCGATACAGGGGCGTCATGTCACCCTCGGCGGTCGTCAGGGACCGCAACGCCTCGTCGGCCGGCACCAGACGGCGGGCCATCTCAGCACGCGGTTTCCAGCGCTCCAGACGGACTTCCGCGCGCCACATGGACCGGACCAGCACCAGCCCTCGCTGCTGCCCTCGTACGCACACGCCACGGCTGAACCCCAGGAGTCTGCAGCTGGTCACCTGGGCGCAGCCTTCCTCGGCGACCTCGCGTCGCAGCGTGTCGACCCAGCGCTCATGTGGCTTAGGTCGGCCGCCGGGAAGGCCCCACCACTCGCCGTCACGGCTGACCAAGACGATCCGGTCGTCGGTAACGCACACCGCCGCGGCACCGTGCGGCGTACCCGGCGGGGCCTCTGGAGGCGGCCACCATGCGACGCGCCAGAGTTGGCCGTTGTTGGAGACGGCGAAGTCGCTGCCGTCCCTTGCGATGTCATCCATAAGCTCTTCCGCGGAGATAGACGCGGACGGTCGGCCGTCGCCCCTCGGCGTCCCGTTCCGCTTCATACGGCGGGTCGGCGGTCACCTGGCCGGGTCTACCGGTGGTGGCGGCGAGTTCCTCGATCAAGGCCGGAGTCGAACTCCGCCATGGCCCCTTCCTTTACGTACGTGTCGGCGTGCAATCCGCGTCCCCGCCGACCGGTCGGCTGCCGGGTCCAGCGGTTGAGCGTCGGCGTCAGGCCGCGGGCTTGATGTCCGCGCTGATGGGCAGGGCTTCCAGGGACCGGAAGACGTCGGCGCGGTAGCGCGGCGGGTCGGTGTCGAGGCGCGGGTTGCCCAGGCGGCGGGTGAGGGTGGTGAAGGCGATCTCGGCTTCCATGTGGGCGAGTGGGCCGCCGAGGCAGGCGTGGATTCCGGTGCCGAAGGCGAGGTGACGGTCGTCGGTGCGGCCGATGTCGAACCTATCCGGGTCGGTGAAGTGAGCCGGGTCGCGGTTGGCCGCGGCGATCCAGGCGAGGATGTGCTGGCCGCGGCCGATGTGATAGCCGCCGATGTCGAGGTCGGCGAGGGCGATGCGGGTGGTGAACTGGAACGGCGCGTCGTAGCGCAGGGCTTCGTCGACCGCGCGGGATGCGAGGGCGGGATTGTCACCCACGGCGGCCCATTGGTCCGGGTGGCGCAGCAACGCGAGCGTGCCGTGGCCGATGAGGTTGACGGCGTTCTCGTAGCCGGCGACGAACAGCAGCCGCAGCGTCGCGTTGATCTCGTCGTGGGTGAGGTGTTCGCCGTGTTCCTCGGCGGCGACGAGCGCGGAGACCACATCGTCGCCGGGGTCGCGTCGGCGGCGTTCGATGAGCAGCGTGAAGTAGTCGGTGAGCTGTTGCTGGATGCGGTCAGCCTCGGCCTGCCGGGGGCTGTCCGGTCCGGTTGGCTGGAGGTCGGCGGCGGCCTTCAGGCTTCCCGATTCGAACGTGCAGCACAACTGGGTCCGTGGCCAAGTGGCGACGAAGGCGCGGTCTTCGTCGGGGATGCCGAGCAGCTCCGAGATGACATCGATGGGCAGCGGGTAGGCGAGATCGGCGACCAGCTCGAGCTGCCCCCGCGCCGCGGCCTTGTCCAGCACGTCGTCGACGTGGCGCTGGATGAACGAGCGCAGGGCCTTGATCCGGTGCCGGGTGAAGCTCTTGGCGACCAGCTTGCGCAGCCGGGTGTGTTCGGGCGGATCGCGGCGCAGGAACGACCGATCGTCCATTTGCGACAGGTACGGCGCGGTGAGCTTGTCCCGCTCCTGCAGTGACCGGTGCAGCGTCGAGTTGCGGTCGTCCGTGCTCACCTGGGGGTGCCGGAGGACGGCGGCGACGTCGTCGTAGCGGAACACCGACACGGCACCGAAGAGATCCAGGACCGGATAGTCGCGCTGCAGCCGACGGTAGACCGGGTACGGGTCGACCGCGGAGGCAAAGGCCCCGCTGCTGACGACGGCGTCCAGGTCGGTGTCGGCGGGCAGGCTTGCCGGGCGGCGCAGTTGGGTGCTGGTCATCGCGTCCTCCTGGTGCAGGCTAGCGGCAGATAGCTTATGTCGTAAGCCATCCTAGGCTTATGACGTATATCGTAAAGGGGGTACGTTGTAAGCTGTACGGGTGAGCGTCGAGACGGTTGAACGGGCACGGTTGTCGCGGTCGCAGGTGGTGCGCGCCGCGGTGCGCTACGTAGACGAGCACGGCCTGGATGCGCTGAGCATGCACCAGCTGGGCGCTGCCCTCGGCGTGAAGGCCATGTCGTTGTACAAGCATGTGGCCAACAAGGACGACCTACTCGACGGGGTCGTCGACGAGTTGTGGACGGAGATCCCCGTCGAACCGCAGGACCAGGACTGGCGCGAGGCAATGCGCGTACTCGCGCGGTCCCTGCGGGCCCTGGTGCACCGCCACCCCCACGCGGCGCCGTTGCTGACCAGCCGCCGTGCGCTGCCCGGGCACGCGCTCGAGGTCTGCGAGACCCATCTGCGGGCGATGCGCGAGGGCGGCGTGCCCGAGCAATGCGCGGTCGCCCTGCTGCGCAGCATCGTCACCCACGGCATCGGCTACGCGCTGGCCGAATTGTCGTGCTTCCAAGCCCAACTCGACGACGCCGACGACGAGATCAGCCGCTTGCGTAGGGTCACCTCACTGCTACCGGCGGACGCATCCGACACCCTGGTGCGCACCGCGCTGCTGGTATGCGGCGACTGCGACATGAACGGCGGCTTCGACATCGGCATCGACCTGATGATCCGCGGCCTGGACGCCTACCTCACCGACGATGCGGGCAGTTGACCAACTCTTCGGCGCGGAAACCGTCGAGGGCGCTCGGTTTCCGGCGTGGGCGGGGAAGATGTCTGTGGGATGACACGGTTCGAGGCCGCCAATCGGCTGTCCAGGACGGAGTCCGCTGTCGAGCAGGCCGCCCGGCTGTTGGCAGGCGCGGCGGGCCGGGTGCCGGACGCGCGGCTGCGGGAGGCGGCCTGGGTGGCCCGCTGCGTCGGTCGCGGGGAAGTCGTGCAGGTGCTTCGGTCCGGGGACGTGGACGGCGACATCGCGTTGCTGCTCGGCAAGCCGCTGGCCTACACCGCGCGGGCGGCGCATCCCACCACCTGCCTGTACCTGGATCGGGTCGCCTTCGACCGCCTGTTGGAGACCCGGCCGGCGATCGCACGGCGCTGGCTGTCCAGCGTCGCCGGCCGGCTCGCGCACAGCCAGGCCCGCATCCTCGGTCTGCTCGGCCGGTCGCTGACCGCGCAGACCGCCCAGCTCTTGCTCGACGAGGCGGTCGACGGGCAGGTCACCTTCCCCCAGCGCACGCTGGCGGCCATGCTCGGCGCCCAGCGGCCCTCCCTCAACAAGGTCCTCAAGGCACTGGAAGCCGACGACCTGATCCGCATCCGCTACGCCGCCATCGAGATCCTCAACCCCGCCACGCTGACCCGCCGCGCCGAACGTTGACCCGCCGCGCCGAACGTTGACCCTCGACCATCGCCCCCGGCGGTGGGCGTAGCGGGTGGCCTGGGACGTAGCTGCGGGTATCGTGCCGTCACCGCTCCGGGCCGTTCGTCCGGGCGGCGCGATGCAGTCGCCAGGTGACGACCATCAGGAGGGCGAAGCTGAGGCCGCCCACGATCAGGTGGCCGGAGCCGCCGGCGGTGCTGTCCCACGCGGCGTGCAGCACGACCACGCCGACGAAGACCAGGAGGAATCGCAACCAGGCCAGCCACCCGCGGCTCGCTCCCCAGATGGCGAAGAGGGCGGCACAGACCAGGCCCGTCCACGCCGCGTGCCCGCCGGGCGAGGTGACCGCGCGGAGCAGGAGCAGGATGGTTACGGGCTCCAGGTGGCCGCCGGCGCGCAGCAGCGCGACGAAGGCGTACCCCATGGTCTCCAGAGCGGCGAAGCCGCTGCCGACCGCCACGCCGAGCACCAGCCCATCCATCGCCCGTGGCCGTAGCCGGGTGAGCGTGACGGCGAGCATGACGGCGGGCACGGCCAGTTTGGCGGACTCCTCGATGAGCCCGATCAGCAAGGTGGGAAGTGCGCCGAGTTCGCGCACCGTCTCGAACTCGAGCTGCCCGGCCACGACGGCGCCGATGAGCAGCAGGGACGGCACGTACAGCGGGTTGCCGGTGTCCAGCAATACGGCGAGGACCGCGACGAACAAGGCCAGCCCGGCGGCGAGCACCGCAAGCCAACGCAGATGCAGGGATCGCCGGTGATCGCCAACCTCGCCGCCAACAGCGCCGCGGAAGGGGCCACTGCCCTGCGGGTGCGGGTCACCCGCGGCCGGCGGTACGCGATGCTCGAGGCCGCGGACGACGGACCCGGATTCCCGCCCCGCCTGCTGAACTCGGCCCTCGAGCGGTTTGTCAGGGGCGACGACACCCGGCGCCGGGATCGGTCGGGCTCCGGGCTCGGCCTGTCCATCGTCCGGGCCGTGGTCATCGCCCACGGCGGCACCATTCGGCTCAGGAACGGCGAGCCGCTCGGCGGCGCCGTCGTCACGGTTCGACTGCCGCTGGACTGATTTGGGATACGAGGCACGCACGAAGGGCGGTTATACCCGGCCAATCAACGGGCAGGGATCGGAATCCGGCGCATCCGACTCGGGCAGCTCGTCGGCGAGCCGATCCAGGGCGACCAGCTCGCCGCGCAGCCGCTGCAGCTCGGCGATGCGGCCGTCGATCTCGGCCACCTCGCGGCGCAGCACATCCCGCACATACCCGCACGGCTTCTCACCGCGCTCACGAAAGGCGATGATCTCGCGAATCTCGTCCAGGCGCAGGCTCAGCCGCTGGGCGGCCTTGATGAAGCTGATCAGCTCGACGTGATCCTCGCCGTAGACGCGGTAACCCGCGGGCGTACGGGCGGGGGGTGCGAGCAGGCCGATGTCCTCGTAGTAGCGGATCGTCTTCGGGTTGACCCCGAGCCGGTCCGCGAGTTCTCCAATCCGCATCGTCTCCTCCGTACGCTGAACGACCAGGCTC
Organism: Streptosporangiales bacterium; assembly: GCA_009379995.1. GTDB lineage: Bacteria > Actinomycetota > Actinomycetes > Streptosporangiales > WHSR01 > WHSR01. The sequence goes on from WHSR01000039.1 coordinate 10,229, forward strand.
GCCCGCCACGGGCTCGGCTGGTCACGAAAACGGCAACCCGGCCGCTTGACTTCCACGCGCCGCGGCAGGTGCCGGCCGCGGCGAGCGCCACCGCTGCCTGGCGCGACTCTGGAGGTGATGGGGGTGCCGGCTACTTCGCGCCGGAGGATCGAGATCGTCGACTACGATCCGACCTGGCCGGCGTTGTTCGGCGAGATGGGTGGAACGTTGCGGGCTGCGCTGGGCGGAGTGGCGCTGCGGATCGACCACATCGGCTCTACGGCGGTGGTCGGTCTGGCCGCCAAGCCGATCATCGACGTGCAGATCTCGGTGGCCGCCTTCGAGCCCATCGAGGCATTCAAGGATCCGCTCGAACGGCTGGGCTATGTCTACCGCGCCAACAACCCGGAACGCACCAAGCGGTACTTCCGTGAACCACCGGGTAGCCGACGGACGCATATCCATGTCCGGTGTGCCGGGACCTTTTCCGAGCAATTTCCCTTGCTGCTGCGAGACTATCTGCGCTGTCACGCCGCTGCCGCGGCCGAGTTCGCCACGGTGAAGCGGCGCCTGGCCGAAAGGTTTCCGTACGACGGCAAGGGCTACACCGACGCCAAGAACCCCTACGTTTGGGAGATCATCCGCCGGGCGGACGAGTGGGCGCAGCTGCAGGGTTGGGCGCCTGGACCGAGCGACGCCTAAACGGGGGCAGCGCATTCCATCTACCTCCAGCCGCGGCGTAGCGCCCGGCCGGCGAAGGAGTTGACGAGTACGGCGGTGACGCTGGCGAGCATGGCGATCATCGCCCAGACGGGGTGCAGGAACCCGGTCACGGCGGCCGGCGCCCCGATCCCGTTGAAGGCGAACGCCAGGGCGAGGTTCTGCTTGGTCTTGGCGTACGACTTCATGCCGATCCCGTGGACGTCCATCACCGCGCCGAGCCGGTCGCCCATGATGACCACGTCGGCGGACTCGATGGCGATGTCGGTGCCCGCGTCGATGGCGATGCCGACGTCGGCCTGGGCGAGCGCGGGAGCGTCGTTGATGCCGTCGCCTACCATCGCGACTCGCTGACCTTGCTGTTGCAGGTCGCGTACGCGTGCCGCCTTCTCCTTCGGGAGAACCCGGGCCAGCACGCGCTCGATGCCCACCCGGTTGGCGACGGCGCGGGCGGTGCGCTCGTCGTCGCCGGTGATCATTACCGGGGTCAGGCCTGCGGCCTTCATCCGGTCCACCGCCGCCGGCGCGTCCTGCTTGATCGTGTCGGCGACGCCGAGCAGCCCGACGAGCTCGCCGTCGCGGGCGACAGCGACGACGGTCTGGCCGTCCACCTCCAGCCGGGCACGCCCCTCGTCGGTGGGTGCGACCTCGACACCCCGCTCGGCGAGGAAGGCGGGCTTGCCCACCAGCACCCGAGCGCCGTCCACCGCGGCCTCGACCCCGCGGCCGACCTGGGCCCGGAAGTCCCGAGCGTCCGGGATGTGCAGGCCGCGGGCCTCGGCGGCGTCCTCTACCGCACGGGCCAGGGGGTGTTCGCTGGCGGCCTCCGCCGCGGCGGCGAGGCGCAGCACCTCACCCTCGTCCCGGTGGGCCAGCGGCAGGACGGTCTGCACGGCCGGCTCGCCGCGGGTGATGGTGCCGGTCTTGTCCAACACCACCGAGCGCAGCTCCCCCATGATCTGGAACGCCTCGCCGGAGCGCATCAGGATGCCGCGTTCGGCCGCCATGCCGCCGCCGCGGATCATGGCCAGCGGCGTGGCCATCCCCAGCGCGCACGGGTAACCCATCACCAGCACGGCCAAGGTCGCGAATGCCGCGCGGAACCAGTTCGGACCGTCGGCCCAGAAGTTCGGGCCGACGGTCCACAGCAGGAAAGCCAGCGCGGCAAAGGCCAGGACCCCGCGTACGAAGTATTTGAGGATCACGTCGAGCAGCTGCAGGATGCCGGGCCGCAGTGCGCGGGCCTCCTCGATGGAGCGGGCCACCTGGGCCAGAAACGATTCCTCCCCGACCCGGGTGACCCTGACGACCAGGGTGCCGGTCCCGTTGACCGAGCCGCCCACCACCTCGTCCCCGGGCATCTTTTCCTCCGGGATCGGCTCGCCGGTGGCCAGCGACTGGTCCACGGCAGAGCCGCCCTCGGTGACCTCGCCGTCCACCGGAATCGACTCGCCGGGACGCAGCCGGACCAGTTCGCCCACGCCGACCTCGTCGACCGGCACCTCCCGCTCCGTCCCGCCGCGGATGACGCGGGCGTTGTTCGGTTGCAGGTCAAGCAGCTTGCGGATCGCCCGCGACGAGCGGGTACGTACCACCTTCGACACGTAGTCCGACAGGATGTGGTACGTCGTCACGAACGTCGCCGCCGCGAAGAAGCCCCCCGCCGGAAGCCTCGGGGTGACGAAGAGTCCCAGCAGCCCGCCCGTCAGGCCGGCGAAAGCAGCGAATTCCAGCAGCACGTGCTGGTTGAAGATCCACCGCCGCACCGAGGCGAAGGCCATCTTCTTGATGAACCAGCCGGTGACGAACATCGTCGCGGCCGCCAGGGCGAGCATGATCCACGGCATCCGCGGGATGCTCACCCAGCCGAGCCACATCCCGAACAGCATCAGCAGGAACGCGGTGACCGTGAAGCCGCCCGCCGCGTAGAGCCGGTTCCGGGTGTGCCGAAGCTCGGCTTCGTCCTGCTCGAAGGTGGCGACCTTGTTCGGATCCCGGTAGGTGTATCCGATGTCGGACAGCGTGCGTATGAGCCGGTCCTCGGTCACCTTCGAGGGGTCGTACTTGACGATGCCTTCCTCGTGGGCCAGCGACACCCCGACCTCGAACACGCCCTCCATGCGCCCATACGCGGCGCGGATCGTGTTCGTGCAAAACGAGCACGACATCCCACCGATCTTCATCCGCAGCGACCGCAGCTCCCCGTCGGCCGGCCGCCGAGCCTGCTGCGTCGGTGCGTTACGGCGGCGGTCGCTCATCGACCGACCTCGTACCCGGCCGTGCGGATCCGGTCCTCGACCTGGTCTCGCGAGATCCGCTCGGGGTCGTAGCGGACCGTGCACGTCATGCCGCGCACCTCGAGCGTCTCGTCAGCCGCCACTACCGACACCTCCTTCTCCCGGTGTGCTGCCTGACGCTAGGCCTTCCATCCGACTGGAAGGTCAAGTCGGCGCTGGGACCGATGACGCGACGGCGGCCGCTCGGGCACTGTCCAGGGCGCGAGGACTGCGAGGGATCCGCACGGGCATCCGCTACTCCCCCTCGCCGTTCCCTGCGGACGTATCTGCGGGCGTCGCGACACCCGGCCGCCGGCCGGTGCAGAGGAACCCGTAGCTGGAGACCAGGAACGGCACGACGAAGTTGGACGCCACCCGGATCCACGTCCCCCAGGACGCCCGCCCCTCGCCGATCACCGTTCCCTGGTTGATCGCCGACAGCACGCACCCCACGACCAGGGCCACCGGCACGCATCGACGCACGGTGACCCCGCGCAGGAGCAGCCACAGCGCCTCCCGCCACCGCGACCACGGCGGGCAGCCCGCCCCTCCCCCGGTCGCCGGCGCGTTCATGCACGTCTCCTCGAGTCCGTGGGCGACCATCGAGGTAAGGAACACCCACGATCCACACAACCGCCGGAACGGCCGCGCACCGAGGTCAGTGTCAGCGACGTGACAAGCTCAGGGCAAGAACGTTCACGATCAGTGCCCGGGCGGGACCAGGTACGGCTTGGCCGCGATGGCCGCCCGCATGGCGTCGGCGATGGGCCCCAGATCGCCCTCGGGGTTCTCGGCCAGCCAGCCCGCCGCGGCCTCGGCGGAGGCAAACACATGACCGTGAGCGCAGACGCTGCCGGCCGGGTCGGCTGGGTCGGCGTGCTCGAGGGGGATGCCCGCCTCGACGCGGATCGGCCGCCCGGTCACCACGTGCACGAACAGGGAATCCACCAGACACCCGCGCATCTCCATGCGGCGCCCAACGTCTAAAAGGTGCACCGTTAAAGCGGAAGTCCGGCAAGGACCTGCGGATCACCGGCGATGACACGGCCCTCCTCGCCGACCGTGCAGCCAAGGCCGGCGAGGATCTCGGCGGCCTCGTCGACGGAATGGCCGGTCGCTTCGGCGACCTCGGCCACGGTCAGCAACCGACCGTCCGCGCCGGCTCGCGGCAGCAGGCCCGCGACTGGTCCGGTCGCCTGCGCCAGCTCGGCCCATCGCGCTTCGTGATCATTGTCCTTCATGTTCTCCTACCCTCCACGGGCCTTATCCAGCGGCCGGTGAGCTGGACCGTGGAAACGTCGGATTGGTCTTCGCTCAACATGTCGCGGAAAACCAGGAGTACGTCAATCCTGTGCCCGGCAGCGCAGGGGTAGCGCAGGGGTTGGGCGGCGCCAGCCCGTAGATTCGCCGTTTGACCCCACCCTGGGTGGGGTGGGAGCATTGGAGGCCTACACGTTGTCGGTGTGCAGCGTGGACGTGTGAGCAAGGAGGAGCGGTGGCCGAGCTGACGTCCAGAAAGCGCGATGCGCTGAATCGGTTGAAGACGGTGCGTGGGCACCTGGACGCGATCATCCGGATGCTCGAGGGCGACGCCTACTGCGTGGACGTGATGAAGCAGGTGTCGGCGACTCAATCATCGCTGGAGCGGGTCAACCGGGTGATGTTGAAGAACCATCTTGAGACGTGCTTTTCCGAGGCGGTGCTGGGGGGTCGCGGGCAGGGGGCGATCGACGAGTTGGTCGAGGCCGTGAAGTTCAACCAGGTGCTGACCGGGCCGGAGGCCGCGCTGGACGGAACGGCGGCCGGCGAGGCCGCCCGGCCGTAGACCACAGGTGCGGCCGCACGAGCAGAACAGGCCCAGCTACGACGTACACACGTCACGGAGGTGAGCTAGGTGACACGCCCGGCCGAGCGGCTACGGGAGGCGGCCGACGCGGCACGCATCAACGTCGAGGCCGCCGAAGAGCTGGAACTCGCGGTCGAAGGGATGACGTGCGCGTCCTGCGCCGCGCGGGTGGAGAAGACGCTCGCCAAACAGCCCGGCGTGGGCAACGCCAGCGTGAACTTCGCCGCCAACCGCGCGCGGCTGACCTACGACCCGCAGGCGGTCAGCCTCGGCGAGCTCGAGGCGGCGGTGGAGAGGATCGGCTACCACATCGCCCCGGCGGCCCCGGAGCGGGCCCTCGGGCAGACCGGCGCCGAGGACGTGCAGGCGAAGGACCAGCGGCAGTGGCTGCGCCGCGTCCTGCTGGCCTGGCCGCTTGCCCTGGCCGTGCTGCTGCTGAGCCTGGTCTTCATGGCCGAGCCGTGGGCGCGCTGGACCATCTTCGTACTGGCAGTGCCTGTGCAGTTCGTGGCCGGATGGCCGTTCCTGCGCACCGCCGCGGAGCGGGCGCGCACGTTCTCGGCGAACATGGACACCTTGATCGCGATGGGCACGCTTGCGGCGTTCTTCTTCTCCAGCTACGAGCTGTTCGCCGGCGGTGACCTGTACTTCGACACAGCGGCGCTGATCATCGCGTTCATCCTGCTGGGCCGCTACTTCGAGGCCCGGGCCAAGGGCCGAGCCTCGGCGGCGATCAAGAAGCTGCTCGAGCTCGGGGCGAAGGAGGCGCGCGTCGGCACGGACGGGCAGGAGCGGTTCGTCCCGATCGACGCGGTGCGCGTCGGCGACCACGTGCGGGTGCTGCCGGGCGAGAAGGTCCCCGTCGACGGCGAGGTGGTGACCGGTCGGGCGGCGGTCGACGAATCCATGCTCACCGGTGAGTCCGTCCCGGTGGACAAGCGCGAGGGCGATACGGTCGCGGGAGCTACCATCAACACCGACGGTGTACTGACCGTACGGGCCACCGCGGTAGGCAAGGACACCGCGCTCGCCCAGATCGTACGGCTGGTCGAGGAGGCCCAGGGCGCCAAGGCCCCGGTGCAGCGGCTCGCCGACCGCGTGTCCGGTGTCTTCGTCCCCATCGTCATCGGCATCGCCGTGGTCTCCTTCGCCGGATGGTGGCTGCTCGCCGGCGACGCGGTCGCCGGGCTGATCGCCGCGGTGGCGGTGTTGATCATCGCCTGCCCGTGTGCGCTCGGCCTCGCCACCCCGACCGCGATCATGGTCGGCACCGGGCGCGGCGCCGCGATGGGCGTACTGGTCAAGGGCGGGGAGGTTCTCGAGGGCTCCCGGCGTATCCAAACTGTGGTGTTCGACAAGACCGGCACCCTCACCAAGGGCGAGATGTCCCTCACCGACGTGTGGACGCCCGAGAACGAGGACGCCGACGCGCTGCTGGCCTACGCCGCCGCTGCCGAAGCCGGCTCCGAGCACCCCCTCGGCCGGACGATCGTCGCCGGCGCAGCCCACCGCGGGATGCGGGTACCCGAGGCCGCCGAGTTCTCCGCGGTCGCCGGCCACGGGGTCCGCGCCGTGGTCAACGACACGGCCGACGGCACCACGGTCTACGTCGGCCGGCGCAAGCTCATGGACGAACACGACCTCGCGTGGGCGAAGAACGTCGAGGACCAGGCCGCCGAGATGGAGTTCGCGGGCCGTACCGCGGTGTTCGCCGGCTGGGACGGTCGGGTCCGCGGCGTGCTCGGCGTGGCCGACACCCTCAAGGACGGAGCGGCCGAGGTCGTCGGCCAGCTGCACGGCATGGGCCTCGAGGTAGCGATGATCACCGGCGACAACGCCCGCACGGCGGCCGCGATCGGCCTTGACGTGGGGATCGACCGGGTGCTGTCCGAGGTGCTACCCGAAGACAAGGTCACCGAGATCCGCCGTCTCCAGGACGAGGGTCGAGTCGTCGCCATGGTCGGCGACGGCATCAACGACGCCCCCGCCCTCGTGCAGGCCGACCTCGGCATCGCCATCGGCACCGGCACCGACGTCGCCATCGAATCCTCCGACATCACCCTGATGTCCGGCGACCTCGACGGGGTCATCACCGCCATCCGGCTGTCGCGGCGCACACTGCGCACCATCTACCAAAACCTCGGCTGGGCGTTCGGCTACAACACCGCCGCCATCCCGCTCGCGGCCCTCGGGCTCCTCAACCCGATCATCGCCGGCGCCGCCATGGCCTTCTCGTCGGTCAGCGTCGTCACCAACTCGTTGCGGCTGCGCCGCTTCGGCAGCACCCCGGCCAAGCGGCACGCAAGGACTGGGACGAAATGAGCGCGGTACGTCACATGTACGGAAGATCGTCATTGTCGTCGAGGTGACGCTCGGCCGACCTCGTCCCCGGGAGGTGGTCATGCGCGAGGCGCTCGCGTTCGACATGTACGGCACCCTGGTCGACCCGATCTCGGTGCGGCGCCGGCTGGAGGAGACCGTCGGCGACGCGGCCGCGGCGGTCGCCGAGCAGTGGCGGTCCAAGCAACTCGAGTACACCTTCCGGCTCACCGCCATGGGTCGCTACCTGGACTTCGCCGAGGTGACGGCGCGCGGCCTCGACTACGCCCTCCTGGCGACCGGCCAGACCATCGACGAGACGCAGCGGCAGGAGTTGCTCGCGGAGTATCAGCGGCTCGCCCCCTACCCGGACACGGTAGGTGGGCTGCGCCGCCTCGCGGCCGCCGGGCATCCGATGGTGGTGTTCTCCAACGGCACCCCCGCCATGCTCGACGCCCTCCTGGACACCACCGGGTTGCGGGAGCTCGTGCCCGAGGCGGTGAGCGTCGACGAGGTCCGCGCCTACAAGCCCGCCCCCGCCGTCTACCGCCACCTCACCGAACGGCTCGGCCACCCGCCCGAGCAGGTAATGCTGGTCTCCTCCAACCCCTTCGACATCGTCGGAGCCACCGCCGCGGGCCTGCGCGCCGCCTGGTGCAACCGCAGCGGAGGGGTCTTCGACACCCTCGGCGACCCGCCCGACATCGTCGTCGACACCCTCGAAGAACTCGCCGACGCGCTCACCCGTGCCCGGGAAACGGATCGGGGCTGAGGCGGCAAAGAATGGAGGGAATCAGGTGGACCTGAAGTCGTACAACTATGCGCACTTCGACGAGCACATCGCCGAGGGCGCCGAGCGGGGAGCCGCGACGGCGTTCCGCGATTCCTTCCGCGTCGGGGAGCGCGCGGAGGACTTCGCGTTGCTGCGGCTCAACGACGGCGCGCGGGTCGAGCTCTCCGACTATTGGCGGTCAAAGCCGCTGGTGATGGAGTTCGGCTCTTTTACTTGACCGTACTGCTCCGCAGAGGGTCCTCTGCTCGACAAGGCGGCCGACCGGCATCCCGAGGCCGAATGGGTATTCGTCTACACACGGGAGGCGCACCCCGGCGAGAACGTGCCGCACCACGACACCTTCGAACGCAAGCTCGCCCAAGCCCGGCTGCTGCGCGACGAAACTGGCATCCGCCGGCCGATCCTGGTGGACGACCTGTCCGGCACCGTCCACCGCAAGTACGGCGACATGCCGAACATGACCTGGATCCTCGACCGGGGCGGCCGAGTCGTCTACAAGGCGAACTGGACCAACGCCGCCAACGTCGAGGCATTTCTCGATCGCTACCTGGCTGCCCGCGAACGGCGCCCGCCGGGCGCCGCGCAGGTTATGTACGAGACCGAGCAGATCGAGTTCCGCCGTACCGACGCCGAGCAGTTCCAGAAGCACCTGCTGCGCAACGGCCCCCGCGCGGTAGAGGAGTTCGCCAAGGCCAAGGAGCTATGGACCCGCCACGCCGCAGGTTGACCGACGGAGACCGGGCGAGCCCTTGACACGTCGGACGTCGATCGCCTCGACACGCAATCGGTTGCGGGCCGTCCTGACGAACGCGACACGATTCGACACAGCTGTCGAAGTCACCCTCGACGAACTGCGCATCGAACTCATCTACCCGCAGGACGCCACCGCCGAGCGGTTCTTCCGTGAGCACGCTCGTTCTTGAAACACCCCTCAAGCATGACCTCCGGCCGGCGACAGGAATGGCAGCGGCGACCTGAACGACGCGGTCAGGGTTCGAGGAGACCGCCGAAGGTGGCCGCCGCGGCCCGTACCGCCTGCGGCATGGTGAGGATCTCCAGGTGGAGGCCGTGCGCCCGTTCGTAAGCACGGCCGGCCTCGGCGCTGGCGTAGAAGTTCACCGTGGGGCAGAGTACGTCCGCGGCTTGCCGATCATCCTCCCCGGCGCCGTCGTCGGCCGGAAAGCTGGCCGCCGCAGCGGCCGGCTGCCAGCTGGCCCGCCCGCCGCGGAACTCGATGCGCACCTGCTCGCCGGTGTTGGGTCGGGTGAGGTGATGGTGACGTCGCGGCCGAGCATGGCCGGGACGCCGAGCGCGTCGATGGCGCAGTACGCCTGCGCCGTGGGTCCGCCGTCGATGCGCACCTGGTGGCCGCGGGGCTGCGCGACGAACGGGTACGCGCCGTGTACCCGGCCCGCGGAGGGCTCGGCCTCAACGAGGTCGGCGGTGACGAGCTGGGCCAGCGCGTCGCGGGTGTCGACGTCGAGCCGGGTCGACCAGGTGCGCACCGTGTCCGGTGCCGGCGGCCCACCGGTGTCGGCAAAATGCTGCAGGATTCGCCGGTGCAGCGTACGGACCGGGTCGGGCAGCGAATCCCGGCGAGCGTCGAGCACGCCGGTCAACTCGGCAAGAGCCTCGGCCCTGCTGGCGCTCCCGGCCGGGGTGTACTACCTCCTGCCGCAGAACCTGCTCGACATCCTTGGAGTGCCCACGCCGTTCGACCCCCGCTGGGGTGCCCTGCTGCTCCTGCCGGCCGTCGGCGTCCTCGGAGGGGAGGCGTGGACAACAACGCGCCGCCTCGGCTGGGCGGACGTACCGGCAGAGACCCGCGCCAGGCCATCGGGGCCGCCGCGCTCGCCGCCGGCATCGCCGTGTTCGGCGCGGTGATCCTCGTCTACGTCGCGCTCACCGGCGCCATCCTGCTCGCCGGCATCGTCGCCGGCATCCGACAGGCCAGAGGCAACGCACGTACCGAGGGCATGCGGTACAGCACCGAGACCCTGACCCCGCAGCGTTCGGGTGAGCCCGCCGACCGCTGAGTCCGGGCCATCTCTGGTCGGTCGGGGCTCGGGGGATGCGCTGGCCTGGAGGCCCCCATCGATCAACTCGTCGTGTCGGTACGGGCCGTCGAGTCCGGATTCGGGTAAGGGTGCTACCGAGGATCGCAGGCACGCGCAAGGGGGCGTGTATGGACCGGTACGACGCGATAGTGGTGGGCATGGGTCCCGGCGGCGAGGTCGCGGCCAGCCGGCTGCTCGCGGCCGGGAAACGCGTGGCAGTGGTGGAGCGGGAGCTGATCGGAGGCGAGTGCGGCTACTGGGCGTGTATCCCGTCCAAGACGCTGCTGCGCCCGGTGGAAGCCCGGGCCGCCGCGGGGCGGGTGCCCGGCCTGGACGCGCCGGCCCTGGACTGGGCGTTGGCGCTGGCGTACCGGGACGTGATGATACGGCACCTCGACGACGGCCGGCAGGTGGCTGGATACCAGAAGCAGGGCGCGATCGTGCTCAAGGGAGCCGCGCGGTTCACCGGCCCCCGTACCGTCGAGGTCGACGGGCGGAGCCTGCAGGCCGACCACGTCATCGTGGCCACCGGGTCGCAGGCAGCGGTTCCGCCGATCGAGGGCCTGGCCGAGGTGGGGTACTGGACCAACCGGGAGGCCACCGGCTTGTCCGAGATCCCACGGCGGGCGCTGCTGGTCGGCGGCAGCGCTGTCGGCGTCGAGCTGGGCCAGTTCCTCGCCCGCATGGGTGCGCGGGTGACGATCGTGCAGCGCGGTCCCTCGCTGATGGACCGCGAGGACCCCCGGGTCGGCGAGCTGATCCGGGGGGTGCTGGAGGCCGACGGGATAGACGTACGCACCGGCCGCACCGCGACCCGGGCCCGCCGCGACGGCGGCGAGGCGGTGGTCACGCTGGACGACGGCGAGCAGATCCACACCGACGTGATAGTGCTCGGCGCCGGACGCCGGCCCCGCCTGGACGGCCTCGGCCTGGAGGCCGCCGGCATCATTCCCGAGTCCGGAGGCCTGCCAGTCGACAGCCTCGCCGGCGAGGGGATCTGGGCGGTGGGCGACGTCACGCCGGCGCCGAAGTTCACCCACGTCGCCAAGTACCAGGCCCGGGTGGTGGCCGACGCCATCCTCGGCAAGCCTCGACGGACCAGCTACCTCGGCATCCCCCGGGTGGTCTTCTCCGACCCCGAAGTCGCCGCCGCGGGCATGACCGCGGACCAGGCCCGCGCTCAAGGCATGGACGTGATCACCGCCGAGGTGAGCCTGCCCGACGCGCTGGCCCGGCCGTGGACGTACGAGACCGAGCCGCGCGGCCACCTGGGGCTGGTCGCCGACCGCCGCGACGGTGTGCTGGTGGGCGCCTGGGCGGTGGCCCCGCTCGCCGGGGAGTTCATCCACCAGGCCGCCCAGGCCATCCGGGCACGTATCCCGCTGGCCACCCTGCTCGACGGCGTGGCGCAGTTCCCTACCTACTCCGAGGGCTACCTCGCCGCGCTCGAACGTCTCGAACCCTGACCAACGGCCGCGGACCGCCTCACCGCCTCGGCCAGGCCGCCGCGACGCCGCCGGCGTCCCGAGCGCGCGGGCAGGTCCGGGGCCTCGGCGCGGACCGCGTCCAGCACCTGCCCGACGCTGGGGTTGACCATCGCGCGGGCTCCGACGACCACTGTGGGCACTGTCTCGTCGCCCCCGGTGATCCAGCGTACCCCCGCGGCCGCAGCCGGGTCGTCCCAGATGTTGATCTCGGAAACTGGAAGGCGGGCACGGCGCAGGTTCCACCGCAGCCGGGCGCAGAACGGGCAGCCCGGCCGCCAGTAGAACTCCACGGTCGGCGCCGGGTGCGCCTTCGGGACCTGGGTCACGGCCCACCGAGCAGGGCCCGCAGCCGGGCGAGCGGGACGCTTCCTCGTCTTCCCCGAACCGGTCGACGCGCACGCCGTTCCAGAACGCCACGTGCCCCTTGATGCGGCGGGCCAGCGGGCTCGGCCGCGGATAGCACCACGTGGCGTCCGGGTTGACCTGGCCGTTCGCGGCGACGGTGTAGTAACGGGCGACACCCTTCCACGGGCACACCGAGAAGGTGCTGCTCTTCTGAAAGTACGCGCGGTTCAGCGACTCGGGCGGGAAGTAATGGCTGCCCTCCAGCCGGACCGTACGTTCGGTCTCGGCGAGGACGACGCCGTTCCAGACGGCACGGTACATCTGTGGTTCCTCCTGTTCCGGCCCACCGTTTCAGCCGGCGATTCCGGGGGGCCGGCGGCAGGTCGAGGTCGGTGTCGGCGTAGTGGTTGAAGTAGTTGGTGAAGATGTTCGCCACGACGTGGGCGAACAGCTCGGCCAGCTCCGTCTCGCTCCAGCCGACCTGCAGTGCCGCCTTCCACGTCGCCTCGTCGACCTCGCCCCGGTTGTCAGCGATCTGCCGGGCGAGGGTAACCAGGGCGGCCAGCTTCGGGTCGAAGGTGATCTCGCCCGCGCGGATCTCCACCGTCTGATTCAGCGACAACCCGGCCTTCCGGGCGCCCACGGTGTGCGCCGACTGGCAGTAGCCGCAGTCGTTGGCAGCGCCCACCGCGAGCGCTACCGCCTCCCGGGTCGCCGCGTCGAAGGTGCCGTGCTCGGCGATCGCACCCTGGATGCCGGCGTAGGCGGCCAGCACCACCGGCGCGCGCGCCATCTCGGCATGGATGTTGAGCAGCTTGCCGAACTTGCGCTCCAGGTCGCTCAGCGTCTCCCGGGCGGCCTCGGGCGCGTCGTTCACCGTGTGCACCGGAATGCGGGAGGGCCCCGGCCAGCAATGTCAGCGACATGACACGATTCAGCGACCGGGATCCGTGCCGGACCTGGCTCGGCGCCCACAAAGCGGGCGATTCTGGAAGGGGCCAAGGAGGGGGTGCACATGTCGTATCTGCCGTCACTTCCCCGCGATGGGGTGCTACTCGATGTCTTCAAGGCGTTCCCCGAACACGCGGGGCCCCTCCTCGACTACCACCAGGTCCTGCTACGTGGGCCGTCGCCGCTCAGCGAGGCCGAACGGGAGCTCATCGCCGCGTACGTGTCAGGACTCAACGCCTGCCACTACTGCCACGGCGTGCACACCGCCACCGCGGAGGCGTTCGGCATCCCGGAAGGGCTGCTGGCGGACCTGGTGGCCGACGTCGACGCCGCGGCGGCCGACCCCCGCATGCGGCCGATCCTGCGGTACGTACGGAAACTCACCCTGACGCCCGCCCGGATGACCCCCTCCGACGCCGACGAGGTCTTCGCCGCGGGCTGGGACGAACGGGCGCTGCACGACGCGGTGTCGGTGTGCGCCCTGTTCAACTTCATGAACCGGCTCGTCGAGGGCCTCGGCATCGACGCCGGCGAGGCGTACTTCACCACGGCCGCCGGCCGGCTGTCCGGCGAGGCCGGCTACGCCGGTCTGCGCGCGACCCTGAACTCCACCCCCACTCAGGCGGGATAGGACCAGGTCTCAGGGGGCGGGCTTGTCGGCGGTGAGGAGTACGTAGCCGGCGTCTCCGCGTGCTACGGCGTCCCGGGCCAGGGCGGTGAGCTCCAGCGCCGTACCGACGTCCACGTGGGCGATGCGGAAGGCGCGTAGCCGGGCTTCGATCTGGTCGATCATCGTCGCGAGCGCCCCGTCGTGCCGCTCGACGACCCGGGCGTGCAGTCCGGCGTCCGCGAGCAGCTCCCGGTAGTCGTCGACCGGGCGGGCGTCGGCCAGGCAGGCGATCCACCCGGTCAGCCCGCGGAGCCGCCCGTCGAGTCGCTCGGGTTGCAGGGTGATGTCGGTGATGCCGACGCGGCCGCCGGGGCGCGGCACCCGGGCGAACTCGCGCGCCGCAGTGGCCTTGTCCGGGAAGGTGCAGAACGCGCATTCGCAGACGAGCACGTCGAAGCCCGCGTCGTCGAAGGGCAGCCGCTCGGCGTCGCCGAGGTGGAAGCGCACCGAGTCGCAGGTCCCGGTCGCCTCGGCGCTCGCGCGGGCCTTGGCGACCGTGGCCGCGCCGAGGTCGACGCCGTCGACGCTGGCCCCGTACTCGTCGGCGAGCAGGAACGCGGTGGTGCCGGGCCCGGCGGCCACGTCGAGGACGCGCTCGCCGGCGCGCAGGGCGAGCCGGTCGGCCAGGCGGCGGGTGAGCGCGGTGCCGCCGGGGTGGTAGTGCCCGCCGAGGATCGCGGTGGCCGCGTCGCTGGAGTACGCGGCGGCGCAGCAGCTCTTCACCTCCTCCGGCGGTGGAGTCGGCCCGGTTCGCTGGGTCATCGCACCCGCCTTCCCACGTTGGTGGCGTCCGGCGCAATCCGCCGCCGCCCGTCGCCGCCGCCGTTCCCGGGGGCCTCGGAGTCCTCGGCGTCGGCGGAGATCCTCGACCCGTACGGGGAGTCCCGCAGCAACGGCCGCAGCGGGGTCGCGTTGGGGACGACGTCCGCCACGGGCACGCCGGACATCTGTTGGCGGACCTGCTCGCGGTATCCGACGGAGTTGTAGGCGCAGAACGGGATGAGCCGGCCGTCCGGGGTGATCTCCTCGACGCAGCACTTCATCAGCTGCTTGACGTTGAGGGTGTACGGGTCCTGGAAGTCCTGCACGACGATCATGAAGGCCCCCTCCGCGAGATCGCGTACGACCTGAGGCGCGTCGATGCCGCAGGCCGCGCGTTCGAGCTGCGCGTCGGTGGCCGGCGTGCCGGGGAAGGCCGAGGCGCTCCACAGCTTCTCCAGCGCCCCCCGTATCTCGGGGTCGGGCACCACCCGGTTGGTGACGTAGTCGAGGTAGTCGTCGAGGTCGATCAGCCGTGGTATCGGGACCACGTCCTCACCGTCGGTGATCACGTACGTGACCGAGCGGCAGGTGGGAAAGCAGCAGGGCACGGGAAAGAAGTCGCTGGCCCGGAACCAGTCCGGAAGCTGGTCGGCGACCAGCTCGATCACGTCGGAGTTGGTCAGCCGCCTCAGCGGGTCGAACTCCACGTGCCGGCCGGCGTGGGTGACCGGCTGGAGCACGGCACCGCGCACCGCGGGGTGGCCGATGCCGAACCGGATGATCTCGCCGACCTCGTGGTCGTTCAGGCCGCGTTCGATCGCCGCGGCGAGCATGACGGTGAGCCCGGCCTCGGCGCAGGCGTCCAACGCCTGCCGCTTGCGCTCGCGCAGGTCGGCGCCCCGGATCTGGCGGTGCGTGCGTTCGTCGAAGCCGTCGAACTGGAGGTATACGGTGACGTCGCGGTCGGCCAGCGCGCGGGCGAAGCCGCGGTCGGCCGCCAGCCGGATGCCGTTGGTGTTCAGCACCACCGAGCGGATCGGCCGGGCGCGGGCGGCGTCGACGAAGTCGAGGATGTTCCGGTGGATGGTGGGCTCGCCGCCGGAGAACATCACCACCTCTGGCTCGCTCTCCACGGCCACGTACGTGTCGAGCATCCGCTCGCACTGCTCGAGCGTGATCGCGTAGCCGTCGTCCTGGTGGCCGGAGTCGGCGAAGCAGATCGGGCAGTCCAGGTTGCAGGCGGTGTTGACCTCGATGATCCCCAAGCATGCGTGCTGCTTGTGCTCCGGACACAGCCCACAGTCGCTGGGGCAGCCCTCGGCCACCTCGGTCTGGAAGGCCAGCGGGATGGTGCCCGGCTTGTTGAACCGCGCGGAGTCCAGGTACGCCCGCGCGTCCCCGTACACCAACGCCTCGAACTCGCCGTGCCGCCGGCACCGCTTGCGCAGGTACACCTTGCCCCGCCCGTCAACGCTGCGGATGTTCACCTGGGCGTCCACGACTACCTTGCACACCGGGCAGATGCTCTTGGTGTACTCCCAGAACACCTCCTCGCGATCCATGGCCCTCCCTCCGACGCGGGATACGGATCTCTCCAGTCTCGCGGCCGGTACCGGATGGCAGAGAAGTACTGTCAGCCTGCTGACACGAGGGCCGCGAAGGTCACCGATCCCGGGTGAAATGTGTCATGTGCAGTAAGGCGACGCGACGCGGACGGCGCAAGCGGTACTCGCTGCGCTGGCGGGTTTCGCCGTGACGTCTGCGAGCGGATGATCCGCTACCCGAACGTCGTCCAGCACGAGCGCGAGGCGGCGGACCTGCTGGATCCCGAAGCGGGCTTCGGCCGCTCGTCGACCCCAGCTGACAGGATGGCCGCAAAGATCGTCGGGCCGGAATGAGATGGGTGTTTGGTGGACTTCGACCTGATCGTGATCGGGGAAGGCGCGGCCGGGTTGGGTGCGGCGAGGGCGGCGGCCGGTCGCGGTGCGCGGACCCTGCTGGTGTCCGAGGGGGAGATCGGCGGGGAGTGCACGTTCACCGGCTGTGTGCCCTCGAAGACCCTGATCGAGGCGGCGGAACACGGCGTGCCGTTCGAGGCGGCGATGCGCGACGTGCGGGCCGCCGTCGCCCGGGTCGCGGCGGCCGAGGACGCGCCGGCGCTGCGTCGCGAGGGCATCGAGGTGGCCCGTGGGGCCGCCATGTTCATCTCGCCCCGGGAGATCCGGGTCGAGGGACGCCGGATGCGCGGCGGCCGGTACGTGATCGCCACCGGCACGCGTCCGGCGCTGCCGCAACTGCCGGGATTGGTCGACGTGCCGTACCTGACCAACGAGAACGTCTTCGACCTCGCCGAGGCGCCGGGCTTGCTGGCGGTGCTCGGCGGCGGGGCCGTCGGCTGCGAGCTGGCCCAGGCGTTCGCCCGCTTCGGCACCCGGGTGACCATCGTGGAGGCCCGCGACTGGCTGCTGCCCGCCGAGGACCCCGAGGCGGGAGACGTCATCCAAAAGGTCTTCGCGGCGGAGGGAGTCTCCGTTCGCACCGGCGCGACGGTCGAGCGGGTCGAGCCCTGCGGCGCCGGGGTACGCATGGTGGTCTCGGGCAACGCCGGGGGCGCCGACAGCGAGCGGCTGCTGGTAGCGGCCGGCCGGAGCCCGGTCACCGAGCGGCTGGGGCTCCATGCCGCGGGTGTACGCACCGACGAGGCCGGCTTTGTCGTCACCGACGCGCATATGGCCACCACCGCGCCCGGCATCTACGCGGCCGGCGACCGCTGCCCGTTCACCCACGCCGCGCACGCCATGGGCCGCATCGCGGCGCGCAACGCGCTGCGCGGACGAGGGTCGCGGGCCGCCCGGTTCGACGCGGCCGCGATCCCCCGTGTCACGTTCACCGACCCCGAGGTCGCGCACGTCGGCCTCACCCACCCCGAGGCGGTCGACGCTCCTGACGCCGAACGCGTACGCCTCGCCTACCTGCCGATGAGCGAACTCGACAGGGCGATCGCCGCCGGCCGGACCGAGGGGTTCGTCAAGCTCATCGCCGCTCGGCGGCGACTGCTCGGCACTGTCGGCGGCGGGCGCCTTCTCGGCGCCACGGTCGTCGCCCACCGCGCCGGCGAGATGATCCACGAGCCGGCGCTGGCCATCGCCACCCGGATGTTCATCGGACGCCTGGCGCAGACCACCCACGCCTACCCCACCTGGTCGGTCGCGATCCAGCAGGCCGCCGCCCAGTTCTTCATGTCCGTGAATGGCCGTTCCGCCCACCCCGCCTCGCCCATCTACGGAGGCGGATTCCAGTGATCGTCGCAACGCGGTCACACTTTTGCGGCGGAAGCGTAGTGCGGGTGCACCTCTTGCGCGCTTACTCGAATCGCTCTGACCTGCACAAAGACCTGACAGAAGCGCTGGACCGACTGACCCGGTGCGGTAGACGACGCCGTCGGAAGGTCGCAGACGGACCCTAGAAGATGGTCGCGCCGCTTGGTCGGAACCGGTCAACCCTCGCAGTCTCTTGTTGCGGGGTTGCTACCTCCTGGGCACGGGCGGGCAACCAACCACGGCCGTCGCGGCGACACGACAAGCTCCTCAAGGGGCGTACGCGGCAGAACAGTACCATTTTTGGTACGGTTCTGCCATCATGGACAGGCCAGCGGAGACCTACCGACGAAGCCTCTGGGAGTGGGCTCTCGACCGATACGGATATGTGAGCACGGCCGACGCGACCCGGCTCGGTGTACCGCCGGTCGAGCTACGCAAGCTGGCCGGCCGCGGCCTGCTGGCCAGGGTCGACCGCGGGCTGTACCGCTTTCCGGACGCGCCGGCGACGGATCGGGACGCGTTTATGGAAGCGGTCCTGTGGGCCGGGTCCGATGCCGCGCTAGCCTACGACTCGGTCCTCGCGCTGCATGATCTTGCGCTGGCGAACCCGCGTCGCTTGCGGGTCGTCACACCCCATCGGGTTCGGAAGACGCATCCACGAGATGACATTGCGATCATCACCAGCAAGATTCCTGCGTCGGATCTAACCCTTTACTTCGGGATTCCTTCCACCACCGTCGCCAGGGCGCTCGTCGACTGCCGTGACTTGATCATGATCGACAGGCTGCTCGACGCCGCGAACCAAGCACGAGGGCAAGGCCTCTTGCTGGCGTCCGAGCACGACAGGGTCGTCGCCGAACTGACGAGGACACCATGACCCGAATGCCACCGACCAACCTCAGATCTCTGGAAACACGGTTGCGCAATCTTGCCCGTGCTCAAGCGGTGCCGGAACGGCGCCTCAGGCGACTGGTCGGGATCGTCATACTCGGGCAGCTACTCGCGCGAACCGGGGCTGCGGCGATCAAGGGTGCCTCCAACATCGAGGTCCGGGTCGGCACCCGGGGGACCCGCGTGTCGAGTGATCTTGACACGGTGCGCAGCGTATCCATTGATCGGTTCCAGGACGAGTTCGCCGCCGCCTTGCGCGCAGGATGGGCCGGATTCACCGGGCTCCTCGTCGATGACGGGGAGATCGACACGCGGGAACCCGGCGGTTACCGCCCACATCGCTACCGCGCGAAGCTCGAATACGTCGGTCGGCCATTCGGAACGATCACGGTCGAGGTCGCCCCAGAGGAGGTCGACGCGCTGACCAACCTGGAGACCATCGCGGTACATGACGCCGCCGACTGGTTCGACGAACTGGGCCTGCCGGCGCCCCAGCCGGTGCCGGCACTTCCCCTCACGCACCAGATCGCGCAGAAACTGCACGCGTGCACCACCCCGGACGACGACACGTGGATCAATGATCGCGCACACGACCTTGTGGATCTCCAGCTCGCGGCGCGCGTCTACCCCGGGCCAATGGCCGAGATCCGCGAAGTCGCCGTGCGGCTGTTCGCCGCCCGGAACACCCACGTCTGGCCACCGCTCGTGACCGCGCGGACAGGATGGCAGACCCGATACACAGCCGAAGCCGACGGCCTCGACGTGCTCCCAACCTTGGACGACGCCATCGCCTGGGTAAACGACTTCATCGCCCAGATTGAGGTCTCCGCCCCCCATTGATCTTGGTCTGCGTCGCGGACGGATCTCGCCGCACGACCAGCAGATCCCGGCGCCGTCAGCGATCACCTGCCGGCGTACTCGGTGCCAGGGCCGACACTTCAGGCCGGCCGTCGCTGCGGGCCGCGGCCTCCTTGGTTGCGCGGGGTCAGATTCGAACTGACGATATCCAGTCTTGTGAGACCGGCGAGGACAACCGAACCCCCACTGCGCATCGATACACGAAAGCCAGCGCCGCTGTGTCCCAGCATTTGTTGTAGCCGCCCTCATCCCGTTAGACGAGTACCGCCTGTCCAGCCAGCCGCGATACTCCGGCTAGAGGCGGCACACAACAAGAGAGGCGCTCGCGATGAACCGTCGCGCGGGAATAGTGGGCTCGGCAAGCCCGACAAGGTGATGACGCGTGCCGACCAGTACGCAGCCCAGCCGGTCCGCGACGCGGCGAGATGGCAGACTTTCAGGAATACACGTGCACGCTGAGTCAAACGATAGAAGACGGCGCCATTTAGTTGCTGAACCATTCCGGCTGCCCAAAGGCTGTGTACGCGTGCTCGCGTCGTAGACGACTTGGAGTCCAATCTGTCGGCCAGGTCGGCGAAGTTGAGCATACCTCCGACCGCCATCTCCTCCAGACAAGCCAGTAGGAGGCCGGGCATTGTCGCTACAGAGAGGAACATTGCGATGTCCGCGGACGTCAATCTTCCAAACAGGACATTCATGAGGAGATCATCGATGATCTTCTCGCGAAGTAGCTCACGCATCATCCTTCGCTGACTCTCGTCATCAGCATCAGACTCGCCAGGATACGAATAGAGTCGCACCAATTCAACTCTCTTGGGTAGCGAGGAACTCGCACGATGCAAAGTGTCTCTGACGCGCGTAACATTACGAGCATTGTCTGAAAAAAGATAGACAGGACTTTCGCTCTCCTCTGCAAAGAGCAGGAAGTTGATGTCTTTCCCGATTCCTTCGGAATGGCTCCTAAGTGTCTGGCCGACCAAGGGGCGAGAGCGGTCACGCTCTAACACACACGCGAAATCAAAACCTCCTCGGTCCGCTTCCAGATAGCCGTAGAGCTCTGAATTTGAGAGTTCATAAACCGTATCGATGAAGGCAGACGTTACGAAACGATGCTCTTCAGACTGTGCCATATCAGCCGCCTTCAATTAGCTGAATCTAGTGCTGTGCCGAACGCAGAGATCATCGGTGTATACCTGGGTGCGCTGCTCAGGTAGCCAACGTGTGTGGTCCTGTCTCAGAGCAAGACGGAATGAGAGCCACGGGACGATGACAGCGATGATTGCCGCAGCAGCGGTCGAACGAGTACAACCGCGGTCGAGGCCTCCATTCGATCAGTTTACGGAAGGTCAGGTGGGGCGCGGCCGAGGACGGCGCCACAGCGCCGCCCGCAGGCGGTGCCGCGCCGCGCCGGGGCGCCTTGACGAGGACGACGAGGAGGAGTGACCGAAGTGCAGTCAATAGTGCAGTCGGGCCGCCCTAAGTGGTGCCGACAGCATTGTGTCAAGGGCGGGCGCGGCAACGCATTACCGCAGGTCAGGGGCGGTGCTTGGGTTGTGGGGTGTTGCGCGCCGCCAGAGACTCGGACCGCGTGGCCGCACACGCTTGCGAAAAATCTATCTAGGTAGAGAATTGTGTCATGAGGTACGAACGCAAGCCTTCCCCGCAGACGCGGGCTGTGCTCGCGGCGCTCGCTGAGCGCGCCGCGGACTGGAGCCACGGGTACGAGCTGTCACGCACGCTCGGTATCAAGGCTGGCACGCTTTATCCGATCCTTATCCGTCTGGCCGAGCGTGGCCTGGTTGACACGGCGTGGGAGCAGGACGCGCCGTCGGGCCGGCCGCCGCGTCACCTGTACCGCCTGTCGGCCGACGGTGCGGAGTACGTGCGCGAGCTGCGGCGGGCTCAGTCGCCGGCAGGCCGTTCGACGGTGGAGAGCGCGGCCACCGTCGTGCCCGGTGTCACGGTGTCGCGACCCGCGAGGGCTGAGGCGTGAGCGGCGGCCGGGACGAGGGGCGCGTGGTCGGCGCCGGGGCGGCCGTGGTCACCGCGGCGGTCACACTCGCGCTTTGGGTGTGGCTCGGCTGGGCGATGGCCGGCGACGACCCGTCCACCGTCGCCGGGGCCGCCTCGGCGGTTGTCTTCGTGGGCCTGCCGTTCGCGGCCGCGGCCGCGGCCGTAGCGTGGCACGTCGCGCGGGCCGCGCACGGCCCGGACGTCCCCGCGCGGCTGCTCGCCCTCACGACCGCTGGGCGGCACGGCCGCCGCGAGGAGTGGGGCGCGGCGATGCGCGCCGAGCTCGCCAGCATCCCGGACGCCCGGGAGCGCCGAGGGTTCGCGCTCGGCTGCGCCTTGACGGCGCTGCGCACCGGCTGGGGCCGGGCGCCGTGGCTCGTCGCGACCGTCTGTTTCGTCGGCTTCGCGGCGATCACCTTCGCCGAGTCCCGGATCATGCTCGCCGGCGACCAGGTGGGCATCCTCGCCGGTGCCCTGATGTCGGTGCCCCTCTTCTTCGCCATCGCCCTGGTGGCGGCCCGCGCCGTCCGCTCGTTCCGGGCGGGGCTCGAGAGTGGGGTCCTTGCCCTGCTCGCGGCGGTCGCCGGGGTCCTGGTGGTCGCGGCGCCCGAGGCGATCACCTGGTACCACGAAGCGGGCGTCTGGATCATCGACGGCGACTTCCCCAAAGGGGGCATCGCCGGGCCGGGCGAGGCCGTGCGCGACGCCCTCGGCGGCGTGACCTTCTTCTACCTGCTCTTCAACGCCCCCTGGCCGGTGATCGGCGCCGCCCTCGGCGCATGGCGGCGCAGGCGTCCAGAAGCCGATGCCCCACCAGCGGTCGCCCCCGCGGGATCGCCGGGTTCCGCGCGCTCGCCCCTGCCGTCGCAGCGCGGAACTGGGCTGAGCTGACCCGCGCACCGCTGTCCGAACTGCACGCACCACCCTAGCTGACCCGCGCTACGATCCACCGCAACAAGTGTCGACGCGTTGCGACGGTCACTGGAATCCGCCGCTGGACCTGGCCTGTGGAAGCGCGCCCCTGCAGCCCGGCCTGTCGTCGCGTCGGGATGGGGGCCGCTACGTCGGGGCGGATCTGTCCGCCGGAGAACTCACCGCGGCCCGGCGGGCGGGGCGGGGGCCGCTCGTCCGGGCCGACGCCACGGCGATCCCGCTGACCGACGGCGGCGTCGATACGGTCGTCTGCTCGATGGGGCTGATGATCCTGCCGCGGCTGCCCGCGGCGTTGTCGGAGATCCGGCGGGTGCTGGTACCCGGCGGTCTGCTGGTCGCCACGGTCCCGGCGGCCGGGCCGCTGCGGCTCCTCGATGTGCTTGTGGTCGGCGGGTTGCTTGCCGGCCTGGGCCGCGCCTTGAGCTATCCGAACGACGCCGCGATGCGCCGGATGGCCCCGGTGCTCGCGCGGGCCGGGCTGCGGCTGGAGGCCGACGAGCGGTACCGATTCGGTTACCGGCCGCGCGACGCTGCCGACGCCGACGGCTTCCTGTCCTCGCTGTACCTGCCGGGCCTGCCCGATCGCCGGTACCGCCGGGCCCGGACCTACCTGCGCGCACTAACCCGGGCCGGCGTCGAACTGCCCATACCCATCCGCCGCATCGTCGCCCGCGCCGAAGACATGCCTCGCTGAGCCGGCGGGGCCCCTACCGCCTGATCCCGGCGATCTTCCCGGCCGTGCCTTCCCGGCCCTCCTGGTCATCCCGGTCTTCCCGGTCTTCCCGGTCTTCCCGGCTGTGGTGGCGGGTGCGTCGCAGGGCCAGGAGAAAAGCGATCACGATGACGAGGGCGAAGGCGGCAGCGACCGGACCGGGGCCGAGCGTGTCGAGCCAGCGGGTGAGCGCGCTCTGGATCTGGGTAGCCGTGCCCACTACCGCGTCCTCGGCGGCCTCGTTGCTGCCGGACAGTACGCGGATTTCGTACCAGCCGTAGTAGGCGACGTAGGCCCCGGCTAGGACCAGCAGGGCCCCGCCCGCCCGGTTCACGTACGGCAACGCGCGGCGGAGCCGGGCGGCGAGGCCGTCGCGGGCGAGCGCCGCGGACAGGCCCAGCACGCCGACGATGATTCCCATGCCGGCGGCGTACGCGACGAACACCGCGACGCCGGCGGCGATGCTGCCGGAACGCAGGGCGGCGGTGGTGAGCGCGAGGAACGGCGCCACGGTGCAGGACAGCGACGTGATCGCGTAGGTGACCCCGTACGCGGCCGCCCACCGCAGCGACCGGGCCGGGCGCCCCGGCCGTGGCTTGGGGACGAGGAGGACGACCTCGCGGCCGGCGAGCAGCCAGCCGCCGAGCCCGACCAGGGCGATCCCGATGGCCACGGTGACCCAGGGCAGGTAGCGCTCGACCGAGAGCGCGAGCGGGGCGACGACGAGCCCGAATCCGGTGAAGACCGCGACGAACCCGGCGGTCATGGCGCCGGTCGCGGCCAGCGCCCGGCCGATGGCGCGCGCCTGGGCGCCGGAGTGGCTCGGGTGGCGCGGGGTCGTGTCCGCGATGAGCAGCGCGAGGTACGTGGGCAGCAGGGCGAAGCCGCAGGGGTTCACCGCGGCGAGCATGCCGGCGGCCAGGGCGATCGCGTACGGGGCAGTGTTCATGCGGCGCTCATCGTGGCTCTGGCCGGCCCCCTCGCCCGGCCAGAGCCGCCACCCGTTCGGCGAGGTCGCCTTCCGGCAGCGAGCCGACGATCACCTCCATGCCGCCGTCGGGGCGGACGAACGCGTACGCGGGCTGGCTGGTGACCCCGAACGACGACCACAGGCTGCCGTCCTCGTCCACGGCGTGGGTGAACGACCCGGTGCCGGTGTCATCGACGAACCGCCTCATGTCCGGGACCTCGCCGCGCCCGGCGACCCCGACGAAGGTCACGGCCTCGGCGTGCTTCCGGGCGACTCGCGCCATGGCCGGACCTTCGGAGCGGCAGATCGTGCACCACGGCGCCCAGAACCACAGCACGGCGGGCTTGCCGTCCAGCTCGGACCCGGAGAACTCGCCGCCGTCCACCGTCTTCGCCTGGAAGTCCAGCGGCGCGCGCTGCGCAGCGGGACCGCCCGCGGCGTCACCGGCTTCCGGCGGGCCGGCGGGCTGGGTTCCGCACGCCGCCGCGGCGAAAGCTGTGGCCATGACGGCCGCGGCGAGCCGGACGAGGACGGGACGGAAGGAGGGGCGTGACACAGTCACAGCGGGGTCACCTCACGATCTTCGTGTTGGGGGTGAACGCCACCCAGGCGAACCAGAACGTGTCCACGTGGGTGACCGGGTCAGCCGGGCGCCCTTCATCGGCCCGGAGACCGCCTCCCCGAACAGATTCCAGCGGCTCCCGGTCTCCCGGTCGGTCACGTGCTGGCCGTCGGCCCGGAAGTGCAGCCGGCGACCGTTGACGGACGGGTCGAAGGCGCCGGTGGCGCCCAACTCGCGGCCGTCGGCGACTTCCCAGGCATCCAGCGCGGAGGCGAGCCCCGGCCGCGCGAACACCACCACCGGACGGCCGGCGAGCTCGATCTCCAGGACGCGGGCGTCGACCAGCCGGTCGAGGGTGATAGCCGTCGCCTCGTCGCCCGATCGCAGGCCGACCACGTGGGTCTTGGGCGGCAGCCGCCGGTCGGGCTCCCCGTCGAACAGGAACGGCGCCTCGGTGGGCTCGTCGTAGCTGACGTACGGGTTGCTCCCGTACTCGCGTTCGTGGCCGGTGTCGCGGCTGAGCACCCACCCGTTCGGGTTCGCCGCGCGCCACTCCTTCCATGGCACCATGGCCACCGGGTATCCCCGCAGCCTGGTGCCGGTCAGTGTGCCGGCGACCGCGCGGCCCTCGATCTGCGGCCACAGCGACTGGGTCTGCCGGTCGAACATGACCAGGTCGGAGTTGTACAGCAGGCCGGAGACGCCGAAGTCGAGCACCCGGCCGGCCGCGCGCCGGTCGAAGGCCAGCGCCGAGTTGCACAGCGGGCAGTACGTGACCGCCACCGGGACGCCGCCGACCGTGTCGTTGACTACCTCGTGCCAAACCAGGATCTGCACCGGATAGGCGCGCCGCTCGGACCCGAGGTTGAAGGCCAGCACCGGCTCGCGGTCCGCGAGCCACCCGGCCTGCCCGGCGCGTACGAACCGGGGCCTGTCGATCGCCGGTATGCCGTCCGGGGGTGGCCCGCCGCTGATCAGCCGGTCGACGTTCACCAGCGGCCTGGGCAGTCCCGGCGCCCTCGGGTCGTCCAGCGCCGACGGCACCTTCTCCCGGGGCGACGCCGTCGCCTGCCCCAGCCCGACCGGCCGGCCCGCCGCCTCGCGGTCTGCCCCTCCCCCGGCCCCCGCGCACGCGGACGCGGCCACCGCGAGGGTCACCAGGATGGTGAGGCCGCGGTACATGGGGATCACCTCGCCCGGTAGGGATATCAGCGGAGGCCGAGCGCTTCTCCGGCGGCCAGCACCTGGCCGCGGGTTTCACCGATCGCCAGCCAGGACCAGCCGGCTCGGTCGGCGCAGAACACCGCGGAGCTGTCGATCCTGGCCAGCCAGTCCGGTCCGGAGCCGACGAGCTCGGCGTGCACGGCCTCGGGGAACGGCCGGGGCGAGCGGACCACCAGCAGCCGGTGCCCGGCGTCGTCCTCGTACAGGTGCAGGGTCGCCGGCTGCGCGCCGAGGCTTCGCTGTGCCGTGCCGCGCCAGGTCATGCCGTCGATCCTGGGCACCGGCGGGGCCGTCGAGGTCGCGGCCCAGTCACCCCCGGGCTCGTGGTACGCGGCCACCGCCGTCGCCAGCGGCGCGGGCTCGGTCTCCCGGGCGGGCCCGTACCACAGCAGCCCCGCGCCCGCGGTGGCCAGCAGCACCACCAGTGCGACGCCGGTGGCGAGAACCAGCGGAAACCCCATGCGGAGCCGCCTGCCTGGAGACGGTTCCGGTGCTATCGCCGTCAGGGCGCGTATCCGTTCCCGGGCCCGCTGCGGGGCCACCTCGCGCAGCGTCTCGGCGACGGTACGGCCGCGCCGGGCGGCGCTGACCTCACCCCAGCACGCGTCGCAGTCCAGCATGTGGGACTCGAACCGCTCGCGGCGCCGCCGGCTCAGCTCACCGCCGAGGTAGGCGGCGGCCATGCGCTCAGGGTCGTGGCGCATCACGCGTCACCTCCCCTCTGTCGATCAGCCGCGCCAGGACCTTGCGGCCTCGGTGTACCCGGGCCAGCACGGTGCCGCGGGGGGCTCCGACGATGGCGGCGGTCTCCGCGGCGGTGAAGCCGCACAGGTCCATGAGCGTCACGGCGATCCGCTGCTCCTCGGGCAGCGAACGCAGGGTCCGTTCGACGATCTCGCGCTGCACGTGCTCGATCGCCTCGGCCTCCACGGAGGCCTGCGCGGCCGGCTCGGGTACCGAGTCCCACGGCACCTCGCGCCGATCGCGGCCGCGCCGTGCCCGGTCGCGGCCGGCGTTGAGGCAGATGGTGGCCAGCCACGGCTCGACCCGCAGCGGGGCGCGCCCGGCCACCCAGGCCGCCCATGCCCGGGTGTAGGTCTCCTGCACCAGGTCCTCGGCCTCCGTCGTGTCCCGGGCGAGCCGCCGGGCCAGGTTGTGGACCAGGTCGAGGGCGGGCAGCGTGGCCCGGAGGAACTCCTCGCCCCGCGTCATGGCCACGCCCGCATGTCTCGTCGGTCCTCTCGCCGCGCGCCGTCAGGTGCCGACCTGCTGGCGCGATCCCCGGCCGACCCCCCGGCCCACCGAGATCACGTGTTCGGCCCGCCGCGCACCCGAACCGAAGAACGCGAACGACAGCAACGTGCCGAACACCACGTGTGCGAACAGCTCGAACGGCTGGTTCGCCATCTGGAAGACCGGAAACGCGATCGGCGCCAAGATCAAGAAATTGACCACGTACAGCAGCGCGCCGTACCCGGTGCCGACCAGCGCGACGGTGCCGTTCGTCCGCAGCGCCGGAACCGCCAGCGCGAAAACCAGGCCGAACAGCGCGGACAGCACCATGTGCACGGCCAGCCCGACCCCGACACTGGTGGTACCGGCCTCCATCGCACCCGCCCCCAGCACGATCGTGGAGATCATGTGCAGCGGCATGTCCGCGGGATCGCCCATGGTCGTGGTGAACCACATGGTCACGCCGGCGAAGACCATTCCCGCCACCACGCCGGCGACCATGCCGCGCACCAGCCGAAGGACCAGCGCCTCCTCGCGCCCTCCCGCCTGGGTAACCATCGTCGCACCTCGCCTTTCCCTCGTCGCCAGGTCACCCGTACGGACGCAGCGGCGGGACGGTTGATTGCGGTGCGGCGGGAGGATTCTCGGGACATCCCCTAACCGTCAGGTGGCGCAGCACGACAGCTTGGTGACGTCGCGGGTGAAGGTCTGTGCGGCGAGCTTGAGGGCCTCGGCAGTGGTCAGGTACGGGCTCCAGGTGTCGGCGATATCGGCGACGGTCATCCCGGAGCGGATCGCGTAGACGCCGGCGAGGATGACGTCGCCCGCTCCCTCGGCGAGCAGGTGGACGCCGCGGAGGCGGCCGGTGCCGCGTTCGGCTACCAGCTTGACCAGGCCGCGGGTGTCGCGGTTCACGATCGCCCGCGGCAGGTACTCCAGCGGAAGGACGCGGCTTTCGCAGTCCAGGCCCTGCCGGGCCGCCTGGGCATCGGTGAGCCCGACGGCGGCGACCGCCGGGGAGGTGAACGTCACCCGCGGCAGATGAGTGTAGTCCACGGTGCGCCCGGCCCCCTCGAAGGCGTTGTCGACGACCAGGGCGCCGTGGGCGGCCGCCACGTAGACGAACTGAGGGTCACCGGTGACGTCGCCGGCGGCCCAGATCCGTGGGTTGGCGCTGCGCAGGTACTCGTCGACGACTACCGCGCCGGCCTCGTCGGTCTTCACCCCCACGGCGTCCAGGCCGAGGCGGTCGGTGACCGGGCGACGGCCGGTCGCGGCGAGCAGCTGCTCGGCGGAAAGCCGCAGGGTCTCGCCCCCGGCGTCGACGATGACCCGGTAGCCACCACCCTCGCGGCGACCATCGCGGCGGACCGAGGTGATCGCCGCGCCTGTGACGACCTCGATGCCGTCGTCGGCAAGGATGCCGGCTAGGGCTCGGGAGATCTCCGGCTCCTCCGACGGCGCCAGCCGGTCGAGGACCTCGACGATCGTGACCTCGACACCCAGGCGGGCGAACAGCTGCGCCTGCTCCAACCCGACGGCGCCCCCGCCGATCACCACCATCGACGCAGGCAGCTCGTCCAGCTCCATCGCCGTCGTCGAGGTCAGATAGCCGGCGTCGGCGAGCCCGTCGATCGGCGGCGCCGACGGCGTCGACCCGGTGGCCACCACATAGTGGGCGGCCTCGACCCTTACCGTTTCGCCGCCGGCTCCACCGTCGGCGGACGCCACCTCCAGCGCCGGCGCTTCGGCGTCTCCGACGAACCGCGCCGTGCCCCGCACGATCCGGAAGCCGTATGCGACGGCCACGTCGACGTACTTCTCGGCCCGCAACGCCTCCACAAGATCCCGCTTCGCCCCCATCAGGGCAGCCACGTCGACGGGACCCGCCCCGGTCGTGATACCCGGAAAGCGCCGGTCGACGGCAACCTGGCGGGCCTCGGCCGCGGCCAGCAACGCCTTGCTCGGCACACACCCGGTATTGACGCAGGTACCGCCCAGCGTCGCCCGCTCGACCATCACGGTCGCCAGCCCGCGCCGGCGGGCCGCGATCGCCGCGGCGAAGGCCGCGCCACCCGAACCCACTATCGCCAGGTCGTACCGCATGCGCCAAGTCTCGCCCCCGTACCGCGCTACAGGGTCAAGTCGCCCGAGCGCCGTCGGCCGGGAGGTTGACCCGATACCCGGGTACAGGGTGCAGGCTTGACCCATGAAAGCCGTCGAACCTGGCCGGCTGCTCGCCTCCCGCGCGGACCGCGAACACGCGGTGGACCGGCTCACCACAGCCTTCGCCGAGGGCCGCCTCGACCGCGACGAGTTCGACCGCCGCGTCGGCCAGGCGTTGCGGGCGCGTACCTACGCCGATCTCGCCCGGCCGCTGGACGACCTCCCGTCACCCGAGATCCGACGGGCGCCGTCCCCGAGACCGCCGCTGGCCGAGCGGGTCTGGGCAGTCCTCTACAGTTGCCTCAGCTGCTGTACCGCGCAGCGCCCCTCGGGTCATACAGCGGAGGACTGAGAGGAGGGCGATGGCGGCCCCCCGGCTCCTCGTTTTGGCGGTCGCGGTCCCCGTTCTGCTGGCCGGCTGCGCCTCGGAGGAGCGGAGCTCCGGAAGCCGCGCCCCGGGTCGAATCTCCGCGCGGCGATCACAGCGCCCAGCGGTACCCGGACGTCGTCGACGCGACGGCGGAGCGGACCGGGGACACCTTCACCTTCACTGTCACGATCAGCTCGTCGTACGACACCCCGCAGCGGTACGCCGACGGATGGCGGGTGAAGGGCCGGGACGGGACCGTCTACGGCGAGCACACCCTCTTCCACGACCACGCGGACGAGCAGCCCTTCACCCGCACCCAGACCGGGGTGCGCATCCCCGCCGGCGTGCAGGAAGTGATCGTCGAAGGCCGCGACAAGCGGTACGGATACGGCGGCGGCACCAAGACCGTTTCCCTGCCCTGAGTCCGAGAGGCTAAGAGCCCTCCGCGTTCGTCCCGACGGCCTGCAGCAGTGGGCATTCCCGGTCGCGTCGCGGCCGCGAACAGGTGGCGACCAACCGTCGCAGCGAGGCCCGCATTCGTTGCAGGTCGGCGATCTTGGCCTCCAGGTCGGCGAGCCGCTGCTCGGCCACCGTCCGGGCGGCGTCGCAGCTCGCCGGTCCCCCATCGGTCATGCCCAGCAGCTCCTCCACCTCGTCGAGAGTGAACCCCAACTGCTGGGCACGCTTGACGAACCGCACCACCTCCACCGCACCCGCCGGATACGCCCGATACCCGGCCGCGGAACGGGGCGGCTCGGCGAGCAGACCGCGCCGCTCGTAGTACCGCAGGGTCTGCACGTTCACCCCGGCCTTGCCGGCCACCTCACCACTACGCATGCCTCTATCCTCAACCCTGTACCGAGCTACCGGGTCAATCCCGTCGTGTCAGTCGGGGTCGGTCGCCATGCGGCGGCGGCGTACGGCCCCCAGCACGGCGAGACCGATGGCGTACGCGAGACCGCCGAGCATCACGGCGGGCCAGGCGATGCCCTGCGGGATCAGCTCGGCGAAGGACAACCCGAGGACGACGAGGACCGCGGCGCCGAGCCCGAGCACGCGAACCTCACCGCGATCCGCGGCGCGGTCCGCCGCGCGGTCCGCCGCCTCGGGCCGCCTCGCCGCCTGCCATGCCCGGTAGGCGAGGAAGCCGGCCGGGGCGAGCAACAGCAGCGCCCAACGTGGCGCTATCGGGTCGGGCACGCCGAAGCGCGCCAGGACGTCGCGTCCGAGCAGGAAGTACACCCCGACCACCCCGGTGACGACGGCTGTCAGCCAGGCGGCCGTGTCCATCCGGAGACGGTGGAGCGGACGTTCGGCCGCGTCGACCGCGTTCCACGGGCAATAGAGCACGTACCGCCGGCGAAACAGCAGCGTGGGCGGGGCGACTACCTCGCAGCCGCCGTACCGGATCACCGCGGTGAAGATGAGCGCCGCGCCGACGTACAGGCCGGCGCCACGTGGAACCGCCTCCGGCATGAACGGCGCGGTGAACACCCCGAGCGACCCGAGCACGATGGTCGTCCCGAACCAGGGGTTGGCTCGGGCGAACAGTCGCTCTCCCAGCAGTCGGTGCAGTATGAGGTAGTACGCCGCGATCAGCGCCACGACGGCCAAGGTCCCCGCGATCTGGGCCGTCGCGCCTGCGAAGAACCCGGCGAGCCCGTAGCTCAGGCTCAGCGCTCCGGACACGACCCGCCCCCACCGCCCGACCGGCCCCAGATCGCGACCGATCACTACGTCGCCGGGCGCAACGCGCCCTCCCAGCCAAGCCACGAGGCGATCCTCGACCCCGTACTCAGGTACCGAGTCAAGTCCTCGGGGCCCCGGAGGCGGCGGCCGGGTCGTTCCCCTTGACCTGGTAGCGGGGTACAGGGATGAGACTGCCGGAAACGACATATCTCGACACCCGTGCAGAGGGAGATCGGATGGGGACCGAGGGAGGCCGGCCGGGCCTGGCCGGCGTGCTGGGCAGGGACATGGGGCCGTTCGGCCGGATCGTGAGGGCGCTGACCGGAGCGTGGCTGGTGTTGGCGGGTGTGTCGCTGGCCCTCGACGGCGGGGTGGGCGTCGGCGAGGTCGCCAAGATCGCCGGCTACGTGGTCGCCGCCACTGTGCTGTATACGGCCGCGTTGCACCTGCTCGGTGAGCGTGTTCTGGCGTGGTTGAACCCGTGGACCGCCACCTCTGTGCTGCTGGCCCCGATCGTGGTGCTCGCCGGGATCGATCTGCTCGTGGCGGTGCCTGCGGCGCTGTTCGCTGGACTGTACTTCTATGTCGGGCTTTCGCTGCTGGTGATCAGCGTCACCGGCTACGGCGGGTGTGAGATCGTCGGCGTCCCGGTGGTGGTGCTGCGCCGCCGCTACGTCGTCTACTGCGCCCTGAACGCCGTCGACGCCGTCGAACGTCCGCTCAGCGGCGGCCCGCGCAAGACTGCCCGTCTGGTGGCGGGTCTGCTGGCGGTTGCCGCCGGGGTGTACTACTTCCTGCTACAGAACCTGCTCGACATCCTCGGTGTGCCTGCGCCGTTCGATCCCCGCTGGGGCGTCCTCCTGCTGCTGCCCGCCATCGGTGTCCTGGGCCGTGAGGCGTGGACCGCGACCCGCACGGTCGGCTGGGCCGACGCCCCACCCGATGCCCGCAGCCAGGCCCTCGGGGCCATCGCCCTCGCCATTACAGCGGCCGGCATCATGGTGTTCGGCTCGGTGTTCTTCGTCTACATCACGCTCACCGGCGTCATCATGGTCGGCGGCATCGTCGCCGCCGTCCAACAGGCCAGACACAACCCGATCCAGGCCGAGGATTCACGTGGTCGTCGCGGCCGAGGTGAGGTAGCGCTGCACCGTCGGGCCGAGCCAGGCGATGATGTCGGTGCGGGTCATGGCCCTGATGGGTGGTAGACGCAGCACGTATCGGCACAGCGCAAACCCGAGGATCTGGGAGGCGACGAGCCCCGCGCGCAGCGGCGCCTGCGCACGACGATCGCACACGCTCGCGACCGCGGGCTCGAGCTGGCCGGCGAAGATCGCGCGTACCCGCTCGGTGGCGGACTCGTTGGTGGCGGCCTGAGTGCGTGTTTGAGAAGGAGTTTGTTATAGGTACTCGGGGGCGTGGGCCTGGACGGACGGCGGGCTGTCCGCGGCGGGGCAGGCGGCGGGTCATGAGGCCAATGGCGGCCAGCGGATCATGGCTTCGCTGGTGGCGGGGTCGCGTTCGTAGTCGCGGGCCGGCCGCCGGTGCGCGGTGAGCCTCGCCAGCGTCCGCTCGACCGCCGATCGGCGTGGGAGCACGGCGAACCCCTTCTGATCTGCGGGCTTGCGGGCAATGCTGAGGGTGGTGCGCAGGGTTTGCCCGGCCCAGCCAACCAGGCGTCCGGCGGACCCGGCGTCGGCGAACACGAACCTGCAGGTCGGCGAGGTGAGGTAGGGGGCGCATGTATTCCGAACGTGCGGTATTCCATTGGATCTGCTTCGTTCACGGGGTAGAGTCGGGTCTTAGTCGATGAAGTCGTTGAGGAGTGTGTTGACGTGGGTGGGGTTTTCGAGGAACGCGAAGTGGCTGCCACGGTCGTGTTTTTCGATGATTCGTAGTTGTGCTCGCGGTATTTGTTGGCTGATCCATTTGGATGTGGTGAGGGGGTTGATGCTGGCGGCTCCGGCGATGAGGAGGGTGGGGAAGGTGATGCGGGGGATGAGGTCTCTCCAGTCTTGGTGTGCGTGGTTGTAGAGCAGGGCGGCTGCTTGTGGGCCGGGCATCTTGTGGTTTTGCTGAATGATCCAGTCTCGTAGCTCTGGGTCGGCGGTGGGGGTGAGCATGGTGTCGATAATGCTCCTGGTGTGTGTTGGGTCGCGTGTGGCTGTGTTCAATGTGTTGTAGGTGTGCGTGACCTCGTCTGGTGTGAACAGTGATCCAGCTTGGGCGCGGGTTTGCTGGGTCCATGTGGGGTTGGTGGTCAAGAACGGGGCGGGGTCGAGGAGGGCGATTTTGGCGAGGCGGTGGTTGCCGAAGAGTTCGAGGTAGGCGAAGGTCACCGAGCATCCCATGGAGTGGGCGACGAGGGTGACGTTGTTGAGGTCGAGTGCGGTGAGGAGTTCGTGTAGGTCGTGGGCGAGGCGGTGGATTTTGTAGCCGTGGGTGGGTTTGTCGGAGGTGCCGTGGCCGCGTTGGTCGTAGGCGATCACCCGGTAACGGGTGGAAAGGTGTTCGGTTTGGTATCGCCAGAGCACGGCTGATTGCGACCAGCCGTGGATGAGGACCACGGGTCGTCCGCTGCAGGTGTCTGTGTAGCGCAACGTCACCCCGTCGCCGGTGCGGACGATTCCGTTCATGAGGTGTCCAGTGTGGTCAGCTGGGGCGGGGGGTGGGGCTGCGGTTGGTGAGGGCGGCGATGCCCTCGAGCAGGCAGGTGAGCCCAAACTCGAAGGGCTCTTCGCCGGGAAGCTGGAGGCGTGCCGTCATGTGCTCGGCCAACTCCGTGTCTTGATGCGCCGCGTGGTCGATCATGCCGCGGAGCCGGTCGTTCCATTGTTGTTCGGTCAGGCCGGTACGTTTCTGAAGGTCGGCCCATGCGGTTTCGCGGTGGGCGAACCCGAACAGGTAGTTGTTGAGGGCCGCGAGCATGTTGATCTTGGTGTTCAGGTCGAGGTGCAGGTTGTCCAGGCAGGCCATCGCGACCTGCCCGTAGCGGCGTGTCTTCGGACCGAGTCCCGGCTGGATGCCCAGCAGCACAAACCAGCGGTGGCGGGAAAACGTCTCCTGAGTGTTGTGGGCGATGGCCCGCAGGTCGGCGCGCCAGTCACCAGACGGTGGGTCGGGTAGTGCGATCTCCCCAATTACCTCATCGGCCATCAACTCATACAGGTCGTCCTTGCTGGAGATGTACCAGTACAGCGAGTTGGCGCCCGCGCCAAGGGCAGCCGCGATGCGGCGAATTGACACCGCCTCAAGCCCGTCCCGGTCGGCCAGGTCGATCGCGGTTCTGGTGATCTCGTCGCGGCTCAACGATGGCCGCTCCCGTCGGACCCGTTCGGGACGCAACCAAATCAAATCAGCCTCCCCCCGCGGGTTGTGCTGATCAGGGCCGGGCATCGGCGCCTCCTTCGATAGGCCTTGACAACCCGTACATCGTACATCTAACGTTCGACGTACTAGCCTCGTACGATGTACTAGGCGACGTACGGCGAACAGGAGCACGCTCATGGACGTTCCGTTGAACCCGGACATGGTCCGCGTGATCTGGGCTGACAAGTACCTCACCGAGAACCGCCAGCACACCCCCGTCAGGACACGACGGCACCGACGCCACGCCGGACGCGGCATCCGCTACCGGGTCGCCCGCGTCCTCCGCGCCTGGCCGCCGCCTTCCGTGCACTCGTTCGGACGGCACCTCGGCACGCCCGTGCGATGTCCATGCCTAGCCGAGATGGGAGCCGAACCCATGGACCCTTTCATGCACCCATACCTGCTCCGACACGAGCTCCGACACAGACACCAGGCACTAATCCGTGAGGCCGAGGCGGTGCGGCTCGCTCGTTCCGCAGCGTCCCCACCACCGCCCGCGCCGCGTAGCCGCGGCACCACATCCATGGAGGAAGCTATGAACCTCGCCCCCGCGACCGTCGCGATCCCCGGCTACCTGGTCGGCACCTGGAAGGTCGACCCGGTGCACTCCGAGATCGCC